>JAILHD010000048.1 GCA_024696155.1 Treponema sp. | reverse complement strand
GGCACTTACTGGAGTGATTTACGCCGTAAAAATGGTCATGAAAAACCTTATGGAATTAAAACCTGGTGTGTAGGTAATGAGATGGATGGTCCATGGCAGATTTGTCATCTTACTGCCGAAGAATATGGCAGAAAGGCTTTGGAAACAATCAAAATTATGAAGTGGACTGACGAAAGCATAAAAACTGTAGTTTGCGGTAGTGCTTCCAGCGGAATGCCAACATATCCTGAATGGGACAGAATTGTGCTGGAGCATACTTATGATGCTGCAGATTACATTAGTATTCACCGTTATTTTGAAAACTTTGGTGATGATGATGATTTTCTTGCAAGTTTTTATGATATGGACCAGTTTATAAAAACCTGTACGGCAACCTGTGATTATGTAAAAGCCCTTAAGAGATCAAATAAAACAATGGCTCTTTCTTTTGATGAGTGGAATATCTGGTATCAGCAGAATCAAAAGCCTCATCCATGGATGGAAGCGCCTCGTATTCTGGAAGATCATTATTCATTACTTGATGCTCTTGCCTTTGGTGGTATGGCAATTACTCTTTTAAATCATGCAGACCGTGTAAAAATTGCCTGTCTTGCCCAGCTTGTAAATGTAATTGCTCCAATTTTTACAGAACCTGGAAAAGGCGCTTATAAACAGGCTATTTACTATCCGTTCCGCGATATTTCTCTTTACGGACGTGGAACAGCCTTGCAGCCGGTTGCCAATACTGAAAATAAAATCACAAAAAAATATGGAGAAGTTCCATCTGTAATTTTTGCATCTGTTTTAAGTGAGGATGAAACAGAAGTAACTGTTTTTGCCTTAAACACAGACAAAAATAATTCAAGCATTACCACAATTGATTTGAGTGGTGTTGGAAAAACTCAGATGTTCTTCAGGACTGAGCTTTGCGGGGAAAATTTAAGTGCTACAAACAGCCTTGAAAATCCGACCGCTGTTGAACCAAAAACTGCAGACTTAGTGCAGGTCGATGGCGGCATTTATGAAGTTGAACTTAAAAAAGCCAGCTGGAATGTTTTGCGCTTTAAAATTGCCTAGAATAGTGTAAAAACTCTTGCAAAAAGCTATAATGGACTTATGTCTAATTCAGAACTTTCTTTACCTGAAAATCTTTCGGGTGTTCATATTCATTTTGTTGGTATAAAAGGAACTGGAATGGCAGCACTTGTTGAAATTCTTTTTCATAAAGGTGCTGTTATTACTGGAAGTGATGTAAGCGAGCGTTTTTATACTGATGAAATTATTGAAAAACTGGGGCTTAAGGCTCTTCCTTTTGGTGCAGAAAACATTACGGATGAAGTTCAGTATGTAATTTATTCGTCTGCATATAAAACTGATAAAAATCCTGATTTAATAGAAGCTGTTAGCCGTGGTATTCCATGCCTTTTATATACCCAGGCTTTAGGCTCGTATTCAAGCCGTGCATATTCCTGCGGAATTTGCGGTGTTCACGGAAAAACTTCTACCACAGGTCTTACCGGAACAATTTTAAAAGAAATTGATTTACCTTCGCAGATTCTTGCAGGTTCCATTATTAATTCTTTTGGAAATACCTGTACTTATACTTCGCCTCTGGTAAAGGATGCTGGCGCGGGGGCAGGAGGCACTGAATCTTTGGGCGGTAATATCTTTGTTGCCGAAACCTGTGAATATCAGCGTCATTTTATGTCGTTTTGTCCGCAGAAAATCATTCTTACAAGCGTTGAACCAGACCATCAGGATTATTATCCAACCTATGAAGATATCCGTTCTGCTTTTGTTGATTATATCTGTAAACTGCCAGAAGGCGGAGATGTAATTTACTGTGCAGATGATAAAGGTGCTTGCGATGCTGTTCAGATTGCATTTAAAAAACGCCCGGATTTAAGCCTTATTCCTTACGGAGAATCTGCAAATGGGGATTTTAAGCTTACTTTTAATGGTGTAAGCAATGAAAAAAATCAATTTACTCTTTCTATTTTTGATGATTCTCTTGCAATCGCTATGCCTGGCCGCCATGAAGTAATGGATGCTGCCGCTGCAGTTGCACTTGTCTGCCAGCTTTTAAAAACTTTTGGTAAAAATCCTCAGAATTATCTAGAAAATATAAAAAGAGGTCTATTAAAGTTTACAGGTGGCAAGCGAAGAAGCGAAATTATTGGTCGTTTTACTACAAAATCAGGAAATGATGTAATTGTAATTGATGATTATGGCCATCATCCTACAGCTGTAAAGACAACTCTTGCAGGATTCAGGGAATTTTATAAGGGACGCAAAATCATTGTGGATTTTATGAGTCATACTTATTCTCGAACTCAGGCTCTCTTAAAAGAATTTGCTGCCTGTTTTGACAGCGCTGATGAAGTTATTCTTCATAAAATTTATGCTTCTGCCCGGGAAAATATTGCAGATTTTAATATTACCGGTAAAACTCTTTATGAAGCGGCTAAGAAAAATCATTCAAATGTTCATTATTTTGAAGAAATATTAGATGCAAAAGATTTTGTTATCTCTGAACTTGAAAAGCCTTGTGAAAAAGATTTTCCTGATGGTTATGTGTTTGTAACTATGGGAGCTGGAGATAACTGGCGTCTTGGAAAAGCAATATTAAATTAAAACAGGGCGTTGCGGGGGAGTTTTTTCCCATCTGGAGGTTTAAAAATGGTAAGTATGACAGGTTATGGCTACGAAGAAGTTTCAACAGAACAGGCTGTAGTCAGTGTAGAAATAAAATCGGTAAATTCTCGTTTTCTGGATTTGACAATTAATCTTCCGCCTTATTTGAATCAACTGGAAAGTTTTTTTCGTGCCAGAATTACAGAAAAAGTAGTGCGTGGAAAGGTTGATGTTTTTATTCGGGTAAAAGAGCTTGAAAGTGATGCAGAAATTTCTGCAGATGTAGGGGCTGCAAAATCTTATCTGGCCGCAATCAAAAAAGTAGCCGAGGCAACGGGATATTCGTCAGATATTCCTCTTTCTCTTCTGGTTGCTCAGCCTGGAGTTTTAAATTCTAACAAAAGTTATGATGTGGAAAAGTATAAGGCAATGATTCTGCCGGTTTTTGAGGCTTCTCTAAAAAAGTTTTCTTCTGATACTGAGCGTGAAGGCGAAAACCTTAAAAAGGATCTTTTAGAAAAACTTACTGCTCTGGAAAAATGTGCAGTTTTCTTTAAAGAATGGCAGCCTAAAATGGAAGAATACTTTAAAGAAACTATCACCAAAAAATTTAATGAGCTTTTGGGAGAGCAGGCTGATCAGAATCGTATTATGACAGAAACTGCAGCCATGCTTGTAAAATACACTATTAACGAAGAAATTGTACGGCTTCACAGTCATCTTTCTGCAATGAAGGCAGAAATAAACAATAATCCTTATCCTGGTAAAAAGCTTGATTTTTTGTGTCAGGAAGCTAACCGCGAAATTAATACTATAGGTAGTAAAAATCAGTTTGCCCAGGTGGGAGCTATGGTTGTAACTGCCAAAGATTCATTGGAAAATATAAGAGAACAGAGTAAGAACGTGGCTTAAAAGCTCTTGGGGACAGAATTTGATTTATGCAACTTTTTGTCCCAGGCTTTGTCTAATCTTACAGAGAGGTTTTGTTATGTTAAATCATATTTCGCCTGCGGCTCAGGTAATTGTCTGTATTATTCCAATTGTGGCACTGGTGCTGGCTTTTGTTCTTATATTTTTTGCAATTTTATGGCATCACCGTGAAGTTAAACTTCAGATTAAAAATCAGAATTATGCACCCTTTGAATTTAACTGGAAAGCTTTTACATTTTTAAGCGGACTTTCGCTTATTGCTGTAGGAATTGTTCTTACTGGAATGTTTTATGCCATGAAAGGCCTTACCTGGGGGCTTTTGGGTGGTTTAATTCCTCTTTCTCTTGGCATTGTTTTTGTTATTTTTTATGAATTCCTGAAGAATGAAAAATAAAATAGCGCAGACCGAGAGTTTTATTCGCCTTCAAAAAGATAAAGCTCTGGTCCGCCAGTCTCTGAACGGAAATGCAGAAGCCTTTTCTCAGCTTGTAGCGCTAAATAAAAAGCGGGTAGAAGCCGTGGGTAGAAGGTTTTTTAATGATATTCCCGATATCGAAGATTTTGTTCAGGACGTTTTTATAAAAACTTACAAAAATCTGGATTCATTTAAAGGTAAAAGTCTTTTTTCTACCTGGATTACAAGAATTGCCTTTACCACAGCCATTAATTTAAAAAAATCATTTAAATCCCTTGAATCTGTTGATGACAAGGAAGATTTTATTCCTTCTTATTACGATACTCCAGAAAATGAACAGATAAAACGCCTTACAAAAGAGGCAATTAATGAAGCCGTTCTGGATTTACCAGAAAATTATGCTGTATGTATAAAAATGTTTTTTTATCTTGATATGAATCAGGAAGAAATTTCTGAAATGACAGGAATTCCTATAAATACCGTAAAATCTAATATTTTCAGGGCAAAAAAGATATTAAGCCAAAAGCTTGGAGGTTTATTATGAAAGAAAAATGCCGTCACATTATGGAAAAGTTTTACAACGTTGATAAAAATCGACTGTTACCTGTTAACATTTCTTTACATCTTATGACTTGTGCTGAATGCAGAAAACGAGTACGTATGCTTACTAAGGCAGAAAAACTTGTATGTGCAGATTTAAAACAAAAAATTGACGTTGACTCGGAAGAAATAACACGCATTGTTAATAATGCAATGAAGCAGCAGAAGGATTTTATAAAAGTTTCCTTCAGAAGCTGGGGCTTTAGTGGTGCCGCAATTCTATTTTTCTGTGTCTTTTTGAGTATTGTTTCTCAGGATACTGCACCTTTAATTCAGTTTGCCGTTAATACTTTTACAGGACTGTCGCTTTCATTTTATATAATGTCTTTTATTGCTTCAAATCTGGATATTTTTGTAAAGAAAACCCATAAATTTTCCAATCCCGATTTATTAAGCATGTAAAATCCGTTAAAATCTTTTTATAGGAATTTAAATATGTCATATAAGATTACAAACGAACTTAGAATCGCTATCAGCGGAAAATCAGGCTGTGGAAATACTACTGTTTCTACTTTGCTTTCTCAAAAACTTAATATAAAACTTATTAATTATACCTTCCGTCAGCTGGCTGCAGAAAAAGGTTTAACACTTGCGCAGGTAATTGAAAATGCCAAAACTGATGACAGTTACGATGAGTATGTAGATAATCACCAGGTTGAACTTGCACGGGCTGAAAACTGTGTTTTGGGAAGTCGGCTTGCTATCTGGATGCTCAAAGAAGCTGATTTTAAGGTTTATCTTTTTGCAAGTGATGAAGTTCGTGCTAACCGCGTATTCGAGCGTGAAGGCGGAGACTTAGAAGAAATTAAGCGTTTTACTTCAATGCGCGACAGCGAAGACAGCCGCCGTTACAAAAAACTTTACAACATCGATAATAATGAATACGGTTTTGTAGACCTTTTTATTGATACTTCAAAGTATAACCCGGAGCAGATTGTTGAATTGATTCTTTCTGAACTCAAGAAAAGAAATCTGATTTCTGAATAGGTTCTGGCTGGCATTTTTATGGAACTTTATTTAATCCGTCACGGACTTACGGTGTGGAATGCCGCAGGAAAACTTCAGGGCAATACAGATATTGAATTAAACGAACAGGGGCGCGAGGCAGCTGGTCAGCTTGGAATTCAGCTTGATAATACCAGCTTTGATGTAATTTATTCTTCTCCGCTTATCCGTGCCTACGAAACAGCCTGCCTTATCCGAGGGCATCGAAATATTCCGATTGTGCGTGACAAGCGTTTGCGCGAGCTTTCTTTTGGCGAAAAAGAAGGCGTGTGTTATACCGAATGGAATTGCCCCGAAAGTCCATACCGTTATTTTTTTACAGAACCAGATAAATATAATCCTCCTCCAAAAGGTGAATCTTTAGAAGAGCTTTTAGCGCGCACAAAAGATTTTATTCAGTCGGTTATAGAAAAAGACTGGCAGAACAAAAAACGTGTAATGATTGTTGCGCACGGTGCTTTGAACAAAGGCCTTATGTGCTATTTGGAAGGCAACGATAAGGCACACTTCTGGGGAAAAGGCCTCCAGAAAAACTGCCAGGCATCGGTTTTTAGCTATGATGGAAAGAGCTGGAAAAAATTGACCGACGATTGACGGATGGCTGATGGCATTGACGCGGAGGCGGATGCATTTACATACCGCTTCTAAATCAGTTTATCAAGATTATTGTGCCCCGAATAAGAAGATTCTGAGCCCTGCTGTAAATCTTCATTCCAGATGATATAGTTGTTCTTGCCGTTTTTCTTTACGTTGTAGAGGGCGTTATCTGCCCTGTCAAAAAGTTCTGTGTAGGTTGTGCCGTGTTCGGGGAACATAGAAATGCCAATGCTGGCAGAAATTTCTACATATTTATCATCATTAAAATAGGCTTCATTTAAGATTTCATTAAGATCAGAAGTCTTTTCATTCAGGTGCATAATGCATTCTGAAAGCGGCATATTATTTTCAAAAATTATAAAGGCACAGAATTCATCGCCGCCAATGCGTCCAAGTATATCTTTGATAGAAAAAATCAGCGAAATCTTTTTTGCAACATCTATGATTACGGCGTCTCCCATAGAGTGACCCAATGTGTCGTTAATCATTTTAAAATTATCAAGGTCGATTATTAAAAGCGCACAAATCTGATTTGCATTTTTAGAAATCTGCTGTTCAACCTTGCGCTCAAAACTTCCCTTGTTCAAAAGGCCGGAAAGAGAGTCAAACTCTGCCTTATGCAAAAGTTCCTGTTCCTTAAGTACCTGTTTGTTTACGTTTGTAAAAGTTGTCATACAGCGCACAGGTTTGTGCTGATCATCAAAAATAGGAAGATTATTTACCCTAAACCAGTAATATTCGCCGTCTGTACACATAAGGCGGAACTCTGCAGTGTATTCACTAATCTGTTTGAAGGCTGATTTTTTTAATTCAGCAATGACGTGCTTGTCATCATGATGGATTTTTTTAGTAAGTTTTGCAAACTGCTGGAAATCACTTTGAGTAACTTCTTTTCCAAAAACAAAGACTGTGTCGCCGCTGTAAGAAATATTTCTGGTGACTAAATCAATGTCCAGAACAATTGATTTACTGTTGTCGTAGATTTTTGTAAGACCTGCATTTCTGTTTGTAACAATTTCTGTTTTGCGCTCGGCTATAAGAATCAAAATTATACTCATCACCAGAAGCAGCGACATTATGCTTGCAAGAAAAGCCGTAAGTTTATGCGTAGAAGACATCTGAGTGTCTATCATATCTGTATGGATAATTGTAAGCAGATACCAGCTGTTCATATTTAGAGGCGTATAAGAACAAAAACGGCGTTTAGAATGATAGAAGAAGTCCATAACTCCATTTTTCTGATTTCGTAAATCTTCTGAGTATTTTAAAAAGGCTTCTTCTTTACAGCTCTTGTTTTTAATCAAAAAAATGTTGAAGTTGTTTCCGTAGCTGGATTTATTTTCTCCATTAGAAAAGATGATATGGCCGTTGCCTTCAATAATCATAAAGGAACCTTTAGAATCTTTAAAATAAGTTTCAAGCGTATTATTCAGTTTTAAAAGATTCAAAATGCCGCATACCATTCCGCTAATCTGTCCGTCTTTAATAACTGGTACAGACAAAATAAAAGATGGAATACGGCGGGAATCTTGTTCTACAGTTCTAGAAATATTTTTTGTTGCAGAAAACATTGTGCGCCTGAAGTAATCGGTTTTTGCAATATTTCCAAAACTTTTTCCTTCGTTTCCAAAGGTATTTCCATCTGTGTCTGCAAAATAAAGGGTAGAAAAGTCTGACTGATTAGAAAAATGCTGAATAAGGCTTGTAGTAGATTTTTGATTTGTTGTGTCGATGTAGGAAAATCCATCAGCAATAGATTCCAGAAGGCCGAAATTCTGCTGAATTTTCAGGTCAAAAAGGGCAGTGTAAAGCCTTGTTGTTTCTTCCAGAGAATTCCAGGTAATGCTCTTAATGATTTTAGAAAGCGAAACTCTGTACGCAATCATGGAAAAAACAAAAATTATAACAGTAAGCGAAAGTAAAAATACTTGTATAAGTTTACTCTTTTTTAGCTCCAATGCCATTCCATTTTAATTTTACCACCAGAAGAAAATGCCGTAAATAAATTTTTACATCTCCAGTTTTTTGATTTTTTCAAAAGTTTTGCGCGCGTAAGCTTTTATTCTGTCTGGATTTGTTGGGTAAAGAAAATCTACAAGGATTTTTTTTCCTTTATTGTGGTAGGCATCGCGGCCCATAAAGCGGCAAATTTCGTAGACGGCATCGCACATGCCAACAATTACGTCTTCGTTTCTTCTGTTAATGGTTTTTGCGCGGGTTTCTATGGCAGTAAGCACTAAAAAATCCGGGTCGTAGGCACATTTTCCAAACTCGCGCATTGTGTTTTTTAGGATAGAAAAGTTTTTGGAATGATTGACGATTTCTGCCGTTACGTTTGTAAAATCTTTTCCGCCAAAAAGTGGAATCTGGCAGATTACCCGTTCAAATTCTTTTGTGTTTGCTTCAAAAGTTGAATAAGTTTTTTGTGTTCCAAACTCAGAAAGATTTATTTCTTCGGTGTAGGCATTAAAAATATTAAGCGCCTCGGAAGCATATCGAATTTCTTTTTTGCCGTAGTTTCCTGTCTGCAGAATTTCCATGCGCTCATCACTTATTGCCTGTTTATTTTCTGTAAGATTTGAGTTTATGTCGTTCAGATTGTAAAAGTTTTTATAAGTTTTTTTTGATTTTTGCTTTTGTGCCAGAGTTTTAATATTCTGTTCGATTGGAAAATAATAATATTCCAAAGTCCAGTCGTTTTTGCAGATTACAGCATGCTTTTTGTCATAAAAAAATGCGTAGCTAAAATCGCGGAATTGCTTTTGCAAAAGTGCGGTGTTGTATGCGTCTATTTCTGAAGAATCTAAGGCATCAAGTTTATATGTTGGAGTCTGGTCCTGGATGTTTTCTAATTCTTCTTCGTATGTAATCTCTCCGAACGGAGAAAACCTAAAGCTTTCGGAATTTGTATCAACTGATTCTTGCCATTTAATTATTCCGTTTATTCCGAGGCAGGCAATATTGCTTGTGTCGTAAATAAAAATACGCCCGTCCAGTCCGCTAACGGCGTTTTCAGGCTTAAAAGAAATCTCAGTTTCCCAAAGTCTTATTCCGCTTGGGTTTATAAGGCTTACAGAGCTCTTAAAATTGTCAGAAAGAAGTATAAAATCGTTATCAAGCTTAAAGATTGCACATTCGCGCGGGTGTGGAGCTTCTTTTTCCCAGATTTTTTTACCTTTCCAGTTAATGCAGTCAATTTTACGGGCATCTGTAATTACGCAAAACCCGTAAGAAAGTTTTGCAGGCTCAGAAATAACCTTGCCGGAAAGAACCGTCTGCCATAAAAGAGCTGGCGTTTTAGTTTCCTGTGCCCAGAGAGAAGTAAGGCTTGTTAAAATTCCTAATGCTGCAAAAACTTTCAGATATTTTTTCATTTTACAAATATTGCAAGACTTTCTATGTGGCTTGTGTTTGGATAAAAGTCCAGAAGGTACATCTGTTCAAGAGAGTAACCGGCTGCAATCAGTTTTGCACAGTCGCGGGCATGAGTTGCCGGGTCGCAGGAAAGTGAACGGATCTGTGGGATTCCGCTCTTGCACAAATAATCGCAGACTTCTTTTTCCATACCAGAACGCGGCGGATCAATTACGCAGGCATCAAATTCGCCGCACATAGAAGCGCAGTTTTTTACCCAGTTTGCACCGCTAAGGCCATAACTTACGTGCCCTTTACCAGCCATATTCTGTTCTGCAAAAACCAAAGCATCGCGGTTGTGTTCAACCAATACTACCTGACTGAATTTGTCTGCAAGGAAAGCAGAAATTGAGCCACAGCCCGAATACATATCCAGCACGCGTTCTCCACTGCCAAGTGTTTCGCAAATCAGTTTTACAACCTTTTCAAAAACAAAAAGATTTGACTGGAAGAATCCGCGTACATCAAAGCTAAGATTCTTACCGCCAATGCTGACTGTAACTGTATTCTGTGGAGAAAGCATTGTACCGCTAAAATATTTGTTTTCCTTAAGTTTAATCTTCTTTTTAGAAGAGCCTTTTACAACAATTTCGCTTTTTTTGCCATCGCCAGCTTCATCTGCAATAATCAGCTTTCCTCTGTTCTGCCCGTTACTAACCATAAAATCGCTTCCAAAAAGGTGAGTGCGACCTTTTCCTCGCTGTGATGCAGGAGTTCCTTTAAGCCATTCGTTTACGGGAGCCTCTGCACAAAGACATTCTTCTACGGGAATAATTACATTTGCATTTTTCTGACTTAGTCCGCCGTCGTTGAGCTGGAAGCGGCATCTGTAATTTGTGTCGCGGTCATAAACAATCTGCACTTTGTCAGAAATATCAATGCCGTTCTGCATAAAAATATCTACAAGCATCTGTTTACGAAGTTCACGCTGGTAGCCTGGTTCAATGTGCATCATATTGCAGCCGCCGCATTTTTCATAATAAGGGCATTGTGGCTTTACGCGGTGCTCGCTTGGTTTAATGATATTTACAATTTCTGCGTTATCATAATCGCGCTTTTCTTCTGTGATTTTAATTTCTAGAGTTTCGCCTGGCATTGAATACGGAATAAATACAGTTTTTCCGTCGATTTTTGTTAAAGATTTTCCACCAAAAACTATTTTATCTGTTATAATATTCATATCTTAATTTAACATTTTGGAGTAAGTATGACTACTAAGAGTGATTTCCAGACTATGAGTGACGGCTTTGAGCTTTGGGTTACTAAATGGATTCCTGATGAAGTGGAAAATATAAAAGGCGTAGTACAGCTCCACCACGGACTTGCAGAACATTCTTTGCGATATGATAGATTTGGCTCGGTACTTTGCGAAAACGGCTATGTACTTGTTGCTTATGATATGCGCGGACACGGACGAACTGCCGAAAATGCAGAAAAAAAAGGTAAGGGCTGCTTTGGAAAACTTGCCGAAAGTGATGGTTTTAACCGCGTTGTAGAAGACCTTCACGAAATGATAGAAGCTGACAAAAAGGAATTTTCTGGCAAAAAAGTATTCCTTCTTGGTCATTCCTTTGGATCTTTTGTATCCCAGGGCTTTATAGAAAAATACAGCACTTTGATTGACGGATGTATTCTCTGCGGAACTGCAGGTCCTATGGGTGCTCTTATAAACTGCGGATGTCTTGTAAGTTCTCTTATAAAAGCTATTCGCGGTGGAGACTCATACAGTAATCTGCTTTCTAAATTGTCTTTTGGTTCATACAACAAACGAATTTCTAATAAAAAAACTGACGTGGACTGGCTTTCTGCAAACGAGATGAACATTCAGATGTATCAGGATGATAAATGGTGCGGAATCCCTCTTAGAATTTCTTTCTATTATGATATGACTCATGGCCTTAAAATGATTCATAAGAGTTCAAATATCAAAAAGATTTCTAACGACCTGCCAATCTTCTTTATTTACGGTTCAGAAGATCCTGTCGGTTCGTATGGCGCAACAATCAAAAAGCTTTACAACATCTACAAGACAAACGGCGTTAAAAAGCTTGCGATTAAGTCTTACGAAGGCGACCGTCACGAAATTTTAAATGAGAACGACAAGGATATTGTAGAAAAAGATGTTATTGAGTGGTTTGATAGCATATTGAAATAAACCATTTTTTCAAATAATATATCATAATCGTGTTATATCGTTATGGTACTGATAAGAATGGGAAGCTTGTAAAAAAAGCTGTCGTTTACACAAAATCAGAACATCTTATACCACATGCCAATATCGATCCAGACGCACTGCAGATTATTAACCGTTTAAGAGATGCAGACTATACTGCATATATTGTAGGCGGTGCCGTCAGAGATTTAATAATTGGCAACAAACCAAAAGATTTTGATATTGTTACTGACGCGACCCCATCAAAAATAAAGAAAATATTCAGAAATTCTCGCATAATCGGACGTCGTTTCCGCCTTGTTCACGTTGTATTTGGTGAAAAAATATTCGAAGTAAGTACATTCCGCTCAATCTGTGACGGTTCAGTAGGTAATGCCTTTGGAACAATAGAAGAAGATGTTCAGCGCCGTGATTTTACTTTGAATGCCCTTTACTACGATCCTGTTCAGGAGCAGGTTATTGACTATGTTGGAGGCATGAAGGACATTAAAAAGCATGTTCTTCGCCCAGTAATTCCTATTGAAAAGATTTTTATAGAAGATCCTGTGCGAATGCTGCGTGCAATTAAATACTCTGCTACAACGCATGCAAAAATGTCCAGAAGTCTTCGCCGTAAAATCGTCGCATCTTCTTCTTTGCTTTCTCAAGTTTCTCCATCACGTCTTACAGAAGAAATGCTTAAAATCCTGAATAACTCTCATGCTTCAGAAATTATTGCGCAGGCTTTGAACTGCGATCTTTATATGTATCTGCAGCCTTCTGCTACCGCTTTAATTTACGAAAGTCGTGCTTTTGAACGCAAATACATGCAGAGCATAAAAATGCTCGACCAGCTTAATCAGACAGACAGTGATGCCCGCCTTGGAAAAAAGATGGTTTTTATGATTCAGGATTTTGTTGCACGACTTACAAACTGGACTGGCGAAGTACAGGAAAAGTCTTCTGTAAGCGAGCTTTATGCAAAAACCTGGACAGAATGCCGTAATTTTGTGCTTCCTATGAATCCTGTCCGCCGCGAACTTGAATATGCCGTAAAAGCTGCCTTGCAGGCTCAGGGCGTTTCTATAAAACTCATAGAAAAAGAAAAGCCTAAAAAGAAAGAAAAGACAAGAGATAAAGATAAGGACGAAAAGCCTAAATCAAAATCTAAAGGTAAGTCAAAAAAGATTAAAAAATAAAAAGAGTGCCAGTTTTATGCTGGCATTATTTTTTTAACAACTTATCTTTTATTGTGTCAGTTTCCTTCTGGCGGTTTTCCATAGAAATCTTATCAATGATGATATTAACGTCTTCTATCAAAATGCCAGTGAACGATTCAATTTTATCAATGATATACTGTTGAAGTTTGTGTACCTTGCCCGTAAGCTGTGTGCCAAACGGAACGTCGATTGTAACTACAAGTTTATAACCGCGGTTGTCTTTTTTTACAGAAATTTTCTTTACTTTTACGTCTGGCGAACATTCGCTTACGCAGTGCATTGTCATCTGTGTAAGGGCAGCTTCAGAAATTTCTATGCGGCCTTTCTTAGAAAATTCTGGCTGAACAATTGATTTTTCAATCATTTTGGCAGACTTGTTCTTTTTATTTTTGAACAAAAAACTGCTTTTTCCGATTAAATCGTGCAGGGAATTAGAAAAAATAGTAGGGTATTTTTGTTTTACTTCAATAGAAGGAACTGGAATTACATGTTTGCCTTCTACGTGGCGTGATTTCTGAGCCTTTTCAATATCTTCTGCGCTGGAAATATCTTCAATATGAATGATTTTTTGTGGCTGTGGCAGCTGGAGCCTCATGGCAATTTTTGTCACCATTTTTTCTGAAGTTCCAATCAACAAAATCTTTTTAATGTGAGTTTTTCTTAAAACTTTTGCAACTGAATCGCGGTGTTCTTTGTCATCAAAAAGGGCAACTCGAACAGCGCCCATATATGTTTTTTCGCGTTTTGCAGAACGGCCTGCAATAATTTTATCATCCTGGATTAAAAGACCATCATCGATTATGGCTCTGATTCCGTATTGCTCCATAAGGCCTTTTGAGCGGTAGCTTTTTCCTGTTCCGCTTTCACCAACCAGAGCATATACCATAACAGGCTTAAACTTTTGTGCAATATTTTTAATTAAATCACCCATCATAATAATTATAACTCCAAATTTGGTTTTTCAAAAGTAAATATCAGCTAAATGTCAAAGTTCTGAATCCCATAGAGTTTTAAAATGGATTTAAAATCTTCAGAAAGTTCGATTTTTACTTGCTGCGGAAGTCCTACCGGATTTTCCGGAAAGGTCAGACTAAATGCCTGCAGATAAAAATCTCTCTTTGAATTCTTAATAACCGTTCCACCGTACGCTGTATCACCTGCCAGGGGATGATGATGCAGTGCACTTTGGGAACGGATTTGATGTGTCCGCCCTGTTTTAATATCCAGAACGGCTAATGTAACCTCCCTGTTATTAAAAACAACGTGGGCGGCAGGGGTTACTATTGTAAGGGCAGTTTTTCCATCTTCAGAAGCCTTTACGGTGTGGAAGGAAGATTTACTTTCTGCAACTTCTTTTTCAAGCTTGTCTTCCCAGACTTCTGTTTTTGTAAGGGTTCCTTCCAGAAGTGCTGCATATTTTTTTTGAATTTCGTGAGTTTTAATTTTTTCTGAGAACCAGCGTGCACCTTCAAGGCTCATAGAAAAGCATAAAAGTCCTGTGGTTTTTCTGTCCAGACGATGGAGTGGGCCTGGTCTAAAGGAAAGTGACGCTTCATTTCGGGAATTTTTGTAATAGTCAAAAACTTCTTTTTCAAGAGAGGTGTCGCTTCCGTGTACGCTGATGTCGTATGGTTTATCAATAATTAAAAGATGTTCGTTTTCAAAAACGGGTTTTACGTGGGCCGGGGCCTTGTATTCTGTGCCGTTTTCGGCACCATCATCATTTTTATTATTTTTTTGCGAGTTTAAGATAAAACCTGCAATTTGAATCTGGTCGTTTTCGTTTACATGCGAATCATTTTTTGCTTTTTTTCCGTTTATTTTGATAAGTCCTTTGCGGATATATTTGTAAACTTCGGAAAGTGTAATGTCAGGGGCAAAAATTCGGATAATTTTATCAAGGCGTCTTCCGTCATCATTTTTTGCTGCTGTAAACGTTTTAAAATCCATAGTTTTATAATAGCGAAAATTTACTAAAATATTAATAAGTTTTTTTTAAATTGAATAATCCTGTGTTATAATTTTGATACAAAGGCAAAAAGTTTTTACACAGGAGATTGTAATGGGTATTAAGACAAAAATTTCACTAGCCTTGATTTTGTTGATTTTTATTACTGCATCGCAGATTGCTTTATTCAGTTATTTTAAATCTAAACAGGAATTAACACAGGCTGTAGAGGCTGGTAATTTGAGTATTGCAAATACGGTTGCTGCAAAAATCCAGACAATCAATGACCGTGAATTCAAAATGCTTGAAACGCTTGCAAGTCTTACGATTTTTAGGGATTCAAACGTTGATTTACATGATAAATGGCTGCTTGGTAATTCGGCTGTAAAAAATAAATCAAAATATATTGGTGTTGGCTGTTATGATGAAAATGGTGTAGGTTACGGAACTCACGGAAGATATTCCGATATGCATACCCGCGAATATCTTGTAACTTCCATGCAGGGAAAATACGCCATTATGGATCCTAACTGGTCAAAATCAAATGGCCGCCTTAGTACTTTTTATGCAATTCCTTTTTTTGATACAAATGGCAGGCAGATTGGAGAAGTTACTGCCGTTGTAGATTCTTCTGATTTGTGCCATACCATGACTACTATTACGGTCGGAAAAGCTTCTCATCCTTTTGTAATCAGTAGAAAAACTGGCCGCTACATTGCTCACGAAGATCAAAAACTTGTAGAAGAAAATGTAGTTGCTTCCGATGTAGTTTCGGAAGGCTTTAAGCCTGTTCTTGAACGCATTATGAACGGAGATACAGCGGCAGAAGTCTTTTATGATGAAGTAGAAAAGAAAATGTTTGCCGTTTCTTATCAGCCGATTGAAGGCTGCAACTGGAGTGCCGTTTGTGTTGCTCCTTATAATGATTTTTATAATGGAATTACAGAGCTTATGAATGCTATGGCCATTATTACTGTTTTTGCACTTGTTCTTGCGCAGGTTGTAGGACTGATTGTTTTAAAACTTTCTATTAAACCTCTTAAGAATGTTAGTAATGCCATAGAAGGTATTGCCTCTGGTGATGCAGACCTTACCAAGCGCCTTAATGTAACTACAAAAGATGAAATTGGTGATGTTGTTCATGGTTTTAATAAGTTCAGCGAAAAACTTCAGTCAATTATCAGCGATGTAAAGAATTCTAAAGATGAACTTATGGTTTCTGGAGAAAATCTTTCTTCTTCTACCCAGGATACCGCAAGTTCTATTACAGAAATTATTGCAAATATTGACAGTATGAAGCGCCAGATTGAAGGACAGAATCAGAGTGTTAATCAGACTGCCGGCGCTGTAACAGAGATTACTTCAAATATCGAAAGCCTTGGACGTATGGTTCAAAATCAGTCCAGTGGCGTAACACAGGCTTCTGCCGCGGTTGAACAGATGATAGGTAATATTTCTTCTGTAAATAGTTCAATGGACAAAATGGCTAATTCGTTTTCTGACCTGCGTTCAAATTCTCAGGTTGGAATTGATAAGCAAAGAGCTGTAAATGAGCGTATTGAACAGATTGAAAGTCAGTCTCAGATGCTTCAGGAAGCAAATATTGCAATTTCTGATATTGCTGAACAGACAAATCTTCTTGCTATGAATGCCGCAATTGAAGCTGCTCATGCCGGAGAAGCTGGAAAAGGATTTGCTGTAGTTGCAGATGAAATCCGTAAGCTTTCAGAAACTTCTACATCACAATCAAAAACAATTGGTGATCAGCTTAATCATATTAAGGAATCTATTGGCGAAGTTGTTTCTGCCAGTTCAGAAGCCAGTCTTGCATTTGAAGCAGTATCTAAAAAACTTGAAGAAACCGATATGCTTGTTATGCAGATTAAGTCTGCCATGGAAGAACAGAACGAAGGTTCTAAGCAGATTACAGAGGCCCTTCATCATATGCAGGACAGCACTATAGAAGTAAAAAATGCCTCTTCAGAGATGGAAGCAGGAAACAAGATGATTCTAAACGAAGTTCAGAACTTGCAGAATGCTACTGTTGCCATGACTCAGAGTATGGAAGAAATGAGTATCGGAGCCAAAAAAATCAACGAAACAGGTTCGGCTTTGCGTGAAGTTTCTAATCAGATTGGTGATTCCATCGGAAAGATTGGTGTGCAGGTGGATCAGTTTAAGGTGTGATTGTTAAATAAAAAAATACCCGGCACGAGATTTGAACTCGCATGATAAAATCACTCGGACCTGAACCGAGCGCGTCTACCAATTCCGCCAACCGGGCATTAAAAGTATACATATCTTATAAAAATTCGGCAGTTTGGTCAATTATAACAGATGTGATTTTTGTTATAGACAGCTGTACAAGCCCATCATCAGGCCAACAAGAACTACAAGACTTAAAAGATAGACCCACAATGGAAGTTCTGAATCGCTGGAGCCGGCTTTTTTCGATTTTTTTCCAAGCGGCAGATAAAGTCTGTTTTTCTTCATTTTTATGTTTTTGGTTGGAGTAGGCGTGTTTCCGCTTGTTTTGCTGCCGCCGTTTGAACCGTTTACAGCGTATCCGCATTCAGGACAGCCATTTATAAAATCACTGGTTTTTCCTGTATGCCCGCAGTTTGGGCATAAAACGCTTGCAAAAAATTTTCCGCACTTAGGGCAGAATTTTGATTTTCGAGGAACTTCTGAACCGCAGCACTGGCAAAAAAACTTTGCTTCTTTTTGAACTGAATTAGCCATTATTGGACTTCCAAAATTAAACTGTTTTTAAATTTATCAAACTGCTTAACGCGGGCTGAGCAGTTTTTTATATGATTTTCAAGCCGAACGTTCAGATTCGGGATTTTTTCTACATCCGTAAAATCTTCTGCAAAATCAAGGGTGCATTTAAGTTCATTTTTGTTGACGGCATTAATCATGCCTGAAATGATTTTTCCGTCCTGTGGCATAGAAAATAAAACTTCGCCAATTACAGGAAGGGGAGCATTCGTATTTAAGAAACTCATCGAGTTTTCATTAATTTGAGTAAAATATCCGCTAATGCCAAGTTCCTCGTATTTTTCCTGATCTTCTTCAGAAAGTGGAATGTCTTTATAAAGATAAGTGCGGGGATTTGGTCCACCAAGTCCGCTTTTTAAAAACTGAACAAGAGTTTTCCAAAGACGAGGGTATTCAGAGGTGCTTAAAATAATTACATCAGGCTGGATTTCTTCCAGATTATCAAGGGCTTTTAAAAACCATTTATAAATAATTGTATCAGCACCATAATTTTTTGCTATAGTGCTGATTTTTGTGCTTAAATCCTGTTTTTCTGTGATTATCAGAACTTTCATCACTCTGTTCCCAAGTTTACAACAGTATAATCATAAATCTGCCATACACCTTCACGCTGACGAACTTTGTAGGTGTAACGCTTTTTTTCACTAAAGTTCGGATACTTGAACCATTCAATAACTGTTACATTTCCTTCTGTTGGAGAGTAGGTGGTGCGTTCAATCTGGAACTTTTCTGGAACAGAAACAATGTCGCTGTCAATTTTTGTCTGCATCAAATCAGCTTTGAACATACTCAAAATACGGTCGCGTTCTTCTGCACTTGAAGAAACATATTTTTTCTGAAGGTTTGAATTGCGTTTTAAAAGTGATTCTAAATCCATATAAAGGAAGAACTGATCCCAAAGTGATTTCTGGCGGGCAATGATTGTCTGCTCTACAACTTTATCTGGAGCAATATCTGCCGGGTGAAGAAGATCAACATTCTTTTCTTTTACTGCAACAAAGTTAGAAGCAGTAGCCTTAGGACTTGGCATAATTTCCAAAGTCAGACGGTTTGATTTAAGAGAAAGATATTTTGACTTATAAAGTTCCGGATAAAAAAGCAGTTCAAGATAGTAAATGGAACTGTCCTGAATATTCAGATAGTCTTTTACGTTTTCTACAAAAGAATATTCTTCGCCCTGTTCAAGAGCAATTTCGCGGAAGTACACAGTCTGATTTGTTGTACGCTTTTCTACAAGACTTACATTCTGTTCAACTCGGCTGTTTTTAACAGTGTAGGCAATAAAATCAATACTGAACATTCTGTCATCAGCAAGCTTAAAACGAAGTGTTTCTGTTCCGTTATTTTTGATGGAAATATGCACAAAAATCGGGCTTTCTTCTGCAGGTCCCGGGTAATAAATGTTTTTATTAAAATATTTTATGCTTACAGTTGCCTTTGAAAAATCCTGAACACCAGAATCGGTCTGAGCAAAAGTCTGTCCAAAAATAAAGAGAGATGTTATAATTACAAAAAGTTTACGTAAAGACAAAATAGTTCTCCTTTTATATATTATTTATCGGTAAATTAAAATGAAATCATTAACTATAAACGATTTATTACACCAGTGGAGCGGCTTTCATTCCGCTGTTAATCAGATTACAGACTCTTATGAACAGAACGCATTTCCATTAACTGTAAGCGGCATACATGGAAGTCTTTTTTCGTACTTTATTGGCGACTTTGCCCGTCACAAGCATTCAAAAACCGTTCAGGCAATGCAGTATTCGGGCACAAGCAAAAAAACTCCAAAGTATAATTCGTTTTCTACAGATATTCTGATTGTTGTTCCTACAGAATTTGAAGCAAATAATCTTGCAGTTGATTTTAATTCAGTTTACCCGCAGGCAGAAGTGTTTGTTTTTCCTGGCTGGGGCGTTCTTCCATATCGTCCTGCGGCTGTAGGTTCGGTCGTTTTTGGAAAAAGGGCCGGTTTTCTTTCAAAACTCGTTCAAAAACCGTCGCAAATTACTGTAAAAGAAAAGACTCAAATTTTTATTATTCCACAAAGATGTTTTTTGTCGGCTCTTCCGCCGCCTGAATATATAAAAAATCAAAGTTTCAGGCTGGAAAAAGGTACAAAATTAGATACTTCAAAAATTGCAGAAAAACTGACTTCTCTGGGCTATACCCGTGTTCCAAAAGTTACTGTCCGTGGTGAATTCAGCCTTCGAGGAGAAGTTTTAGATATTTTTCTTCCTGCAGAAGAAAATGCGGTTCGTGTAATTTTTGATTTTGATGAAATTGAAAGCTTTAAAGATTTTGATGCCGACACTCAGTCTACAATTGCAAGTCGTGATGATGTAACAATTTATCCGATGAAAGAAGTTTTATGGAATTCAGAACTTGTTGCAAAACTTTCAGACAAACTGGATGAATATCAGAAAACTGCTATCCAGCGTGATGAAGATGAAATTATACCGGCAGCACCAGGAAGCGCGGCAGAAAGGGGAGTGCACCTTCCTTTTACAGAGGAAGCGCTAAAATATAAAGACAAAGTTCTGTCCGAATTAAGCACAATTCACGAAAGCGAAGGCGAAGAGTTTTATTACGAGTTTTTGTGGAATCAAAAATATACAATCCTTGATTATTTTGATGATGATGTTTTTGTGTTTTTCTATGATTACGACCGAATGGAAAATGCAAAGCTTTTGATTCAGCGTGAATATAACGCAAGTTATAGAAAGTCTCGCGAGGCACTTCCAGTTTTTCCTCCAGAAATGATTCTTTTTGATTTTGAAAAACTTCTGGAACAGAGTCAGAACAGAATCCTTTTAAAGACTGTTGCAAAAGATGATTCAGAATCTGGAGATAGCGACAGTCAGATTATAAAAATTGAAAGCGAACCGGGGCACAGCTACTTTGGCAATATAAATTATCTGAAAGATGAACTTCGCGAGATGCAGAAGGACAGCTGGCACGTTTATATTTTTGCCGATAACGAAAATCAGTCTTTGCGCTTAAAAGAGATTTTTAAGGATTTTGTAACGGCAGAAGACGGAACACACCTTCCTCATGCCCTGGAATTTTATCCGCTTCCAATTTCTGCAGGCTTTATTGTTCCTGAAATCAAGCTTCTTGTAATTCAGGAAAACGAGATTTTTGGCCGCAGAAAATATGTTCCAAAAACTGTAAATAAGGCTAAGTCAAAGCCAATTGATACCTTTGTTGAACTGCAGCCTGGCGACCATATTGTTCATGTAAATTGGGGAATCGGACTTTTTCACGGAATTGAGCGCGTAAAAGCTGCAGGAAACGAGCGAGACTACATCAAACTTGAATATGCAGACAAAGAATTCGCCTTTGTACCGATTGAGCAGGTAAACCTTGTTCAGCGATATATTGGTAACGAAGGCGACCACCCGCGTCTTGACCGAATTGGAAGTAAGGCATGGGAAAACCGCAAGGCAAAGACACGGGCGGCGGTAGAAGAAATTGCCCAGAAGCTTATAGATTTGTATTCTCGCCGTCAGGCAGCGGTTGGTTTTGCCTTTCCAAAAGAAACTGAATGGCAGACAGCCTTTGAGGCCGCATTTCCATACGAAGATACTCCAGACCAGATTACCGTTACAGAAGAGATTAAAGCTGATATGGAAAAGCCTGTTCCAATGGATCGTCTGATTTGTGGTGATGTTGGCTACGGTAAAACAGAAATTGCAATGCGTGCTGCTTTTAAGGCAGTTATGGGTGGAAAACAGGTTGCATTCCTTGCACCAACAACAATTCTTGCAGAACAGCATTATGATAACTGTGTAGAGCGTTTTAAGAATTTTCCTGTAAAGATTGAACGCATGTCTCGCTTTGTAAGCACTGCCGATCAGAAAAAGACTCTTGCACGACTTGCAGAAGGCAATGTTGATATTTTAGTAGGTACTCACAGAATCATTCAGAAAGACGTAAAGTTTAAGAATCTTGGTCTTATGATTATTGATGAAGAGCAGCGTTTTGGCGTAAAAGACAAAGAAAAACTCAAAGAGATGAAAAACAACATAGACTGTCTTACAATGTCTGCAACACCAATTCCACGAACGCTTCATATGAGCCTTCTTAAAATCCGCGATATGAGTCTTTTGACAACGCCTCCTCAGAATCGTCAGCCAATTGAAACTGTAATCGATGAATATACAGATGCGCGCGTGGCTCATGCCATCAGACAGGAAATAGAGCGGGGCGGCCAGATTTTCTATCTTCATAACCGGGTAGAAACTCTTCTGGAAGTTCGTCATAAAATTGAACAGATTGTGCCTGAAGTTTTAGTAGATGTTGCTCACGGTCAGATGACCAGCACAGAACTTGATGACATTTTCCATCGCTTTAAGATGGGCGGTTTCCACGTGCTTATTGCAACAACAATTATTGAAAACGGAATTGATATTCCAAACGTAAATACAATCATCATTGACCGTGCCGACATGTACGGTGTAAGCCAGCTTTATCAGCTGAGGGGCCGTGTTGGACGAAGTGACCGTCAGGCATACGCATACCTTTTGTATCCTGAGCACAAGGCCCTCTCCGAAGTTGCAATGAAGCGTCTTCAGGTTATAAGCGACTTTACCGAACTTGGAAGCGGTTTTAAAATTGCTATGAAGGATATGGAAATCCGCGGTGCTGGAAACCTTCTTGGACGTGATCAGTCCGGCGAAGTTTATTCTGTTGGTTTTGATATGTACGTACGTCTTTTGAACGACGCAGTTAATCGCCTTATGGCTCAAAAAGATTACGATGCCGCCGAACATTCAGATGTTATTATGGAACTTGAATACACAGGCTTTATTCCAGATACATACATTTTTAACCAGCAGATTAAGATGGAAATTTACAAAAAGATTTCTTCTGTTACAACTGATGATGAATTCGATGCTGTTCTTGGCGAATTAAATGACCGTTTTGGACCTATTCCAGAGGAAGTTTCAAGTCTGTTAGCCCTTGCAGAAATCAGAATCCTTTGTAAAAAGCTTAAAATTGGTTCTCTTAAAGAGCGTATGGGCGAAGTTAAAGTTGAGTTCAAAAAGGTATCTGATATTTCAATCGATAAATTTATGAAGCTTTTACAGAAAAATCCCGGAACAATACGCCTTGATCCTCAGCTTCCAAACGTTATCTTTATTAAGCTTGGTAAAATCGGACTTAAAGAAAAGTCAGAATTTATCCGTGAAAAGCTCAGTCAGCTTGGTTGATAGTAATTTTTGTTATTTTATATTATTATTTAATTATGAAAAAACTTTTAACAGTATTTTGTATCGCTATTTTATGTAACTCAGTGTTTTCAAAAGAACTTCCTCCGGAAGATATTCCTGCAGCTGCTGCTAATTCAAATCCGGCACTTACAATTTCCACATCAGTAAAAAGTGAACTATTGCCAAAAATCATTGCTGATTATTCTCTGGACTCAGAACCAAGTCTTTTCCGAGAGAAGATTTTTTATCTTGAAAATGATAAATCAATGCCGCAGCTTTCTCAGATTCTGCGGACAATTTCTACAATGCAGGGAATTAAATATTATTCTACAGGGAGCAAGACCTGGGAAACTTTATACTCTGTGGCTACTTTTATAGACAGTCCTGAAACAAAAAATCCAATAGGCGAGGATGAAGTAAAAAAAGTCTTATCTGCAGATGGAAAAAAAGTTTACTGTCTTTTAGAAGATCATTCGCTTGGAACCTGCATTTACGAACTTTCGTATTTTGAAACAGCCAACGAAATTGCCGTAAACTTTATGCTTGTTGATTCTATTAAGCTTGGTCCTGTAAAAGCTGTAAAACCAAATAATCTTGTAATAAATCTTGTAGTGCTCAAAGAGAACACAGATTCAGATAAATTGACTTTATACCTTAATGTAAAGGCAAAATACGTAAAACTTTCTATAATCGAAAACCGTCTGAACAAATCATTTGAGCGCCGTATTGATTCTATGTATACCTGGTTTGAAAGTCAGATTAACAAGTAATATACGAATCACTTTCTATAATACATGTTCTGTCTACCAAAAGTGCTTTTTTACGTAATTTAGGGGGCGTAAACCACTTTAGTCTTTTATCCCTACTCAATCTCGTTAAAGTTCTTTCTGCGGTAAGAAATACTCATAATAAAGCCGATGCAGCTCATTGCCATTAAAAGCGAAGAACCACCATATGAAAGGAAAAGCAATGGAATACCTGTAATAGGCATCATACCCATAACCATTCCAACATTAATAAAGAAATGGAAAAGGAACATTCCAAAAATTCCAGATGCGATATATGTTCCAAAAGAGTTAGCACAGGTTTTTAAGAGCCATAAAATTTTAAGCAAAATAAACGAGTATATTGCAAAAATTACGCATGCACCCAAAAAGCCGATTTCTTCAGAAATAATGCTAAAGATAAAGTCTGTACTCTGCTGTGGCAAAAAGCGGTAATGACTCTGTGTTCCGTGCAGATAACTTTGTCCAAAAAGACCGCCTGCACCAATTGCTACTTTAGACTGAATAATATTCCAGCCCGCTCCACGAGGATCCTTATCTGGATTCATAAAGATAATAAGACGCTTAATCTGATAGTCTTTAAGAACTTTACTAGCTGGAATAGAAAAAATCAAAGCAATTGTGATTGCACTAAAAACATAGGCAATCCATTTAAAATACTCAGGACCATGAAAGTATTTAAGAACGATATAACTAAGGATAGTAATCAAAAGTGTTGTAAAAATTAAAACAGTTCTAAGCTTCATGTTTGTAAGAATTGAGATTATTGCAACAGGATGATTTGCAATTTCTGCATTCCATACAGGAAGAACTGTATTAAAAATTGTAAGACAACCGAATAAAAGAACATATCCAATGTACTTTACAGGTACTTCTGCCATAAAGCACATAATAAGATAAATCGGAATGTAAACACTTGCAGTTCCCAGGTCTGGCTGGAGCATAATCAAGCCAAATGGAACCAGCATAATCAAAGTTGCAAACATAAAGCGCTTAAACTGATCTTCTCCACGGCTTTCGTATAAGAAATTGGCCAGATAAAGAATATAAAAAATCTTACCAAATTCAGACGGCTGAATACCAAAACTACCAAAGCCAATCCAGCTGTAAGCACCGTTTACATATTTACCAAAGATTCGTGTATAAATCAAAAGAATAATTAAAAATATGTACAAATAAAAAGTTGTAGACTGAAGGCGTCTGTAATCATAAAGTGTAAGTGAAACCATTAAAACTACACCAATAGAAGCCCAGACAATCTGTTTTATATGTTCATTTGTAACGGAAATTCCATCAGAGTTGATGGAAGATGAGTAAATAAACATAATTCCAATAGTAACAAGGGCAAAAACTGCGAGCATTAATAAATAGTCGAATTTTGAAAAAAATCTGCTTTTCATATTACCCTACTCTCGTCTTCCAACGTTTTTATTAAGATATTCAAATCCAAGCTCTTTAATAGCTTCTGAATAAGTCTGATGTGCAAAAATTCCCTGAATAATAATGTTTGTACAGTATGGTGCCCACCATTCCCATTTGTTTACAGCTTCTACAATTGTAGCAACGCATACACGTTCTTCTGGCGGTGCATCGTATGGCGCATATGCAACCAGCCATGAATGCCACTGATTCAAACTCTTGTACTGATCAACTTCGGCAGTACCAGTTTTACATGCAATTTTTACAAGTTTATTGTGCATCGGATACTGAGGTGTACCGTCAGTTACTGTGTAACGCAGTGCTTCCTGTACTTCGAGCCAAACCTTTTTATCAATTGTAGATTCTGTTAAAACTTCAGGCTTTACTTCGGAAATTACTTCGTTTGTTACAGAATCACGCACTTCTTTAAGAAGATGAGGCTTATAAATTACACCTTCATTAGAAACCATAGCAATCATATTTGCAAGATGAAGAGGTGTTGCTTCAAGATATCCTTGACCAATTGAGCAGGACATAGTATCACCGCCAAGCCATTTTTCGTGATAGCGTTTTTCCTTCCATTCTGCTGTTGGTACAAGCCCTGCAACCTGGCTTGGCAAGTCAATCTGTGTAATCTGACCAAGTCCAAATTCTTTTGCATATGATGATATTTTTTCAATACCAAGATAATCACGTCCAACAGTCCAGTAATAAATATCACATGACTGAGCGAGTGCATTCTTTAAATCCAGCCATCCGTGTCCAGGACTATGAATATGACAGTGGAAAACTCGTCCACCATAGTTCAAAAAGCCGCGGCATTCAATCTTTTTTGTAGACGGATAAGCATTTTCCTGAAGCATTGCTGCAGACATAATTATTTTGAATGTAGAAGCCGGCGGATAAGACAGCTGAACGGCACGGTTAATCAAAGGTTTTGAAGAGTCATTCAAAAGTTTTGCATATTCAGTTCCGGCATCATCCGAACTAAAGATATTTGAATCAAAATACGGATAAGATGCCATTGCTAAAATTTCGCCTGTTGCAGGTTTTAGAACAACTGTTGCCCCTACTCGCTCTCCAAGTGCTTCTTCTGCAAGCTTTTGAATGTCTGAATCAATTGTCAGAACAAGGTTATTTCCCATTTTTGGAGGTTCAACAATCGGAGTATCAGAAATTACTCGACCAAATACATCAATTGTCGACATTTCTTGTCCGACAGTTCCCTGTAAAAGCGAATCATACTGTTTTTCAATACCAGTTTTACCTACAATACTGTCCTTTGTATAACCTTTATTGTAAAGAACGTTCATTTCTTCCTGAGTGATTGTTCCTACATAGCCGACAATATGCGAAAGTGACGGTGTATGAAGATAATTTCTTACAGGTTTAGAAGCCCATGAAACGCCTGGTAAATCATTAATGTTTTCTGCAATATTAGAAATAATACTGAACGGAACATTTGATTTTACAATGACGTTTGAATATGATCGGCGGATATTTTTTGGAATACGTTTATCAATGTCTGCTTTAGAAATTCCAAGATACTTAGCAAGTCTGAATGTAACTGTATCATACATGTTTGCAGGAATGTTTCCTGGTGTAACTTCAACTGCAAAACTTTCGGTATTAATAACCATTGGAAGTGTTGCATTTCGGTCAAAAATTTCTCCTCGCTGAGCAGGAAGAGTTGTAATCAAACTTGAGATTCTCTGAGACTGTGATCGGTAATGAGTTCCGTGAATAATCTGCATAGAAAAAAGGCGCAGAATATATGCCAGAAAAATTACAGCAAACAGAATGAGAAGAAGAAAAATTCTAGCGTTTTTTGAAACTGTTTCTCCAGTTGTTCTATACATTATCTACCTTATCCTGAGTTGTAGAAATTTCAAGAAGATTATTAAAGAAACTCAAAAACTTAAATGCAATTGGTGCCAGAACAATATTTAAAACAAATTCAAACAAAAATTCCTGAGAAATAATTCCAGGATGGAAGATATTTACATTTGGAAAGAATACTGTTACTGCAGAAACTAGCAGAGATTTGAGCAAAGTTGCAATTCCTATCGTTACCATCGGAATTACAAGACCTTTGAGCAAAACAGTTTCTGTAAAACTGCCAAAAATATATCCCATAATTGTTCTAAAAAGACAGTTAAATCCAAAAGGAATTCCTGTTACAAAGTCCAAAAGTAATCCGGAAATAAATCCTGTTGTTTCACCCGCAATTTTTCCGTTCAAAAGTGAAAAATAAACACAGCAGATAAGAACGAGGTCTGGAACAACCATTAGAAATGTAATATTTGAAAGAATTGATGATTCAATTATTACCGAGCAAAAAAGAATAAAAGTACTTACAAGTAATGATTTTGTCATTCTTTTTCCTCCTGAAGATGTTTATCATTAAGCTCTTTCTGATTTACTACAATTACATTTTCCAGTCTCGAAAAATCAATTATAGGCGTTACTTCAATATTCAAAGATGAGTTGTAGTCCAGAACAGTGATTTTAGAAATTGTACCAATCTGAACATCACGCATGTAATTATCGTTTTCTCCAGAAGTTACAATAACATCACCAAAGTTAAGTTCCTGTGCAACACGTTTTCTTATGTAACGCATCTGCAGTGGCAAATCTGGATTACCCTGCCCTGTTACAAGGCCTAAGTCGCGTGTATTCTGAATACGCGCAGAAACGTTATTGCTTGTGTTGTAAACAGGCATAATAAGGCTTGCAAATGTTCCAACCTGAACAATTTTTCCTACAAGCCCACGGTTTCCGTTCTGGTAAGCAAGAACAGGCATGTTCTTTTTAATTCCGTTTATACTACCCTTATCTATTGTAAGATAAGAAAAGTTATTATCAAGTTCACGGGAAATTATCTGTGCCGGGATATTTTTTTCTTCTGTGCTTACAGAAAAATCCAAAAGTTCACGAAGCCGTTCATTCTCCTTTCGGATATCAACATTACTTCGCTGCATTTTTTCATAGTTTTCAAGTTTTAATACAAGCTCATTATAATCTTTTTTTAACTTTCTAAGTTCAGCTACAGAGGTAATTGTATTTGTAACACCATCAGTTACAGAAAAAACGCACTTTTCAATTGAAGAAAATACAGAAAATCCAATTTTCTTAAAGCTAAGTACAAATTTTCCTGAATTGAATGTCAGCATTGTAGAAGAAATGACTACAAGGAGGATAAAAATAAATTCTGCAAAGCCGAACTTGAAGCCTTTATTCTTTCTTGCCATGTTGTCTAGTCGTTAAGGCTGTCGTAAATTGAGCGTTCAGAAGACATATCCTTAAACATTTCAAATGCCTTACCTGCTCCCAATGCAACACATTTAAGAGGTTCTTCTACCAGAATTACAGGAACTCCAGTCTCTTTAGAAATGAGTTTTGGAAGTTCACGAAGCATAGAACCACCACCAGTCATAACAATACCGCGTTCAATAATATCAGAAGCAAGTGCTGGAGGAGTTTCGCTCAAAACAATCTTAATTTCTTCTACAATTTTACTTACCGGTTCTTTCAATGCTTCACGAACTTCTACACTGTCTATTTCAAGACGGCGTGGAAGACCTGTTACAGCATCAGTACCTTTAAGCTCCATCTTTTCGATTGTTTTTTCTGGGGCAGCATTACCAATCTGAACCTTAAGGCGTTCTGCGGCTGTCTGACCAATAATAAGGTTATGTACATTCTTTACGTGTTTTACAATTGCTTCATCAAACTTATCACCACCAACGCGGATAGAATGAGTAACAACCATACCACCCAAAGAAATTACAGAAACTTCGGATGTACCACCACCAATATCACAAACCATATGTCCAGCTGGTTCAAAAATCGGGATTTCTGCACCAATAGCAGCAGCAAGTGATTCTGCAATTACTTCAACTTCCTTTGCACCAGCTTTTACTGCTGCTTCGATTACAGCACGGCGTTCAACATCTGTAATGCAGGAAGGAATACCAATCTTCATTCGTACAGATTTGAAAATCTGATGTCGTGGGATAATTTTTGAAATAAAGTATTTAATCATCTTTTCTGTACTGTCGATGTCTGCAATAACACCATCAGCCAGAGGTCGAATTGCAATAATGTTTCCAGGAGTTTTATCAAGCATGCGCTTAGCTTCTGAACCTACAGCTACAATCTTTTTTGTACCGCGTTCTACAGCAATTACGGAAGGCTCATCAATTACGATTCCCTTGTCGCGCACATAAATCAATGTATTACAAGTACCTAAGTCAATACCAATGTCAGTAGAAAAATGATCTAAAAAACTCATCAGAGTCCTCCCACATATTTTTTTTCGAATAATTTTATCTTTAATTTTCGGACATTTTTTGCAAAGCTCCAGGATGATTTGCCTGTGCCCTCAGCGCACTGCGCCACTCGGCCCTTGCCTTTACAATATTGCCCTGTTTCTCATATATTACACCAATTCCATAATGTGCGTCAGCGGAATTTGCTGTTTTTTGCAAAACATTATTAAATTCTTGCAGCGCCTCATCATATTTTTCTTCATCAATCAAGATAGAAGCCATTAAATTGCGTGCTTTTATAATAATATTATCATTTTTGCTATTATTTATCACCCTGTAAAGGTACTGTTTTGAAACATTGTATTCTTTTGTTTTGTAATACTGTTCAGCAATAGAAAGTAAAAGTGTGTCAGATTCACGGATCAGTAAAGCTTCTGTAAAAGAAGAAATACTTTCCATTGTCATTCCAAGAGTTGCATAACTTAAACCAAGATATTCGGGAATGTCATCTGCCTCATATCCGTTTTCTTTTGCTAAAAGCAGATATTTTACGGCAAGGTCAGAATAATAATGACTTGAAAGTGTGTTTTTATAAAAATATGCCTTTCCAAGCATGTAATAAATTTGCGGCTGAATAGATTTTTTTGAATTGTAGATTGCAATTCTTAGGTTTGTAATACATTCATCAAGAAATTCCTGAGATTTCTGATTTTCTAATTGTGACTGAGACAAAAAGAAGCTTGCGTAACTGTTGTAAATTAACGCAGTATTATTAAAAGGCTTGTCCTGAATGAATTTTTTACTGATGTCGTAAACAGTCTGGTAGTCGTAGTTATCGTTCCAGGCTTTTTTGATATTTCTAATGCTTATATTATTTTTTTGATTTTCAGAAATGATGTAAAAGGCAAGCAAAATACCAAGAAGTACAAAAAAAACTGCTGCTATAATTTTAGAAATCTTAAGCAGCTTCATATTTCGGATTTTGTAAAGATTTGTATTCTCTGTACTCTTCATTTTTTAATTTATAAATAAAAAAGATAGGACAATAAGCCGGGTTCTGTCCTGTATGTTCCGAAAAATCAAAACATACGCATAACCATCTATCCACGCAGAACTGTTACCAGTCTGCTCCAGCGGTTTACCCGCAGTATAAGGCTCGGAAAAACCTTACTGCTGCTTAACCTTGCTCCAAATGAGGTTTACAAGCGCCGGCTGTTACCAGCCTGACCGGTAGTCTCTTACACCACCTTTTCACCCTTACTCGCTTTGCAGCGGGCGGTACAATTTCTGTTGCACTGTCTGTCAAAAACAGGGCTTTGCAGAAGTTCTGCAGCTGCCAGTTTTTGCCCGGTTATTATCCGGCATTTTTTCCGATGGAGCCCGGACTTTACCTCACTGCTGCGCTGTATCATCACAAAGCAGCAAAGCGGTTATATCCTATCTAATTTTTCAAAAATCAATTACTCTGAATCAGAGTCATCGTCTGATTCCTCTTCATCTTCGTCAGACAAATTATCATCTTCGTCTTCGTCAGACAAATCTGAATCATCATCATCGTATGAATCAGAGATTGTTTCATCTCCGTTATCCATATCTTCGTCTTCTTCCTCGTCTTCAAAGTCATCGTCAAGATCGGCGAGGCTTCCGGCTGCATTAATGTCAAAGTAGTTCTCTGATTCGTCTTCTGCAACCTCTTCGTAATAAAGGATACGGCTACAATATGGACAGAAGTTGATGTTATCGCCAACGCGAACGATGTTTGCAAACTGTGCAGGAAGAATCATGTGACATCCTGTACATACACCATTACGAACAGCCACGATACCATCAGAGTTACGCTGAATAATGCGCTGGAACTTGAAAAGGATTTCTTTATCTACATTCTGAGAGATTTTGTCTTCTTCTGCCTGAAGTTCTGCAATGCGTGAGTTGTAGCCTGCAATTGTGTTGTCCAATGACTGGCGGCTTGCATTCAAATCTGATTCCTGAGAAGAAATCATAGATTCATAGTTCTTAAGGTTTTCATTCAATTCAGAAAGACGTTTTTCTTCTCTCTGCAAATCCTTGCGGATATTATTTTCTTTATCAGTTGCTTCGGCAATCTGTTTTTCAAGAGCTTCATATTCACGGTGAGTAGTAATATTATCCATTCCCTTTTCACCAGCTTCTCTTGATTTTACAGCCTCGTCTAAATCTACTTTGAGTACTCCAACTTTTTCTTTAAGTTCATCATACTCTGTATTTTTTGCAATGTATTCTTTTTTAAGACGCGCTAAAAGTTCATCCTGGCTAGAAAGCTGTTTTGGAGCTTCAGAAACCTTTGCTTCCAAAGCATATTTTTCTACAAGAATGTTCTGTAAATCTTTTAAATTGTCAAAAACTTCTGTTACCATGTAACTATCCTTATTAAAATATTATAAAACTATACATTAAATACGATTTTAAGTCTATATATTGAGGATAAAGTAAAATTACCCCACCCTCATGCGAAAATTAACTTAGGTTTCAATGTAATCGCGAAGACCGTTTGCACGTCGTGGATGACGAAGTCTTCTCAAAGCCTTAGCTTCAATCTGACGGATACGTTCGCGGGTTACATCAAAGTAAAGGCCAACCTCTTCAAGTGTAAGTGAATAGCCGTCTTCCAGACCGAATCGCATCTTAAGTACTTCCTGCTCACGTGGTGGAAGTGTATTCAAAACAGTTCTAAGCTGTTCCTGAAGCAATGTAAATGCAGTCTGTGTTGCAGGATTTTCAACTTCCTTATCTTCAATGAAGTCTCCAAGGATTGAGTCTTCCTCTTCTCCAATTGGAGTTTCAAGAGAAATTGGTTCGCGTGCAACATTTTTAACCTGCTTAACCTTTGCAACATTCCAGCCAAGCTGCTGTGCAATTTCTTCATCAGTTGGTTCGCGTCCAAGTTTCTGCATAAGCTGGCGGCTTTCGCGAACAACTTTATTAATCTGTTCAATCATATGAACTGGAACACGGATTGTACGTGCCTGATCAGAAATAGAACGTGTAATTGCCTGGCGGATCCACCATGTAGCGTATGTAGAGAACTTGAATCCCTTGCGGTATTCAAACTTTTCTACAGCCTTTATAAGACCAATGTTTCCTTCCTGAACAAGGTCAAAGAAGTGAAGACCACGATTTGTATATTTTTTTGCAATGGAAACTACAAGTCGGAGGTTTGCGTTGATAAGGCGGTTCTTAGCCTTTTCCATCATTACACGGCCTTTTTCGATGTTCTGAGCCATTACAAGAATGTCTTCTACATTGTTTTCAAACTCGTATTCAAGACGATGAAGCTTACGGTCAATCTTCTGAATCTGTGTATAGATTTCGCGGATTTCGTCAGCGCTCATATTGAGTTCGTTTTCAAGAATTACAGCCTGCGAACGGATTGAAATTTTACGACCAAGGTTACGAAGTTCAGAAGGATTAGAAATACGAAGTTCCTTCATCTTCTTTTCCTGTTTCTGGTGATATTCCTCAATCTTGATTACTGCATCACGATATTTCTGAGTAAATTTATCAAGTTCTTCTGACTGAATGTCAACTTTTTTAAGCTCTTCAAGAATTTTTCCACGAAGATCAACCAGCTGTGCATCCTTAAAAATTGAGCTGGACTGCTCTGCTTCAAAAAGCTGTTTTTTAATGTTCATGTACTGCTTGATTTCAGGTAATACAGGTTTTAAGTGCTCTCCGTAGTATCCGCGAAGACGCTTTTTATCTGCCATTTCTTCGTTGATTTCTTTACGGGTTTTTCCTGATTCGTGAATATCAATACGTGTAAAGGCCTTCTGTGCAATTGCAAAGAATTCTGGAATCATAATACCAGAATTTTTGATAACATCTTTAATGATGTTGTTTCCCTGCTCCATTGCCTTCGAAAGTTCAATTTCCTGCTCTGCTGTAAGGAGGTTTTCGCGTCCAATTTCGCGAAGATAAAGTCTGATTGGATCATCAATACTTGCTTCTTTATCGCTATTTACAAGCTTTGATTTAGAAGCAGCTTTTTCTGCCTTTTCAATTTCGGCTACAGAATCATCCTGAACTCTATCTTCATCATCGTTTTCAAGAATCATTGAATCGTCATCTTCGTCTGATTCTTCAATTTCATCATCGCCAGGTCCAACGTCATCAACACCAATAATGCCTGTTTCTACAGGTTCTCGGTTGATTTCTTTAAGTTTATCAAGAACAGGCTCCATCAGTTCGTCCTGGTTTACAAAATCCTGTCCCAGGCGTTCAATGATTTCGTCCCATGTAATAAACGATTTTGACTTAGCAAATTCAAGAAGTTTCTCAATAGTAGAATCGAGTGTGTCGGCCATCTATTTTCCCTTACTTTTGTAATTTTTGAACCTGTCGGTCAAGTTCAAGTTTTTGAGCCAGAAGATTGTTCAACTGCTTTCTATCATCATCGGTAACTATCTGATAATTCCTTATGCGTTGCATCAATTTTTCTCGCTGATCGTTGAGTTTATTTTTCTTTACTAATTTAATGGTATCCCTGACAATGGTACCTGCATCACTACTCTTAGCTAAATCAGAAGAAAGAAAGTCAGTAATTAAACTTACAAGGCCTTCATTGGTGCATTTTGAAAGAATCGAATTTATCGAAAATGAATCTTCGCTTGAACATTCCTCCAGTATATGAAAAAACTGCTTGGCTATAGGGTTTTTGAAATCATCTTCGGTCAATTCCTGGCGTAGAACCATAAACTGGTTAAGGTCGGCTATAACTGCTACTAAACCGCGGAGTTCCGCATCTGGTTTAATTTTTGCATTCTGTGGTTTTGTGTTGATTTCCTGCCGGAAGTTTGCGCGCTCTTTGGCCTGACTACGATTGTTAAAATCCCTTTTTACAGCCTCCGGTTTTAGATTGAATGCCTGACTTAACTGGTCAAGACATGATTCTTTTTGAATGTCAGACTGTAGTGAGTCGATGTACTCAAAATATTCAAGCGCAGCCTTTGTTTTACCCTCAGGAGTGTCCACAGGGTATTTTTCACCTAGTCTAATTAAAAAATAATCGCTGTCTAATATAGCACTGTTTACCTGGGCAGTCAAGTTTTCTTTTCCGAATTTATTCAGGATTTCGGAAGGATCTTTTCCGCCTTTAAGCTGAATTACACGTGCTGTAAGACCGTTTCTTCGACACATAAGAATGGCTTTTTTTGTTGCTGCCTGGCCTGCATCATCAGAGTCAAAAGAAAGAAGAATTGTATCTGCAAAGCCCTGAAGAATTTTAAGCTGTTCTTCTGTAAAAGCGGTTCCAAGCGGTGCAACTGCATATTCCAGTCCGCTTTGATGATAGGCAATACAGTCCATATTACCTTCGCAGACAATAACCTTGTTATTCTGACGGATTGCGTTTTTTGCAAAGTTAAAATAAAAGAGAGTGTCTCGCTTTTTATATGTTGGAAGTTCTGGTGAGTTGATGTACTTTCGTTCCTTGTCATCTGGAGGCATGGCGCGGCCACTGAAGGCAACTACCTGACCTTTGCGGTTAAAAATCGGGAACATAAGGCGGTTAGAAAAAATTGTAACATCCGGATAGTTTTTGCTAAAAAGTCCCGATTTTGCAAGAAATTCATCGCTGTAATTCTTTGATTTTAAAAAGTGCTTTAGCCATCGGCGGTCTGCTGGTGCAAAACCAAGCTTGAATTTTTCTATGATTTCGCGAGAAAGTCCGCGGCTCTGTGCGTATTTTAAAGCCTGCTTTCCCTGTTCAGTTTCCAGAAGAAAATAACTGAACATTGTGGCTGTGCGGTCGTAAAGTTCTAAAAGTTCGTTTACTGTGTTGTCCTGAACGTAATTCTGCTGGGGAGCTCCTCCGTCTTCGTATTTAACTTCGATTCCCGTGCGTTTTGCAAGATTTAAAACCGTGTCGTAGAATGAAGTTTTTTCCATTTCCATCAGAAAAGTGATTACAGTTCCGCCTTTGTGGCAGCCAAAGCAATTAAAAAAGTGATTATTTCCGTCTACGTGGAAGGATGGAGTTTTTTCTCCGTGAATCGGACAACATCCCCACCAGTCATTTGGTCCACGGCGTTCAAGCTTTGTGTATTCACCAACAATGTTTACTATATCTGCCTGCGAGGTAATTGCGTCTATTGTTTCTTTGGAAATTCGGCCTGCCAATCTTAATCTCCTTTGTTTACCTAATCTTTGGTGTAGAGATTATGATTGACTTTATGCTGTTCAAAAGTTGCAGAAAAAACATGTCGTCCTGCATTCTGATCAGCAATCTGGAAGAAGTAATAATCGGTTTTTGGTGTATTTGCGGCAGCATCAAGTGCAATAAGTCCGGGATTAGAAATTGGTCCTGGTGTAAGGCCTGCCCATTTATAAGTATTGTAAGGGTTGTCAATTTTAAGGTCATCAAGAAGGATTCTTTTTGGATGAGGTTTTCCCTGAATTTCTGTGATGATGTATTCAACTGTGGCGCAGGAATAAAGCCCGATGTTATTTCTTATTCGGTTTTTAAATACGCTTGCAATAAGAGGCGCTTCATCCGGAATGCGATATTCGCGTTCAACAATAGATGCCAGAGTAAGGATTTTATAAAGTTCTTCAGGTGATTTTTCTGAAAGACCCTTCACTTCTTGGATTTTATTAAAAAAGTTTTCAACCATCACGCGGGCTGCATTCTGTGCGCTCATTCCGCTTGTAAAATAATATGTGTCTGGAAAGAGATAGCCTTCCAGTGTTTCGCCTGTAATGTTGAATTCGCTAAAAATTGGATTTGAATTGTCTTTGCAAAAGTGAACAAACTCGTTTGCATTACAGATGTTGTTTTTTTCAAGAAGATTTGCAATTTTAGAGATTGTGAGGCCTTCTGGAAGAGAAATAATTATAAATTCCTGCTGACCAGTGCTTAATTCCTTTTGAATCTCTGAAAAATCCATGCTGCGGTTAAGTCTGTAAATTCCGCTTTTGAGCATAAATGATGATGAAGGCTCATTAAAAAATAAAACCGAATTTAATGCCGGAAATCTTACTGAAAAATAAAAAAGGCGTGCATTTTTAATTAATTTTTCCTTCTTCAAAAGCTTAGAAACTTCAGTAACGCTCATTCCGGAAGGAATTTCAACGCGCACGTCAGTTACATCAGTTTTGTTTACCGGGCGTGTCTGAATAAAAATAAAAGAATATAAAGAAATCAAAAAAAGAAGAATAAAACTTGCGGCAAAGATAATGATTTTTTTCATGAATAAAACTTTTTAACCTCTTCGAGCGTCATGCAATCGTAAACTGAGTTTTCTATTGTTTTTGCAAAATTTTCAAGTCCGTGAGGAATTTCAGTTTCTTTAAGGCGCAAAAATTTTGCAAGAAGTCCAATTTCCTTTTTTGTGAAGGAGTAATTTAATGTGATTTCATCTTCCGGGTTGTTCATAGTTTAATTTCCGCATCTTCCCTGGCAAGGTTTATTTCAAGTTCCGGGTGTCCAACCTGAATGGAATACTGACGGGAAGTATTTAAAATTGTATTCAGGTCTGAATCGTTGTATGTCGGTTCGTGATGGAAAATGAACATTTTTTTTATATTCCAGAAATTTGCGTAGTCCACGGCATAGCAGAAAGCTGAGTGCCCCCAGTTCTTTTTTGCTATGTGGTCAAGGACTGTATATTGAGAGTCAATAATTAGACAATCTGCTTTATCAAACACTTTTTTGCGGTCGTTGGTTACTGTAAAATCTTCAGGTTCAAGTTCAACGTCTGTAGCGTAAACCAGTTTCTTTCCGTTCTTTTCAAAGGAATATGTATAAGAGTCTCCAGGGTGCTTCATTTTGCACAGATTTACCCTGATGTCATTTATCATAATCTCATCAGATGTTTTAAGAGTATGATACGTAATATTTTTAGTGAACGCGTTATATCCTACAGGAAAAAGTGACGGATTTGTCATCTGTTTTTCCAAGTAAGCACGGGCATTTTCGTATGGAGAGTAAATGTCAATTGTTACAGAAGGATTGTAAATATCATCAAAAAAAGGAAGTCCCTGAATGTGATCCCAGTGAAAGTGCGAAAAAAATATGTGATAGTGTTTGTTTTTAGGCTTGTCTTTTGATTTTCCAAGGGCACGGATGCCTGAACCTGCATCCAGAATGATTTCTGTATCACCATCTTTTAGTTCTACGCAGGCTGTGTTTCCGCCAGTTGTTCCGTAAATCCATTCAGGCAGATTAGAAACAAAGCGTGCTCGTGTTTCATCAGATTTTAAATCATCTGCAGTAATACGCTGTACAACTGCCATAATTTTTGACTGAATCTGCTGTGGTGAAATTGGAGTTGGAAGTGAGCCTCTTACTCCCCAGAAACGAACTAACAAAGTGCCCCCTCAAGTTATAACAATATTATTATATATCATTTTGGATTTATAGAATAGTGATTTTTTGCAAAAAAAAAAGAGCTAGACCAAAGCTAACTCTTGAAACGTCATGGGGAGTAGAGGACTCGAACCTCTGGAGACGCGAGTCGAGGGATTTACAGTCCCTTGCAATTGCCGCTATGCGAACTCCCCGAAATTAAAGCTGCCTGTAGGATTTGGACCCACGACCCCGAGATTACAAATCACGTGCTCTACCAGCTGAGCTAAGGCAGCAGATTTATTTGTTTTTGTTTTCAGCACCTAAGTGCGTCGAACGTGTTATAATATATTCTTTTCACAAAAAAGTGTCAACACCTTAAACACTATTTTTTTAAAATTTCTTTAAAAAATGGCAAATATTTTTTCTGCACTACTGTCTTCCACAAATATTCCTTGTGGATGTAAGTTGCGGCACTTTTAATCATTTTTGTAATTTCTGCAGGCTTAAGTTTTTTAATCATGATTACTTCGCAAAGTTTTGCAACAAGACAGTCTGTAGTATTACGTGGATATAAGAAGCCTGATTTTTCTTCGATGATTTTATTGAGTCCGCCTGTTTTGTGGGCTACAGGAATTGTTCCGTAACTCTGGGCAATAAAGTCTTCCAGACCGCATGGTTCAAAATATGATGGCAGAACAATAAAATCGTTAACAGCGGCGACCATTCTGGCAATTGAGCGGTTATAGCCGTTGAGGTATGTAATTTTTCCAGGGTAACGTTTTGTAAGTTCTGTTATTGTGTTTTCAAGTTCAACTTCGCCCTGCCCCATAAATATAAAACGAACATAGCTGAAGTTATCAAGAATTACAGGAACTGCGGTTGCAAGCACGTTAAGGCCTTTCTGACTTGCAAAACGTCCGTGGTAAGCAATGTATATTTCCTTAGAAAAATCAGAAGAACATTCAAGCTTTCCGATTTTTTTAATGCCTGCACAGTTGTAATTATCTGTGTTGATAATATTCTGAATAAAGAATTTGCGGCATTTCCACTTACCTTCTAAATCACGTTTTTCAGGATTAAATTCAAAAGGCAAAAGAGAAATATTTTTATCTTCAGGATTATAACGGTCAAAATCAAAACCGTTTGTGATTCCTGTAATTTTAATTCCGCGTTCAGCAAAAATTGGTGCCAAGCCGTCTGTAAGTTCATAATTTTCAGGATCAGTAATTTCTTCTGCATATACTTCAGAAACAGTTGTAATATGAGCTCCGCTTTCTGCAGCCAGTAAAAATGGCTCCACCATATGATGATTTAAAGATTTTCTTAAAAGAGCAACTGGCAAGTCTGTATACCAGGCAGCCTCGCCAATGCTTGAAAAATTATGATGATAAGCTGGGCCGCAGTTATGAATTGTAACAACGGTCTTTATTTTTGAAAGTTTCTTTTCTTTTGCAAGCAGTGCCGGAAGTGTTGCTGTAGAAGCATCCTGGCAGTGAATTATGTCTGGTAAATCACCTTTATGCTGTAAAAGTCCATACGCTGCAACGGCTTTCTGGAACAGCATGTCTTTAAAAAGCATGTCTTCGTGGCCGGAACCTTTTTTGTGGTTGCAGTCCAGTTCTTCTTCGTGTTCTGTGTAGGTGTAAACGCCTTCTTTTTTTGCAAAACACTGATGATTTACAAAAACAATATTAAAATCAGTGCCTTCGTAGTTTCCTTTAGAAAAAGTTACCGTCTGTTCTTCACCGCATAAATCAATATTGGCAGAAATTACGTCTTTTGCCAGGTTTGTCACATTTTCCCAGGTATTGCATCTAAAAACGGGAATAAAAAGCGTTGTTTTATGATTTAATTTTGAAAATTCGTTACACAGTGAAAAAGTAACGTTTTTTACGCCGCCAGCTTCTGCAATGCCGGCGCATTCCATACTTACAATCCAAAGCTTCATAAAAACCTCTATCTTGAAAAATACGTCTGGTCAAGGCACGCTTAGATTAAAACCTTGACTCAGCCGTTTTTAGGGTTTTGTTATAAACCCTAAATCAGGTCGGAGTTTTTCTGCTCCGTTAAGATAGACATTTTGTTTTACAATACTTTCTGGTGCATAGGCAGTAATCATAGCGCGGATTACATTCTTCATGCCGCCTTCAATAAAAGCTTCCTGGCTGCAGAATAGTGCTAGTTCGGAAGTTTTGATTACAGTTTCGCCAAGGCGCAGTGCCGTTGCAGGATTTAAAACTGTAATATCGTTTGTAAGTGTAAACTGCACAGAGACAATATCCTCTGCTGTAAGCTTATTTAATGTTACAATCTGATTGAACAGAGTGCAAACATTTTTTGTAATTTCTTCTTTTGAATTTTCTGAACAAACCGCACCGCGTACGGCAATAAGTTTCTTATTCATTTTCGTCACCTGAATTAGCTGAATCTGATATGTCTGAAGCCTGATACTCAGGGCTTTCTGAAATTTTCTGTCTAAACTGAGTGTAAAGTTCGTAATCCACAAAATCATAAGAAGTTAGCGCAACTGTAACGACTTCTACATTTGGATATTCCTTATACGGCTGAACGCTGCGTAATAAATCATCACGACGGACACTTTCGGGGCGGAACTTAGGATTTTCCTGCGATTTTTTGATGAAGTAATTTGCCGAAAGCTGGGTAATATAATCTGCACAGCCTTCCAGATATTTTTGAAGGCTTTTGTCATCGCTTATAAGGTTCTGGGTGTAAAGTTCAACAATTTCTTCCGGCGAAACTGTTAGTGTTATTGAAAAATCAAGTTTATAATTAAAATCAAAGCTGGAATCTATTCCGTGGGTTATAATTGCTGCAGATGGAAGTGATGTTGTAAAGGTTTTAGAAATGCTAAGCGGTTTTATCTTAAATTGAATCAGCTGGGCATTTGTGGGTAAAAGAAACTGCGGATACCATGTAAGCTTTCCGGGCTTTACGGGGTCCGGGCTGACACCATGCGTTTTAGAAACTACTACTCCGCAGCAGTCTGGCTTAAGCTTTATTTGAGTCCAGCCTGTCCAGAAAACAAAAGCAGAGAAAAGTGTCAAAATGAATAAACATGCTAAAAACTTCTTCATGGAAATCAAGTTCTTTGATAATATACTATCATAAATTGTTTGGGCAAGCATGCAGACAGAAAATGTTTTTATAAGACAGTTAAAAAAACATCCTCTTTCTTTTTTGTACAGGCTGATTAAGAATATTGTTTTTTCGTTGTTTTTTTTCTGCCTTGTTCTTGTAGTTCTTTATATTGCCGGGAACTATCAGAATTTTCAAACTGAAAGTCAGCAGTTGATTCTTTCAACGCTTTCTTTTAGTTCAATCGTGCTTCTGCTCTTTTCGATTTTGATTTTTGGAGAAACGATAATCAGACTTATTACTAAGGGCGAAAAACTGAAAAGTGTGGCAGTTTTACTGGCTATGATTTTTAATATAATTTTCAGTGTAATCTGCATGAGTTTTTCAAATATCATTTTTTATCTATCTGAAGGATTTTAATTAAATGAACCTGATAAAATTTATTAGATTTTTTCTAATCAAAAAAATAGCTATCCCGGCCCTGCTGAAGGAATTTGGCGGCGTTTTTGAAGAAGCTGGATTTAAGGCTTACCTGGTAGGGGGCGCTGTCCGCGATATTTTTCTGGGCAAAAAGGCTTCTGACTGGGATGTGGCTACAAACGCAACGCCACAGGATGTAATGAAGCTTTTTAAGTTTGTAGTACCAACCGGCATTGAACACGGCACTGTTACCGTTCACTACAAAAAGCACGAAATTGAAGTTACAACCTTTCGTACAGAGAGCGGTTATTCAGACGGCCGACACCCGGACAGTGTAAATTATGCTGCAACAATCGAAGAAGATTTAAGCCGACGTGATTTTACAATGAACGCAATTGCTGTTGACCTGAAAAACGGCTGCATTGTAGACCCATACGGAGGAAAAAGTGATATTCAGAAAAGGGTTATCCGTACAGTTGGGGAGCCCCGCGAGCGCTTTTTAGAAGATGGTCTCCGCCCTATTCGTGCAATAAGGTTTTCAAGTCAGCTGGAATTAAAGATTGAAGATAAAACTTACAGTGAAATTTCTACTAAGCCTGTTCTTGAAAAAATTGCAGGCATTTCTCTTGAACGCTTCAGAGATGAATTATTAAAACTTTTAAAAGCTCAAAAACCTTCTCTTGGCATCAGACAGATGGAAGAGACTGGTATACTTAATATTTTTATTCCCGAATTTACAATTTGTCGTGGCTGCATTCAGAATGACGACCGCGG
>JAILHD010000041.1 GCA_024696155.1 Treponema sp. | reverse complement strand
ATGGGACCTGCAGACTGCGGACAGATGCTGGACGCTGACTCGAAAAAAATCCCTTTATAATTTATATAAAGATTTTTGGAGATTTTTTATGAACGAACCAATTGAGAACAGCACAATTAACAGCGCGCTTTTCACAGACTTTTATGAGCTTACAATGGCTCAGGGCTACTGGAAGGCAAACATGAATCAAAAAGTTGTGTTTGATATGTTCTTCCGCAGAAATCCTTTTAACGGCGGATTTTCTATCCTTGCAGGAAACGAAACTTTAATGGATGCCCTTACATCTTTCCGCTTTAGCAAAGCAGATATTGAATACCTTAGAAGCCAGAAGATTTTTGAAGAAGGCTTCCTTGATTACCTTAAGGACTTTAGCTTTACAGGCGACCTTTACACAATGGATGAAGGAACTGTAATTTTCCCTCAGGAACCGCTTGTACGCATTCATGCAAATCTTATTGAAGCTCAGATTATTGAAGGCCTTGTTTTGAATCACGTAAACTTCCAGAGCCTTATTGCTACAAAAACTGCACGTATCTGGCTTGCTTCTAAAAAAGCACCTATTATGGAATTTGGTCTTCGCCGCGCACAGGGCCCTGACGGAGCTATGAGCGCAACACGTGCAAGCTACATTGGTGGTGCTGCTGGAACTTCAAACACACTAGCCGGAAAACTTTACGGCATTCCTGTAATGGGAACTATGGCTCACTCATGGATTATGAGCCACTCTTCAGAACTTGAAGCTTTCCGCGAATATGCAAAAATCTATCCACAGAACTCTGTATTCCTTATTGATACATACGACACTCTTAAGAGCGGTATTAAAAACGCTATCATCGCCGGTGGCGAACTCGTAGAAAAAGGCTATAACTTTGGCGTTCGCCTTGATTCTGGTGATATTGATTACCTTACACGCGAAGTTCGCAAGGAACTTGACCGCGCAGGTTATCCTCAGGCAAAAATCAGTGTTTCTAACGAACTTACAGAAGAGATTATTTCTACTCTCGTTGCACGCGGTGCACCAATCAACAGCTGGGGTGTTGGTACACACATGGTTACAGGCGGTAATGAATCGTCATTCACAGGTGTTTACAAGCTTTGCGCACGACACGACAAAGAAACAGACAGCATGACTCCTGCAATGAAGTTCAGCGACAACCCTGCAAAAACAACAAACCCTGGCATTAAGAATATCTATCGTCTTTTTGATGAAAACGGTATGGCATGTGCAGATATTCTTGCTCTTGAAGATGAAACTCTTGAAGCAGATAAAGAATACCGATTCTATCATCCAATGGTTGACTACCGTCAGTTCAATTTTAAAGCTGCAAAGGTTGAACCACTTTTGAAAAAGCGCATCGAAAATGGCAAAAGACTTTCTCCTCGTCTTCCTGATTCAGAGCAGCTTCAGATTAGCCGTACAACAATGCAGAGCCAGCTTGAAACTCTTGATGCCTCTTACAAACGCATCTTAAATCCACATATCTATAAAGTTTCTATTACAGAAAAACTTAAGGATTTGAAACTGGATTTCATCAATAAAAACCTGCAAAGATAGTAAGAAGCAATTTCAACTTCCGTAGTACATAAAAAGGCCTCGTAATCGCGAGGCTTTTTTTTATATTTTTTTTGCTATCTGAAACTTCCCGTTGTATAATTTAAGTACATTTTATAAGGAGATTTTCAGATGACTGCTGCCAAACAAACAAAACCTAAAAAGATTAAATCCAAAGAAAAAAGATCCAGTTTAATCCGAACTTTACTTTTATGCATTGTTCTGACAATTATCATTATCAATATTGCACAGCTTCTATTCATTACAAAAGACACAAGAGCTTCTATTATTCAGGATAAAACTTCTGAATACATTTTGCTTTCTGACAGTTATGCACAGTCTATAAGAAACAATCTGGACAGTTATCTGAATGAACTTAACTCCTATATTGATGCAGATATTATGAAAGACAGAAACTTGCCAGAAATTTTTGAATGGCTTATTGCTCATGAAAAAATGCGTAGTAAACATTTTGATTACATCATGATTGCAGGCGCAAACGGAACAGCCCATACAGACCTTGGAACAACCGTAGGTGTTTCTCAGCGTGCATACTATCAGAATGTTTACCGAGGAAAAGTGGAAAGATTTGTAAACACTCCTCTTATGTCAAAGACAACTGGACAGCCTGTAGTTCATCTTACCCGTCCTATTAAAGACAAAAACGGCGAAATTTATGCAATGATTGGCGGAGTTGTAAACTGCAAACTTCTTACAGAAGAAGTTAACAATATGAAAATCGGAAAAAACGGCTATGCATGGCTTATTTCTGATGATGGTATGGTATTTGCACATAAAAACGCTGATTACATCATGAAGAGAAACTTTATTACAGATACAGACAAAAATGGCCCTAATGCAGACTTAATTGATGTAGCAATCGAAATTGCAGGCGGAAAGTCAGGAACAGCATGGATTAATGCCGATGGACGAAAAGGAAAAGACCTTGTTATTTACCGCCCTATTCCAGATACAAAATGGGGCTTTGCAATATCAATTCCAGATATAGACCTTTACGAACTTGTAGACAGAATCGGACTCCACATGATTATGTTCTCTGTAATCAGTATTGTTATTCTTAGCGCAGTTGCAGGCATCCTTCTTATTCAGATGATGAAGCCTTTAACTGTTGTAGAAAAAGCAATTACAGACATTGCTTCCGGAGATGCAGATCTTACACGCCGAATCGATATCAATTCTAATAACGAAATTGGTTTTGTTGTAAAAGGATTTAATGCCTTTGCACAAAAACTTCAGGACATTATTGGAGATGTAAAAAGCTCTAAAGAAGAACTTAATATTGCCGGTTCAAATCTTTCTAACGCAACACACGATACGGCAAGTTCAATTACGCAGATTATTGCAAACATTGACAGTATGCACCGCCAGATTGAAGGTCAGAATGCCAGCGTAAACCAGACTGCAGGGGCCGTAACACAAATTGCTTCTAACATAGAAAGCCTTGGCCGTATGGTAGAAAGCCAGTCCAGCGGTGTAACACAGGCATCTGCAGCAGTAGAAGAGATGATTGGTAATATTTCTTCAGTAAATACCTCTGTAGATAAAATGGCTAATTCGTTCTCTGATTTACGCTCTAACTCTCAGGTAGGAATTGACAAGCAGAAGGCAGTAAACGACCGCATCAGTCAGATAGAAGCACAGTCTAAGATGCTGCAGGAAGCAAACGTTGCAATTTCTTCTATTGCAAGCCAGACAAACCTGCTTGCTATGAATGCCGCAATTGAAGCAGCTCACGCCGGTGAAGCAGGTAAAGGTTTTGCCGTCGTAGCAGATGAAATCCGAAAACTTTCAGAAACTTCTACCGCTCAGTCAAAAACAATCGGTGTTCAGTTGAATAACATTAAAGAGTCTATTGGTGAAGTAGTTTCTGCAAGTTCGGAAGCAAGCCTTGCCTTTGAAACAGTTTCAAGAAAGCTTGAGGAAACAGATAATCTTGTAATGCAGATTAAATCAGCAATGGAAGAGCAGAACGAAGGTTCTAAACAGATTACAGAAGCCCTTCACAGCATGCAGGACAGCACCCTGGAAGTAAAGAACGCCTCTAACGAAATGGAAGAAGGCAACAAAATGATTCTTAAAGAAGTTCAGACTTTACAGGATGCAGCCAACACAATGAGCCAGAGTATGGAAGAAATGGCTATTGGTGCAAAGAAAATTAATGAGACCGGAACTGCACTTAGTGAAGTTTCCGATCATATCAATGCATCAATAGACAAGATTGGTGAACAGGTAGATAAGTTTAAGGTTTAATTAAAATCCTTAACGCCGCCAAGATCCAGTGTAGCAAATAAATCGTCTACAGTTTCGCGGCGGCGGATTTCTTTAAAGCTTCCGTCCGGGCGCATAAGAACTTCGCCACAACGCAATTTTCCATTGTAATTAAAACCCATTGCACGTCCATGAGCACCAGCATCATGAATAATAACGTGGTCGCCCATTTCGATTTTTGGAAGACTTCTTTGAACAGCAAATTTATCACAGTTTTCGCACAAAGAACCTACAACATCATAAACTTCTGTCTTTGGTGCATTTTCTTTGCCGCTAACAGTTACTTCGTGGTAAGCGCCATACATTCCAGGACGCATTAAATCTGCCATACATGCATCTACAGCAATATATTCGCGGTAAATATGCTTCTGGTGAACAGCAGTAGTAATCAACCAGCCGTAAGGACCAGTTATAGGACGGCCACATTCCCAGTAAATTGCAAGCGGATCAAGACCTGCAGGAACAACTACACGGTCATATTCTGCACGGATTTTTTTAGCCACTTCATCATAATCAACGGCTTTCTGTTCTGGTTTATAAGGAATACCAAGACCACCGCCCAAATCAACAAATTCAATATGAACGCCAGTTTTTTCTTTAATTTCTACTGCAAGTTCAAATACAAGCTTTGCAGTATCAACAAAAAAGTCTGGATTAAGTTCATTTGAAGCAACCATTGTATGAAGACCAAAATGTTTTACCCCAAGATCACGGCATGTTGCATATGCTTCTATAATCTGTGCACGTGTAAGACCGTATTTAGCCTCTTCTGGTTTTCCAATGATTGAGTTACACCCCTGTTTATCTGAACCAGGATTATATCGGAAGCAGATTGTTTCAGGGAAATCTCCACCCAAAGCATTCTTTAAGAATTCAATATGGGTAATATCATCAAGATTGATGATATTTCCGTGCTCATAGGCAAATTTATATTCAGAAGCAGGAGTTTCGTTAGAAGTAAAAATTACTTTTTCGTTAATAATTCCAGAAAGATGAGAAAGCATAAGTTCTGGCAAACTTGAACAGTCTGCCCCACAGCCTTCTTCAGCAAGAATCTTAAGAATATAAGGATTTGGACAAGCTTTTACGGCAAAATGTTCACGAAATTTTGGAAAAATGCTGAATGCTTTTGTAAAGCGGCGCATATTTTCGCGAATTGCCTGTTCATCATAAAGATAAAAAGGTGTCGGAAAATCCTGAACAAGATTATCAAGCTGCGATTTGGTAAGTGGAAAATTAGAACTCATACTACCCCTCTTTTTAATTTATTTAAAAATTTTAAATTTTATTTTTGCTAATTAAAGTGCAATTATCCGCTACCGCGAGTTTTCCGTCAGAAAACTCGCTTTACAATGCAGCCAGATGCTTGTTAAGAAGTTCAGTTGCCTGTTTAGGATTAGCCTTACCATGCGACTGTTTCATTACCTGTCCCATCAGCCAGCCGACTACGTTGGTTTTTCCGCTCTTATAGTCTTCTACAGCCTTAGGATTTGCGGCAATCACGTCCTGAACAATCTTTTCGATTGCACCGGCGTCGCTTACAACTTCCATGCCCTTTTCTTTGATAATATCCAGAGGCATTTTGTTGGAAGCCAGCATTTCTGCAAATACTTCCTTACCCTGCTTAGAAGTAATTTTTCCGTCTTCAAGGGCATCAGCAAGCTGAGCAATATGAGCCGGAGTAATTTTTACGTCGTTAATTGTCTCTTTATTTTCATTTACAACTGCAAGAAGCTCTGCAAGAATGAGGTTTGCAACCTTTTTAGGACTCTTAGACTTTGTTGCGGCCTCTTCAAACCACATTGCAAGGTCTTTTGTAGAAGTCATAGTTTCTACATCAAAGTCAGTCATGCCGTATTCTTTCTTGTAGCGCTGGCGTTTAGCTTCTGGAAGCTCACCTACTTTTGCTAAAGCAGTTGCAATTAATTCTTCGCTTACGCTGAAAGGCTTGATATCAGGTTCAACAACAAAGCGGTAATCAACAAAAGAGTTTTTAGTACGCTGAACAACAGTCTGACCTTTTTCTTCATCCCAGCCCATTGTTACCTTAAAGCCTGGGTTAAATTCCTGACGGTCTTCCTGGAATTCCTTAAGCTGACGCTGAGCTTCGTATGTACATGCTTCGCGGATAGCCTTAAAGCTGTTCAGGTTCTTAATTTCAGAAATAGGAGTGTGGTAAAGCTTACCGTCTTCCCATACGTTCAGGTTGATGTTTGCATCACAGCGCATGTTACCCTCTTCAAGGTTACCGTTAGTAACTTTTACATAACGAAGGATTTCCTGAACAGTCTGCATGAACAAAGCTGCTTCTTCCGGTGAAGACATATCAGGTTTTGTTACAATTTCAATAAGCGGTGTACCGCAGCGGTTATAGTCGATATAAGAGTGGGCACCCTGCAGGTGCAAAGACTTACCTACGTCCTCTTCAAGGTGGATGCGTTCTACGCGTACGCGGCGGTATTTATTTCCTTCTGTTTCAATAATGCAGTTTTCACCGATAAAGTTCTTGTCGCGGCATTTTGCTCCGCCCGGCTGCTCATCCTTTGGAAAGCTTCTAAAAGGCAGGTCAACATAACCGTTTGTACAAAGAGGAATATCGTACTGAGTAATCTGATAGCCTTTTGCCAAGTCAGGATAAAAATAGTGCTTTCGGTCAAATTTAGTAAAACGCGCAATCTGGCAGTTCAACGCCTGACCAGCAACTGCACCAAGCTCTACATAGCCCTTAGAAATGCGTGGCATGGCCCCTGGGAGTCCCAGACAAACCGGGCAAACACGAGTATCAGGCATTCCGCCGTATCTATTTTCGCAGGCACAAAAAGCCTTAGTTTTAGTCAAAAGCTGAGTATGAATCTCACATCCGATTACGATTTCCCACTTATCAAT
>JAILHD010000004.1 GCA_024696155.1 Treponema sp. | reverse complement strand
GCGAGTTTTCTTAGCGTTTTCGTTGTAAAATTGGGTAGTTTGGTTTGTTGTCCGCCTTATTTTATGCGTCAGTGCTGTAAAGGCGGAAATTATAGGTTATATATATTATTTTTGATTTTTGGGAATATGATTTATTTCATTTAAAAGGGGCACCTAGCGCGAGCGTGGAGCCACGCCGGAGGCGACCACCGCAACGTAGTGAGGAGGTTGGAGCGTCAGCGCAATGGCGGAAGGCGAGTAGGTGTAGGGACTCGCCTAATATGTGTCTTCTACCTTTTGATTTTTATGTTATAATATTCTTATGAGTTACCGAATTATTAATCCAGTTCTTGCGGGGTTTTATCCTGCTCCGAGTGTTTGTGTGTCTGGTGGAAAGCTTTTTATGGTGACGGCGTCTTTTACGTATTTTCCGGGACTGCCGCTTTTTACGAGTAAGAACGGGGTTGCGTGGAATCAGCTTGGAAATATTATTAGTTCTGGTGCTCAGCTTGATATGAGTGGACAAGGGATTGATAAGAGGCTTATGTCTCCTACTTTACGGTTTGATTCTTCTTTTTGCGAAAAAGGGCGCTTTTATTGTGTTGCGAATCAGCCTGGCGGACTTGGAATTTTCCTTTGTTTTAGTGATGAGCCTGCTTCGTGGTGGTCGAATCCTGTGCATATTGATGGAGCTCATGGTTATGATCCTTCGATTTTTTTTGATGATGATGGGACTGTGTGGTACTGTGGTGTGCGCGAAGCTACTGAAGATAAATTTTATGAGAGTCAGAGTGAGGTTTACTTACAGCGTATTGATTTAGAAAGTGCGCGTTTGTATGGTGAGCAGAAGATTATTTTAAAGAGTGATTCACGCCGTACCGGATGGATTGAGGGTCCTCATATTTTTAAAAAAGATGAGATTTATTATCTTCTTTATAGCGAAGGCGGTTTAGGTTTGAATCACGGGATTAGTATTGCCCGTTCGGAAAAAATTTGTGAAGGCTGGGAAATCCGTGAGATTAATCCGATTTTTACTCACCGTAACATGGGGCTTCAATCTAAAATTGTGAGTGTTGGGCATGGTGATATGTACTGCGATAAGGATGGCAGATGGTGGATTGCTTTGTGTGCATGTCGTCCTTATGGCGATAAGCTGCATCGTTTTATTAATATGGACCGCGAGACTTTTATTGTGCCTGTGCGTTGGGAAGAGGGCTGGCCTGTTATTGCGCCGGAGACTGGTAAGATTGAAAATGCTTACAGTTTGAGCGGCGGCGTGGTAAAACGATCTGATGATGACGCTGATGCGGTTATTATGCCTGTTGTTGATGACTTTAATGAGAATGAAATTAAACCTTACTGGCTTACGAACAGGGCTTTTTGTGACAATTTAATCAGATGGGATGAAGTTTCTGGAATGCTCAGATTGTATGGCGGGGCACCAATTCAGAGTGAAGAAAATCTTGCTATGATTGTAAGACGACAGACTTCATTCTGTTACGAGGCCTGCACTCAGCTTACGTGCCATTTTGCTAATCAGGGGGATTGTGCAGGAATTATATGTTATCAGAATGAAAAGTGTAATCTGCGTTTGCAATATAAATATCTTGGAATGGTGATTGCGATTCAGTTTATTCGTTCAATTGATGGTAACGAGGAAGTTGTAAAAGAAGAGATTATTGGCGGCGGGACTAATGAGTATTCTGGTATCTTCCGCATTGTTGCAGAAAAGCAGCTTTTGAAGTTTGAGTTTGGTGCTGATGAGCGCAGTATGAGTATTTTTGCTTCTGATGTTGATTCGAGCTTTTTGTCTCCAGATAAGTCTGGCGGACATTCTGGCGTAACGGTTGGTATGTTTGCTATTGCCGGCGGGGATTTTAAATTGAAGCAGTTTTATACTGATTTTGACTGGTTTAAATACGAAAATATTACACAGGAATTTACTTCATAAAAAAAAAATTAACAAAAATTTGTAAAAATGTATTGACGTTTTTAGATTGTTAGTGTAGTCTAACATTGTAAGTTAGTTACGGCTAACATATAAAACAGGCTCTTATAAAAACTATTAATATGCTGAAACCAGCGTTGCTGGCTTCAAAAGGTGTGTGCAAGTTTGCCAGATTGCACGCACCTTTTTTTTGTCCATATGGTAATCTTTCACGTTGAAAATTGACTTTTTTTCCATTATATTAATTGTTAGAAAGTATAAGTAGTGAGGTAAAGCTAAAAAATTGCTGCATCGCAAGTTTTTTTTAACGCTTTGCTATTAAACACCACGAGCTCTGACCGGCTCGCTTACACAGAGGTTAAAATGAAATCAATTTATGCATCTCCTCTTTTAGATGATGAGGATGAGGAAGAGAAAAAGAAGGCTCCTGAGATGCCTGATCCACTTACTGAAAAATTCTTAAAAACACGTCAGATTATCCTTTCTGGCGAAATCAATAAAGATTTGGCAGATAAGATTGTGCGCCAGCTTCTTGTTCTTGAAGCAGATGACGCTAAAAAAACAATTTACATGTATATCGATTCTCCTGGTGGCGATGTTGATGCCGGCTTTGCAATTTTTGATATGATTCGTTTTATCAAGTGTCCGGTTGTGCTTGTTGGAATGGGACTTATTGCAAGTGCTGCAACTCTTGTTCTTCTTGCGGTACCAAAAGAAAAACGTGTAGGTCTTCCAAACAGCCGCTATCTTATTCACCAGCCTATGAGTGGAATGAAAGGCGTTGCAACTGACATTGAAATCCACGCAAAAGAAATGGAAAAAACTAAGGCAATTTTGAACAAATTGATTGCTGATGAAACTGGAACTCCACTTGAGCAGGTTACTCAGGATACAAACCGCGACTACTGGCTTGATTCTGAAGAGGCTGTAAAGTATGGACTTATCAGCAAAATTGTAACAAAACGAACTGATTTGCCTAAGTAGGCTGATTTTATGGAATTTTCTTTAACTGATGAGCTTGTAGAACAGATTATTTCCGCTATGGATAATCAGGAAACCGATTTTGTGATGGATGCAAAAAACGGTTCTCTTGTAGAGGCGGCATCAGTTAGAGTTGATGATGATAATTATTATGGACTGCCTGAATGGACTGCCGCAAACGGTTTTGAACTTAGAGAAGCGTTTGTAAATCAGCTTCATATTCCGTTTGCAAGAAAGGAATTAAAGGAAGTTTTACATTCAGGAAGGGGGGTATTTAAGAATTTTAGAAATGTTTTGAAAAATTATCCCGACGCTGATAAACGATGGCATATTTTTAAACACAAGTTTATGTCGGCACGTATCAACGACTGGTATAATACATTGCGAGAGGTATGGGGACTTGAACAGATAGATTATTATTCGGAGACCGATGAAGATCTGGTTCATGATGATTTTTCATTTGTAGAGTATAAAGCATCCGAAAATCAGCAGGAAGTTCTATTTAATACCGACGCTTTTTTGACAGATGAAAGTGTAGATTTGCCAAAGGATTTAAGGGAGGCTTATTACGCTTTGCTTGCAGACAGATTCAGAGCTTACGATGCAGAAAGTCAATTAGGATTTGTGTGTCGGTCACAGGCCGAGGAATTTGCAGGTTGTATTACAGCATCTGTTATGACTGGTAAACAGGAAAAAACAATGGTTTTGACAAGTTTTTTTGTTCCAGAAACCTTCCGTGGACTTGGAATCGGCACAGAGCTTTTAAACATGCTCTTTCAAAAGCTGAGAGCCTGCGGTAAAAAAATGATTTTACTGCCAAATATTTTTATTCCGGAGTTTTTTGAGCCCTTTTTAATACGCAGAGGCTTTAAAAAAATAAGAAACGGATTTTTTGCAGTAGTCTAAGTTTATTTTAGCGCGATGCGCAATTTTGTTACTTTTTATTAGGAGATTAAAAAATGGCTTACAGACACGATGCCCGTGAATTTGAAATTAATGAAGATCAGGTTGCAGATTTCCTTCAGAATGCAGTTGAAAAAGTTCGTACTTCTGAAGATGTTGATGTGCTTGCCAGCTTAAGCAAACTTTTTAAGAAGAATGTTCCACTTACTGTACGTAAATATGTTATTGCACTTATGCTTAAAGAATCTTTGAAACATTACCGCTATTTTGGAAATAACCGCCGTAATGATAAGTTTGGTCGTACAGATAGAAACGAAAGAAATGAACGCCGTGACAATCATGCGCGTAATGAATATAAAGCATCGTTCCGTCAGGAAAAAGTTGAAGAAGAATCTGTTGCTGCAGAAGCTACAGAAGAACGTCCACGTCATCCACGTGTAGAAATTCCAGAATCTGAAGCAATTTCTATTTTTATCAGTATTGGTAAAAACCGCCGTGTTTATCCACGCGACCTTGTTGGTATTCTTATTGCAATTGCAGGTCTTGACCGCGAGCGCATTGGTGACATTAAGGTTCTTGCTAACTACTCTTTTGTTCAGCTTTACAAAGATGATGCACAGCAGGCTATTGATAAATTGAATGGTTACGACTATCGCGGACGCAAGCTCGCAGTAAGCTATTCACGCCAGAAGTCTGAAGGTGAAGAAGCTGAATCTGATTATGCTCAGGATGCTGGTTCTGAAACTATTTCTGAAAAAATTGATTCTGGTTACGAGGCACCTGCAAATTACAGCGAGCAGGATATGGCTGCAGAAGACGCTGCTGCTCTTAGAGCTGCAGAAAAGGCTGCTGCAAATGAGCCTTTCGGAAGTAATGTTTAATTAAACGTGAAGTCCGTCGAAAATGACCTTCTGCCATTGCGCGGGGGTCATTTTTTTTAGGTTAGTAAAAATGGAAAAGTTTTATTGCTTACAAACCGGTGTGTTCGGTGTAAATACTTATATAGTGCCTCTTGAAAGGACTTCCCTTCAGGGGGAGACTGCCTCCTGCCCGCGTGCCGCGTTGGTAGTGGATCCTGCGGCGTGCATGCTTACGGGAGATGCGTCCAAAATTACGGGATTTTTGGCGCAGATGAATCTGAACTGCGAGGCAATTCTTCTTACCCACACCCATTTTGACCATATTATGGGAATCAGCGTTGTAAAGAAGGCCTTCCCTGATGCAAAGATTTACGTTCATAAGTCTGAGGCCGGCGAACTTGGGTGTGCAGAAAGAGGCGAAGGCTGTGGCATAATAAACCGCAGTATTCTTTCTTCTTTTGAGATGGAAGCTGTTCTTGATGGCGTTGCAAATCAGCCGGAAGCTGACGTACTTCTGAGCGGCGGCGAAGTGCTTTTTGATGATTGGAAGGTTATTCATACGCCGGGACATTCTCCGGGTTCTGTCTGCTACTACAATGAAAAAAAAGGCCTACTTCTTAGCGGCGATACAATGTTTTACCACAGCTGGGGGCGCACCGACATGCAGGGTGGAAATGAGGCTCAGATTTTTGAAAGTCTTTCGCTTCTTAAAAAGTTTGTAAAACCCGGAACTATAGTGTTACCAGGGCATGACCATTTTGGTTTTAATATAGAAGAAAATTAAAAATGATGGGGGAGGGCAGTCGCTCTCACAGGAGGATAAAAAATGATAGATGTATCCCACGTTTCCCGAAACTTTGGGGATTTTCGTGCGGTAAATGACGTTAGTTTTTCTATTCCTAAAGGTCAGATTGTTGGTCTTTTGGGTCCTAACGGAGCCGGAAAAACTACGACAATGCGAATGATAACGGGCTTTTTAGCACCGTCTGCCGGCGAAATTTTTATTGATGGAAAAAATATCCAGGAGTCACCGGTAGAAGCAAAGCAGAAAATCGGTTATATGCCGGAAAGTGCGCCTTTGTACGGCGACATGATTGTTGAAGACTATCTGCGCTATATTGCAGAGATTCAGGGCGAGAATCCTGAAGAAAAAGTTCCTCTTTTGTGTAAGGAATGCGGACTTAAAGAAGTAATGAGCAAAAATATCAGCGAACTCAGTCGCGGTAACCGCCAGCGTGTTGCCCTTGCTCATGCCCTTATGCACGATCCTGAAATCCTTATTCTGGATGAACCAACTTCCGGACTGGACCCTAACCAGGTTGAAGACGTTCGTAATATTATCCGTGAAATCGGAAAAACCCGCACGGTAATTGTTTCTACTCATATTTTGAGCGAAGTTGAAACTTTGTGTTCACGCGCAATCATCATAAGCGGCGGTAAGCTTGTTGCGGACTCTTCCATTGAAGAGCTTAAGGAACGCTTTGGACATTCGCTTTCTGTAAAAATTACTGCAGGCGGCGATTTTGAAGCCTTGAGCGCAAAACTAAAGGGCGTAGCCGGAGTTGCAAATGTTACTCTGCTTGGCAGCGAAAATGTGAACGGCGGCGCTAAGTTGGAGGAGACGTTAAACAACATCCTCATCAGTGTGGCTGGCAGCGAAGAAATCCGTCCGGCTGTGGCTAAGGCCTGTGTAGAAAACGGCTTTAATCTTTACGAAATATCAGTTCAGAAAAACAGTCTTGAGGACGTATTCCACGCCCTTACAGAAAAGACTGAAAAATAACGGGGTGGCGCAAAAATGAACTCAAATAGAAAAAATCCTGCGCTGATAATTTTTTCGCGCGAATTCAAATCATATTTTACAAGCCCTGTGGCTTACATTGTTACAGGTCTTTTTTTAATCATTTCGGGAATTATGTTTTTTTCAACATTCTTCCTTAATAACCGTGCAGAAATGCGTCAGTTCTTTGGACTCCTTCCGATTATGCTGAGCTTTTTTGTTCCGGCTCTTACAATGCGTCTTTTTGCAGAAGAAAAGCGAAGCGGTTCTCTTGAAACTTTGATGACTCTTCCTGTTACCGAAGTTGATGTAGTTACCGGAAAGTATTTTGCAAGTCTTGCAGGTACTTTGATTATGCTTCTTCCAAGTCTTTTTTATGTAATTACACTTGAGATTTTCGGCTCTCCTGATTACGGTCCGATTATCGGCGGTTATATTGGTGCTATATTTTTGAGTGCAGGCTTTACTGCAATCGGAATTTTTGCATCATCAATTACAAAAAATCAGATTATTGCTTTCTTTACAGCCTTTATAATCTGCATTGTGCTTACTTTGATTGATGTTTTCCTTGTTCTGCTTCCGGCTCCGCTTGTAAGCTTTTTGAGTTTTATCTCTGCAAGCTCACATTTTACTTCAATTTCGCGCGGAATTATTGATACACGCGATTTGCTTTATTTTATTTCGCTGACATCACTTTTCTTTGTGATGACTGTAAAAGTTCAGCAGCAGGAGAGTAAGTAAGATGAAAAAGTTCTTGAAATGGTTGAAAAGTCCTGCCAGTGACTTTGCACTTTTTATTCTTCTATTAATTCTGGCAAATCTTGCTGCCCACAATGCCTTTTTGCGCTTTGATTTGACAGCTCCAAAATCTTATTCGCTTTCTAAAGCAAGCCGTTCAATTGTAAAAAATATTGAAGAGCCTTTGAATGTGCGCGTTTTCTTTGCTGATAACCTTCCGGCTCCTTACAACGGAGTTGCTCAGTATGTAAAGGATATTCTTGTAGAGTATAAAGGTGCTGCTAACTCAAAATTCAGCGTAAACTACATGGATATGTCTAAGCCTGAAAATGAAAAAATTGCCCGCGAATACGGACTTCATCAGATTCAGATTCAGGAAGTAAAAAACAACGAAGTAGGTTTTAAACAGGCTTATATGGGAATTGTTGTTTCCTATGGAGACAGCATTGAGCTGATGGACGGAATTACTTCTGTTGACGGCTTTGAATATTCTTTGACAACAAAGATTTCCAAAATGATTAGCCTTTCTGATACTCTTGCGGGCCTTAACGGTGGTGAAAAAATTACTTTGACATTGTACACAAGCGATGCACTTTCAAGCTTTAGAAGTCAGGCAGAAGATGCCTTGCGTGAAGGCGTTGCTGCGGCAAATAAAAAGAATCTTGACCGCCTTGCCTTCCGCGTTGTAAATCCTTCGGCTGGAGAAGTTGACGGACTTTGCGAAAAATATGGACTTCCACGCCTGAACGTTCAGGGAAATAATGGTACTGTAGAAACTGCAGTTTTTGGTGCCGTTCTTGAATATGGAGAAAAGTTTGCCTTGCTTCCTGTTCAGATTCGCCGTTCTTTGTTTGGTTATGGTGTTGGCGGGCTTGATGATGTAGAAGCTACAGTTTCTTCTGCTTTGGAGTCCCTGCTTTCTAAGACTACAAAGATTGGATATATTACGGGGCACGGAGAAGTTTCGCGGGAAGCTCAGCCTAATCCTTATGGTCAGCAGGATATGAACAATGCCGCTAATTTTGAGGCAATTCTTTCTGACATGTACGAGCTTTCGGACATTGATTTGAGTAAGGATGAAATTCCTGTTGATATGGGGCTTGTAATTGTAAACGGCCCTAAATCTGATTTTACTGAAACTGAACTTTATAAGCTTGACCAGTTTGTTATGAAGGGTGGAAACGTTCTTTTCTTTGTTGATGGTGTAGTGCCTGGCCAGCAGGATTATTACGGAAACGTAAGCTTTGCTCCAAACGAAGTGAATATTGACCGCCTTTTGGAAAAATATGGTGTAAGCCGCGGAAAGAATATTGTACTTGATAAAAACTGTTACACTCAGACTGATCGCCAGACTGGAAAAATGAACCTTTACTGGGTTCCTGTTTTGCAGAAAAATTCTCTGGCTAAAAAGAACGTAATCACAAAAAATCTTGGTTATGTAATCATGCTGATGAACTCTTCTCTTGATGTGACTGGAGCTGAGGCTAATAAAAACTTGAGAACAACAGTTCTTGCAAAATCTTCTGAAAATTCCTGGACAATGGACAAGAACATCATGCTTAATCCAAACCTTATGATGCCGCCGGCAGAAAAAGACAAGATTAAGGCTCAGAACCTTGCCGTTTTGCTTGAAGGAAAATTTGACTCTGCCTTTGAAAGTGCGCCGGATCTTCCTGAAAATGAAGAAGGTGCTGATGAGACTGCAGCTGCAGTTTCTGGTTCGGCAGATTTTTCTAAAATTGAAAGTAACGCCCATCTTAAATCTGGTGTTCAGAGCGGAAAAATCATCGTATTCTCTTCTTCAAATATTACGACAGCTCAGGTTATGGACGGAAATGCCAGCGGTAACCCGATTGCAATGTTCCTTTTGAATGCGGTTGATTACCTTAATGGTAACGAAGATTTCTGTACAATGCGTACAAAGGGACTTTCTCTTAATACTTTGACAGTAAAATCTGCTGCTCTTGCAAAAATCATGCAGTATTTTAATCAGTTTGGTCTTGTTGTTCTGGTTGCAGTATGCGGTCTTATGGTTCTTAAAAAACGAAGTGCCCGTCGTAAACAGATTGATGAGAAATATAATCCGGACGATGAAAGAAGAATTAAGTAGATAGGTGTATAAACACCGCCCGCTCTGACCGACGGGCTTAAACAGGAGAATAAAATATTATGCAGAAAAGAAAAATAATTTTACTTAGCGCCTGTGCCTTTTTGCTTTTAGTATGCATTTTGCAGGCAATTTTGCTGAATAAAAGCTCGGTAAAAACTATTACTCTTAAGGATGAACCTGACAAAATTACAATTGAATCTGCCGGAAATACAGTTTTGCTTGCTAAGGCGGGTGATTCATGGGTTGTAGGAGAAGCAAAATATCCTGCAAATAGCGCAAATGTTGATTCTATTGTTGCGGCAGTAAAATCTGTTAAAGTTCTTGACCGCGTGGGAAGTGCTTCAAGCGAAGCTTCAAAAATCCGCTATGATTTGACTGACAGTAAAAAAATTACAGTTACAGCTTTTGCGGGTGATAAAGAAGTTCGTAAAATCACTGTGGGAAAAGCTTCGTCAACAGGTTCCCAGGGCTACATAATGCTTGACGGAAGCAACGATGTTTACCTTGCTTCGGGAAATCTTAACGGCACATTTGGAAAATCAATTTCTGATTTGCGCAGTAATACTGTATGGACTCTGGAAAAGAATATGATTGGTGCGTTTTCTGTTAAAAAGGCAGACGGCACAGAATGGAAGGTTTCCCGCGAAGGTCAGGCAGAAAATATGACCTGGAAAATTGACGGACACGGTATTGTTACCGGTGAAGTTGACGGTCAGAAAGCTGAAAGCTGGTTTGGAGAGTTTGCATCTTTGTCTGCAAGCAGCTGGGCTGAAGATTCAGCAAGTCCTTCGGGAACTTATCTTTTGACCTGTGAAATTGAGGCTGGCGGAAAAACTGTAGCCCTTGATTTGTTCCAGACAAAAGAAGAAAAAGATGATCAGCCTGCTGAATACTGTGCATCTTCTACTGAAACTCCTTATACATTTAATCTGGCATCATATTCAGCAAGAAAATTCTTAAAAAATCCGGAAGAGCTTTTAAAATGATTAAATTAGTTGCCTTTTTGGGAAATTACGGAAAAGAATATGAAAAGACCCGTCATAATGTAAGCTGGTTTTTTGAAGACTCGCTTCCATTTGCGGGGCGTTTGAGCTGGCAGAGTAAGTTTAAGGGAGAGATTGCATCTTTTTCTCCTGCTGAGCTCAGCCAGTGGGCTTGTGATTACAAAATCTGTTCTAAAAAGGACGGATTGCCGGTGCTTGTGCCGGAAGAAGCTCCAGCCCACATCTACTTCTTAAAGCCGAAGACTTACATGAACCTTAGCGGCGAAAGCATTATTGAAGTTGCAAACTTTTATAAGATTAAGCCGGAAGAAATAATGGTTGTTCATGATGAACTGGAGCTTGCGCCGGGCTTTGTAAGCTTTAAGTGGAGCGGGGGACTTGGCGGACACAATGGACTTCGTTCGACAAAAGCCGTTTTGAACACTCCGGATTTTTTCCGTCTTCGTTTTGGAATCGGTCGTCCGACTCTGCCAAATCAGGGAGTTGCCGATTACGTACTCAGCCGCTTTACAGCTGAAGAAGAGCCTTTGATGCAGAATGTATTCAGCCAGACAAATCTGCTTCTGGTAAAGGCTCTGCTTGCAAAGGATCCAAAGGAGCTGGTGCAGGCCTGGGGAAAAAAGAATCTACTATAGATAATTTGACACTCTGTTTTACACAGAGTGTTTTTTTTATATTCTAACGGCTTTGTTATGACGTAAATACCATAAGTAGCAGGTGATTTTATCTTCTGAAATGCCAAGAAGTTTGCTTGCGGCTATTCGGTAACAATTCTGCTGGGCGGTGTAACGTTCCGGGGCAATTTCACTATCGGATTTGTAATCGACGATGGTGTATGTGCCATCGGCATTTTCGTAAATCAAATCGATTGAACCGGTCCAGATGTAGCCTTCGTGCGCCATGCGGAATGCCCACTCTGCTTTTAAGAGGCGGTTTGTAGCGCGTGCGGAAGAGTCTGAGTTATAGGCGGCTTTTCCAAAATCACTTGCAGAAAAGTCGTGACACATTCCTATACAATCAGCTTTATTTGAGGCTTTTTCTTTTTCTGTAAGTTGTTTGAAAAGTTTTACAGCAGGCTCGTGGACTTCCGGGGCTGTGCCTTCTGCCTGAGCGCGCAGATAGTCGTGAACAAGGGTACCAAAATCAGCGGCTGTGAAGGCTGCAGAATCGAGTTTGTCGTCCGGGCTGTCGTATTTCTGGTCGAGAAGAACGTCTGGAGTGGAATTGGTGATGTCTGCAGCAGGGGCAGTGAATTCTGGTTCCAGAGAACTTGGTGTTCTTCGGTTTGACTCCGGCTCTTCGTATGGAATTTCTTCTACGTCGGCTGGTAATGGGGCGAAAATCTTTGTAGCAGGGGAAGCTGTTTTTCCGTCTGAGCTCTTGTATGCTTCTTTTTTTGTTACGGGAGTAATCGAAGTGTAAGAGAAAGGCACGCTTTCTATACTGCTTAATTTTTCTTCTCTCAGCGCAAAATTACCGTCGCTTTCTGTTTCTGGATAATAGAATTTGATGCATTTTTCAAGTAGTTTGAAATTTTCTTCATTGTTGTCGGTCTTCTGACTTTTTTTAGGCACCGGACTCCATTTTCCAACAATATAAACTTCGCGGATTGCTCGGGTGATTGCAACGTAAATCAGGCGGCGGAACTCTGCAATGTCTTTTTTTCTTGCTGCGAGTCTCTGAATAATCGAAAAATAATTTCCGGCTCCGCTGGCAGGTTTAATCGAGGCTCCAAAATCTTCATCAAAGAAAACAGCATCACGGTCTGTGCCGCTTCTTGCAGAAATACAGCCGCATACAAAAACGTAATTGAACTGCAGACCCTTGCTCTTGTGGATTGTCATAATCTGAACGGCATCCTGTTTTTCCAGAGGATAGCTTATTTCCGCAACGTCGATTTCTTCTTCCTCCATGCTGTTCTTTTCCTTGTCTTTTACAATTGCCAGCTGGTCAACAAACCACGAAATATTTTTTTGATTCTGATCGCTCTGGCGGGCAAGTTCAAAGAGGAAGTCAAACTGTTCGGCATAAAGGTCAGTTTTTGTATTTTCCATTGTTGCATACTGATAGCCGGTTTCAATCCACAAAGTACTGACTGTTTTTGCAAGCGGCTGACTTAAAATGGCTTTTCGCTGATTTTTTATATAGAAGATTCCGCTTATAAAGCGCTCTTTTTGTGTCTGCGAACATTCACAAAGAAGCTCTTCTGCTGTAAGTGCAAGCTGGGCTTCGCTGTCCGGGAGTTCTGCAAGACTTGCGCTGGCAAGGACCGATTCCAGAGCCTGCTGATTTAAGCAGCAGAAAGGGGATGCCAGGAAACTTGCAAAGGCATTTTTATCTGACGGGTAAACGCAAAGTCGGAGGAAGGCATAAATGTCATTTATCGGGCCTTCAGAAAAAAGGTCACTGTTTTGATCAAGCTGATAAGAAATGCCGAAAAAGTTCAGCCACTGCAAAAGCTGGGTTCTGTGGCGGGATTTATCAAGAATTGCAAATTCAGAAAAGGAAGGTTTTGTGCCGTCCGCCCTGACAGTATTTTTAAGCTGGTAGATTTTTTTTGCAATAAAATAGGCGTTCTGATTTTTTTCATCCAGAAGGTCATCGCTGTCTATGAGGTCTGCATTTAAAAGGCAGGCATGAAGACGGATATTTTCTAAAGTCAGTTTTTCTTCCGGCACTTCGAGTTGATTTTTTGGATCATATTTTACGGCGAATTTTTCGTATTTTGCCTCGTAATTTTTGTCGCTTCTGGAATCAAAAAGGTAGTCATTTTTCCCGAAAAGTCTGTTGAAGGAAGTAATCAGCTCGTTGTCGGAGCGGTAGTTGTATTCCATCTGCAAAAAGTTCTTTTCGCCAAGGTCATGCTTAAGTTCATTAAAAACTGAAACTTCGGCACCACGGAATTTGTAAATTGACTGTTTTTCATCGCCTACAAAGAAAAGCTTGTCCGGCCGGATGTTTTCAACGGATGGAATGCCGTCTTTACAGCCGTGTTCTTCGCCCTTGTCTGAAAAATCCTTTTCGGAAAGCAGGAAGAGCAGGTCGCGGTTTTTGCCGTTGTTATCCTGGAATTCATCAATCATGATTTTGTCGTAGGCATTTTTTTCCTGCTGGCGGATATCTTTGTTATTAATCAGGATTTCAAGTGAAAGTTCGCTTACATCCTTAAAGGTTAGTTTGCCCGAGGTTCGTTTTTGAGCGTTAATCTGATTTTTGAAATTATCAAAAAGTTCCTGAAGATTTTTTATGCTCTTGTAGTTTGTGATGTAAGATGAAAGGGCATTAATATATGGAAGAAAAACTTCTTTTATTGGTTTTACAGTCGCCCTGAGTTCTTTTGTGTAGCCGCCCAGTGACTGAGAAAAATCAAAGAGACTGACTGCCCTGAAAAAAGCAGTAATCAGTGCAAGTTTCTGCTTATCCGGATTTTCAAAATCAAAGCTGTCATCAAGGCTGAGCTGATTAAAATCCAGATTTTCCATGGCATCCAGTGCTTTTTCGCAGTTTGAATAATATGGAGTGCCGGTTTTTCCCTTTGTGTTGTTGAATTCGTTTCTAAAAAGGTCAAAGGCATTGCGCAGGCAGTTTGCAAGCGGCGCATCCTTCAGTTTTTCTGATAAATCTTCTTTTAATAGTGGAGAGCAATCACCCTGAAGAGTGGATTTTCCGGCGGTATTTCCAAAAATCAGATAATTCCAGGCGCGGACAAGTTCTTTTTTCTGTGCTTGCAGCTTATCACAAAAATATGACGGAGAAGCGGCAAGGGAAGAGTATCTTATGATTGTATTTGAAATAATGCCGTCTGCAAAGTTCTGAAAATTTCCTATAGTCGCAAAATCTGAAACTGCTGAAGAATTGCGGTTTGTAAAAACAAAGGGCAGTGCCTGATTTTTTATATCACTTTCCGAATCAGAAGAACCTACAGAAAAGTCCGGGGTAATTCCATATCGGGTAGCAGCCTGTTCAACAATGTGTTTGCAATAAGAGTCCAGAGTCTGGATATGAACGTTAGAAAAATCTTCCAGAGCGTCTGCGGCACGTTTTTTTTCTTCTGCGGGAGTTTCTTCCTGGGCTACAAAAAATGACAGAGTTTCGTAAATACGTCTGTACATTTCGCCTGCGGCTTTTTTTGTAAAGGTAAGGGTGAGGATTTTTGATGCAGGAATATTGCAGCTCATTACCAGCCAGGCAAAGCGGGTTGCCAGAACCTGAGTTTTTCCCGAACCTGCACCAGCTGCAACAATCGTATTATCTGTACGGCAGCAGACTGCACGCTGTTTTGGGTCGAGTTTTTTATTTATCTTTTCAAGTAAATCAAGGTAATCGTAATTTGTACTCATTAGTCATTCTCCTGGCGTGCGTTCATTGTCCGTTTTGAAACTTCGTAGTTGTAGCGGCAGACGGATTTGAAAGAGCAGCTTATGCAGTCTTTGTAAATATCAACCTGCTGAGGATCTGGCGCAAGACTTCCGCTGTATACGTCGCCGGCAAACTTTTCTGAATACTCTTTGAAAGCATCGAGAACTGGCTTAAAATCATCTTCCTGCTTTCCGTCTGTGTAGCGGTCGATTGCAGGAGAACTTGAATCGCCCTTAATGGAATAAAAACGCGCAACATCGATTTCACCTGTGCTTTTTGTTTTCTTAATAAGGGAAATATACATCGGCATCTGAAAATTACCAAGTTTTCCCTCGTCATCAAGCATAATGCTTTTTGCGGTCGGGATTTTTGTATTTTTGTAGTCGATGATTGTCCAGCCTGTTGCATCTGTATTTTGAGTTGCTGAGGTTAAAAGCAAATCCAGGGTGCCGTAATAGTTGTAGTCAGCGTCTGGATTTTGCGCAGAAAGTTTTAGCTCCACGCCTTTTACCATGCAGCCACCATAGCCTTGTGTTTTTGATGATTTGTTGAACTTTTCTGGCGGAATATTTGCCTGCAAAAATCCGTGAAGGAAGTCCATGATGTGATTTGCAATTCCGTCCAGTTGAGAAGTAAGCATTATCTGTGTGAGAGGGCATTTTGAATAGTCCTCTGTATTACAGCTGATTGTCTTTTGTGAATATTCTTTGATTCGGGCTCTGATTTGGTCTTCGTTTTCAAAAGTGCCCTCTACCGCGGTTGGAAGCGGCTCCTGCGACTTCAGATAATCCTGCATAAAAAGTTCAAGGATTTTGTGATTGATTGTTCCCATGTCAAAAGGGCCCATTAAATCTGTGTCGAGAGAATCTTCCTTCAGGTTGATGACGTTTGAAAAAAGCCATTTGCGGTGACAAGGGAAAAAGTTTCTCATATCATTTTGTGTAATTGCTATTTTACCATCTTTTTGCTCAAAGTTTTTTTCGCGGTTTTCAATCAGAACTTCGCGGATTTTTTCTTTGAGGATTTCGCCCGGCTGATATTCTTCTGTACCATCTTCCGGCGAATTAAAGAACTGCCACCAGTTTATCTGCTTTTTCTGATCGGCTGAAAGTTTTAGAGTTGAATTTTCCTCTGCCGAAGATTTTCCCAGCATGTAATTTTTTTCTGCAAGGATAAAATCTTCTTTGTCGAGTTCGTCATTTGAGGTTTTTACTTCTTTTAGCGCGTTGTGGCAGATTGCAAAGCCGGCGAAAGACTCTTCTGCAAAGCTGAAATAAACAGTTTTGCCATCATTTGAAGAAGCGTAAAGGCGGATAAAAGCGCGGGATGCGTTGAACTTTTTATCATCTTCGTCCAAACCGAGTGCTCGGCGTTTTTCTGCATTCAAAAAGCCAAGTCTTGGATATTGGATTTCGAGATTGTTCTGGTTTGAATCGATTACAAACTGGTGATTAAAGGCGGCGCCGGCTGTCAGTTTGTAAGGATAAACCTGCACGCCAGTTTTTTTATCCTGAGGCGTGTAAGTTTTTGAGTTAAGCTCGGTGATGTAAAAATCAAAGTGATTTGTGATTTTGAGGGCGGCATTTTCGCCGGTACAGTAGCTTTCTTCAATTTCAATCAGTTTGTTGAGTTCTGTGATACAGCGTCCTATGATGGCGTTGGCATTTTCAGAAAATTCTCCAAGCGACAGATACTTGTCACGGAATATAATCCAGGCTGCGTGGACTGCAGAAAAGCTTCCAGCTTTGCAGATTGCGCTGATGTCGGCCTTGAGACTGCGGTAAAAATCAAGTTCGCGGGCATTTTCGTTACTAGTGAGAGAGAGGGCGCTTTCCCAGCTGTCAAAATGCTTTATTCCCTCTGCCGTTTTTTCATCAAAACCACAGATACAGCGGAGTTCATTTCCGGCCCGGATAAAATTCTGGCGTACTTCAGAAAATTCTTCCTTCCAGGGAATATATTCGTCCAGAATCAGGGCGCGGACAGAATCGTAAGAAAAATCGGAATCATAGCACTTCTGGATTTCTGCAAAGACCTGACCTGCTGTATTTTTGATAAGCGGATAGCCTGCGCGGATTACAAAAGGCACGCAGTATTTTGTGAGCTCGCGTTCAAGGTAGGGACGGTAAGTTTCCAAATCAGGAACATTCAAAGTGATTTCATTCCAGCTGACTTCTTTTGCAAGTTTTCTGATTTCAAGGATTGTGCGGCGAAGTTCCTTGCGGGAATCTGAATATTTATTGCACAAAATCTGATTAGCTTCGTTTGCAGTTTCTTCTGAGGTGAGGGGCGGAAGGCTTACAATTGTGATTTCGGGGCAGTTTTCAAAAATATTGATGTAATCTGCGTAGTCGCCAAGAATTTCCGGGTAAAAGATTATGTAGTTTTTGCCTTCTGAAGAAAAATCTGGTTCAATCCAGCTTGGCTCAAAAAGTTCGTGCTTTTCGAGGAAGTCTGAATAGCGTTTGTATAGTTCAAGATAGTCGGTATCTTCTTCGTCTAAGGTGTAGTTTTTTGCAGCGGTGATTTTGTCATGCCAGAGTTTGAGTGACAGAAGCATTTTTGAAATCCAGTCTGTAAAGGAGCCAGCTTCCCGGCGGTAATCGGGATTTATGATTTTTTTGAAAATAGGCGTCTGGTCCGGGCTGGCTGCGTTTTCTGCTATCAGTGAACGCACAAAAAATTTTCTTAAAATTGACGGGATAGAGGCTTTTCCTTCTTCCTTTGCGCGAACAGCTTCGCCTTTAAACTTATCCCAGGCCATAAAGCGTTCGAGAGGTACTGCGTCAATTCCACTTTCGTCTGGGTGGGTAATACACCAGTCAATCCAGGAGTTCATTACAACATCGGTGGAAAAAACAAAAACGCTGTTTGGATTTGCAAGTTCCTTTTTGAAGAAACCGCTTAATTCATCTGGAGAAAGAAAATACTTTTGTGACATAAAGAAATTATAGCACGAAAATCAGTTTTCTTCGCGGGA
>JAILHD010000179.1 GCA_024696155.1 Treponema sp. | reverse complement strand
ATAAATTGCTATCTGTCTGATTTCTCCCATAGGAAGCTCCTTCGCACGGAAAAAAGTTCCGTACCTTAAAAGAATATTGAGTTTATAACTATAACCTATTGTTTTACTAGGTAATAACAATATACTTCTATTTACCTACTTGGTCAATAGGTATTAGAAAATTCTTTTAAATAAATAAAAAAAACGCACGGATTTACCGTGCGTTTAACAAAGTCGAATTATTAAAAAATTCTATTCAGTATACTTAAGGGCGAGTGCCTCAATAGTCATATGCCACATAGGGAAAGAACCTGTTGTCATTGTCTTATAACCAATTGCGTCAAATTCAACATTGTTTTCTTTCATAGCCTCTTCCAGAATATATACCATCTCTTCAACAGAAACTTTCTTGACACGTGCACCATGTGTATTTAAAGTGCTTTTTACATATCCGATAATTTCAAAATTCTTTTCTGTTGGTAATTCATCATAAACCTCGAGTGAAGCTTTGTATCCTTCAGGACGTTTTACTTCGGTCAGACTTGTTTTTGTAGAATTTATCAGATAATCAGCCGCGCTTGAAGGCTCTGGAATAATAGAATAATTAACTTCATTAGAAGCTACATTGATGCTGTATCTGATATTATATTTTTTCCCAGGTATAATAATAACCTTTTGTGTTTTCGGCTGATTAAGAATGGTTGCACTTAAATTCATCAATGCAACAATTGAATTTGTTCCGCCGACATTGTGATACGACAAGGTAATCTCATGTTCTCCAGGAGCAACACTAACAGAATGAGTGTTAACCGGTAGTTCCTTTCCATCAATGGAATTAATGTTTATAGAAGTATCTGATGTTTTCAGAACAGACAGGTCTTCTGGGGCTACGTTGTCAGGATTTATAATCTGAGTTGTAGTAGCACAGGAAACAAAAATAAGCGTTAAGGCTAAAAATAAAAATCTAAGTTTTTTCATAGTTTTCTTCCTTTTTTTAGTTTTAAGTTTTTTTTATTTTTATATGCAACTGAACGTTATGTCAAGAGAAAACTATTTAATTAAATAAGCCCTGAATCTGGTTATATTTCCAGACTTTGAGGATTGCATCGTCGATGCTGCCAGGAAGATCCATACCCGTGATATCTGCTGCAGTAAGTGATTGTATTGCTCCGTCGCCGATGCGACTTGCTATTACGTATTTGCAATCTTTGAACTGCTGGACATGTTTATCCATTTCGGCTTTGTTGTGAAAACCGTCCTGACAAACAGGCGTAACCTTACGTTTTTCAAGAAGGTCGTAGCCTTCATCGTCATCGACGATATAAATATAGAAGATTTCTGATTTTCCGTAGTGAGTGTTTACACTTTCGCCATCGGTTGAGGCAATGGCAACGCGATATTTATCAGCCATGTGAGAAGTTTTCTCCATAACTGCCCGGGCCAATCTTTGAATAAAGCTGGCTGGAAATGTCTGATTTTCCCGGTACGCCTGCTGCATCTGCGCGGCAGTGGTTACAATGAAGGAAAAGTTCTATATATTCTCCGGCAGCACGGCGTGCGGCTTCTATTTCTGCACAGTTTGGGGCAGGCTCGTCTTTAAGTTTTGCCGATGGAATGAGTGGTATAATGTTGTATTTTTCTGCTCCTGCTTCGGCGACCGCCGCGGCGATTTCTGCTATGTGGGCGCCGTTTATGCGCGGAACTAATACAGTGTTTACCTTTACGGTAATTCCGGCGTCTGCAATTTTTTTGATTCCGGCAAGCTGATTTTCTATGAGGATTTTTGCCCCTTCAACACCTTCAATTTTCTTTCCGTGCCAGATTATGTAGTCGTTGAGCTGAGCTTCAATTTCTGGATCTACGGCATTTACTGTTACGGTAAGACTGTCGATTCCAGCATTGATTACTTCATCGGCACGCTCGTTGAGCAGCAAGCCGTTAGTGCTCATACACTTTATGAGATGCGGGAACTCGCGGCCAATTATTTTGAAGGTCTTGAATGCATTGTCACTTGCAAGGGTATCGCCAGGTCCTGCAATTCCAGCCACTTTGATTTCTGGACTGATTTCAATTGCTTTGCCTACGATTTCTGCGGCTTCTTC
>JAILHD010000162.1 GCA_024696155.1 Treponema sp. | reverse complement strand
GGTCCAAACGGAGCCGGAAAAACTACAACCTTCTATATGGTTGTCGGTTTTTATAAGCCTACTGCCGGCGAGGTATTCCTGGATGACCAGTGTATTACAGGTCTTCCAATGTATAAAAGAGCAAGACTTGGAATTGCTTATCTGCCTCAGGAACCATCTGTATTCCGCAAGTTTACTGTAGAAGAAAATATCTGGTCAATTCTTGAAACCCGCAAGGACCTTACTAAAGAAGAGAAAAAAGCAAAGCTTGAATCTCTGATAGAAGAGTTTTCTATTGGCCGGATCCGTAAGCAGAAGGCCTTTACTCTTTCCGGCGGTGAGCGAAGACGTACAGAAATTGCCCGTTCTCTTGCCATGGAACCAAAATTCCTTCTTCTGGATGAACCTTTTGCCGGAATTGACCCTATTGCGGTTGCAGATATTAAAAGTATGATTCGGCTTCTGGCAAAGCGTGGTATTGGAATCCTTATTACGGACCATAATGTAAGAGATACTCTGGAAATTACAGACCGTGCCATCATCATAAATCAGGGAACAATTATGACCCAGGGAACAAAAGAAGATATTTTGAACTCAGAACTTGCGCGCGAAATCTATCTTGGAAAAGACTTTTCTATGTAAAAACAGTTATAGTTTTACGCGCCTACGTAAACTTTCTTTCCGTTCTTCAAAAGGCTTACATCGTAAACGCCAGCCTTAATTTTTTGATGCAGTTCTTTTTGTGTCATAGGCTTTCCAAAGAGATACCCCTGCAAACGCTGGCATCCTATTGAACGCAAAAACTCATAGGCTTCAGGAGTTTCTACACCTTCTGTAAGTGTCTGCATCCCGATTTTTTGAGCAAGCGCAACAATACTTCTTAAAATAGGTTGTGTCTTTTGATTTTCTGAAAAACAGCTTAAAAACTTCATGTCAATTTTCATCATATCAAAAGAAAAATCTTTCAGAACATTAAGACCTGAATATCCAGAACCAAAATCATCAAGCCACAATGAATAACCAGCCTTTCTAAAATTATTCATTGCACTTTTTAGCTTTGTATCAGTATCACTAAGAGCACTTTCGGTAATTTCTATGTGAATATCATCTTTTTCTATTCCAAATTCTTTTATGCAGGCTTCAATCTCTTTTTGCGGATCGGCAAGTTCAAAATCAAGGCGCGAAAAATTAATAGAAACCGGAATTATTGCTTCTTTTTCTTTATAAGCCAGCTGAATACTCTGGCAGGCCTGCCGCAATATGCACATATCCAGTTTATGAATAAGATGATACTCTTCCAGCACAGGCACAAAGGCATTTGGAGAAAGAAAACCAAACTGCGGATCATTCCAGCGCGCAAGAGCTTCTACACCACAAAGCTTGCCGCTTTCTGCCCAGACTACAGGCTGATAGTATACCTGAATCCAGCCTTTTTCGATTGCTAAATCAATATTATTGATAACGTATTTTTTCTGGCGGAATTCCTTATCCATCATGTCGTTGTATACTGCAACATCACGTTTGTAATGTTTTTTAATAGAGGAACAGGCATAACGAGCATGATCCAGTGCAATACCAGGCGAAACAGTTCTTTCTAAAGGCGTATAAACTCCGGTCTTAAAACCAAGCTGAACACAGGCTTCTCGTTCACGGATAAATGTTTTTAACTGAGCAAGCTTAAATTCAAGACCGTCGGCATTAACAAGTGCAACAAAATGATCATCAGAAAAACGCGCAACAAGTTCGCCTTCAAAAATCTGACTTATAAACTGACCTATTGTGCGCAAAAAATTATTGCCGCTTCTAAAGCCGTATTTTTCGTTATAGTTTTTAAAATTTTCTATATCCATATAGATGAATCTGATTTTTTCCAGAACAGTTTTTTTATTCTGAAGTTTTTGTACTGCCGACTGCTGAAAACTGTACATATTTGAAAGACCAGTCAGTTCATCTATAAGAGATTTTTGATGCAGATATTCAGCCATTTTTTCCAGATGTTCATCTTTCTGGGCTTCTACCCTTCTTTGATGATGAACATTTATTCCGGACATCAACATTGCAAGCCAAAGAGTAAACGAATTTACCCAGATACTGTAAGAAATATCCCCTGTTTTAAGTTTATGAAGATAAAGAAAAACAAAAAAACTTACAGTAATAATAAAAAATGTTACCATTGGCTGCCAGATTAAAAGCCCAATGCAAAAAACTTCCATAGTTACAAAGGCAAAAACCTTTCCGCTAGGGTCATAACTGATGTAAGAAATATAAAGGCCAAAAGTAATTCCAATAATTGTAAAAAAGATTTTAATTGCGTAGCCAATCTTCTGATTTTTGATTTTTCCTTTAAGATACAATATGGAATAAACAAGCATTAAAAGAGCCGTTACAAGAAGGGCAATATAAGAATATGTATGCTGCAAAATCCATACAAAACCTTGTTCACCATCGCTTGTAATTGCACCAGAAATAACGGAAATAAGCATCCAGATTTCCAGAACAGCAACAATTATTCCAAGATAAATACTGGAACGAACATTCGAGGTAAAAAGATAATCCGAAACATACTTACTATAGTGAAATTTTTTGTAAGCTTTTTTATATCTTTCTATAATTTTTTGCTTAAGCTTCTTTGATGTCTTCACAAAAATGATTATAAACCCGCTTGCTAAAAAAAACAAAATTTTATTATAAATTGAAACAAATCAGGTAAGTTGTAGGTTTACTTAATAAATGATATTATAAAAATTGACTCAAATATAAGGGGCAAAAAAAATATGGAATTATCCCACGAATTTTTAGTTGAAGACAGAGAGTTTAAAGACTATGACGATTTTAAGGCTCACTGCAGATTAAAGACAATACCTGACTTCAACTTTGCATATGACATTATTGACCGTTACGCTAAGGATGCACCTGGAAAACGTGCCCTTGTGTGGATTGATGATAATAACGACGAAGAAACTTTTACTTTTGATGATATTTCACGCGAATCAAAACGTGCAGCTTACTGGCTCACTTCTAAAGGAATCAAGAAAGGCGACACTGTAATGCTGATTTTGCGCCGCCGTTATGAATGGTGGATTTTGATGCCAGCTCTTCACAGAATTGGTGCCATTGTAATCCCTGCTACAGACCAGCTTTTACAGAGCGATATTGAATACCGCACAAATGCTGCCGATGTAAAGATGATTATTACCTACAACAATCCTAACATCATCGGCGAAATTGAAAAATCAATGCCTAAGTCGCCTAGCGTAAAATATCTTGTAACTGTAGGAGAGCCTCATGGCGACTGGATTAGTTTCCACGAAGAATACGAACGCCTTCCTGCAGAATTCCCTCGTCCTGTAGGAGAACTTGCAACTCATAACGATGACCCAATGCTCTTGTACTTTACTTCGGGAACTTCGGGCTATCCAAAAATGGTTTTGCAGAATTTTGACTACCCTATCGGGCACATCATCACTGCAAAATACTGGCACGGCGTAATTGATGATGGTCTTCACCTTTCTATTGCAGAAACCGGATGGGCAAAGGCTACATGGGGTAAACTTTATGGCCAGTGGATTTGCGGAACAGCTCAGTTTGTTTACGACATGAATATGTTCAAGCCTGCAAAAATGCTTGAAATGATTTCTAAATACGGACTTACAACTTTCTGTGCGCCTCCTACCGTTTACCGCTTCCTTGTTCGTCAGGACATCGACAAATATGATTTGACTAAATGCGTTCGCTTTAGTACTGCGGGCGAAGCCTTGAATGACGAAGTTTTCAACAAATGGCTTGAAAAAACAGGAAAGAAGATTTTTGAAGGTTACGGTCAGACAGAATCTACAATCATCTGCGGAAACTTTATGGAATATTCTCCAATAAAGCCAGGTTCAATGGGACGCCCTAATCCGCTTTACGACGTAGCAATCTTAAACGAAAACAATAAACCGGTTCCTACAGGAGAAGTTGGAGAACTTTGTATCCACGTAGAAAACGGACATCCATTCGGACTTCTTGTGGGTTATTACCGCGACGTTGTTCTTACTGCAGACGCTTTTGACGGCGGATGGTATCACACTGGCGATAACGTTTACATGGATGAAGACGGATATGTAATGTTTGTTGGCCGCAAGGATGATATTATCAAAACTGCAGGTTACCGCGTAAGTCCATTTGAAGTTGAATCTATTTTGCAAAAGCACCCTGCCGTTATGGAATGTGCAGTTACTGGTGTAGATGACCCTAAACGCGGAATGGCAATCAAAGCAACAATCGTGCTTTCTCCTGGATATGACACAAAAGATCCTGCCGACATGGAGCGCGAACTTTCTACCTTTGCAAAGGAAAACACTGCAATGTATAAATGCCCTCGAATCTTTGAGTTTGTAAAAGAGCTTCCAAAGACAATTTCGGGAAAAATCCGCCGTGTTGAAATCCGCGAAAAAGACAAAGGTAAAGACACTCAGAACATCAAGCAGGATTTCTAGTCGTGAGCGAACGCTGCTACAAATGCTTTAAGCCAGCCTCAAACTGCCTGTGTCGATTCACAAAAGAACTCGACCCGGGCGTAAAGTTTTTGTTCTTAATGCATCCAAAAGAAGCAAAACGCAACCGCACAGGAACAGGACAACTTGCACACATCTCCTTAAAAAGCTCAGAAATCATACAGGGTCTGGACTTTAGCCAGAATACAAGACTTCAGGAATTACTCCACGACCCAAAATATTTTCCGATGATGATGTACCCTGGCGTTGATGCCTGGAACGCAAAAAAAGAAGGCTTTAAAGAAGCAGTTGGCGACCGCATCCCGCTGATAATCATTCTGGATGCAACCTGGTTCTGTGCTAAAAAAATGATTGAACATAATCCTTTTTTACTGGAATACCCTCGCCTAAGCTTTTTTGGCGATTACCGCTCAATCTTTACTTTTAAGCATGAACCGCGCCCAGAATACATAAGCACAATCGAAAGCTGCTACTACATGATAAAGGAATTACAGACCTGCGGTCTTGCAGATACATCTGTGGATCCCGAGCCGCTTATGAACGTATTCAAAGAAATGATTAAGTTTCAACTTACTGCCGAAAATGAGCGCATTATGGGCCTTCGCCCAAGCACTCATCATTACGACGAAAAATATACTAAGCTTAGAGAAATCCCTGAATTCTAGCGTTCGTAAGGCCGTACACCAATCGGCTGATATTCGCCCGCAAGAAGACTAACCATTGCAGTAAGAGAATAATCGCATCGCCAGCTGTAACCAAGAAGAACTGTATCTGCCCAGTTTAAGCGCTCTCCAAGAGTTGGAGACATTGTATTCAGAATAATAATACGCTTTCCGCTTTTCTTAAAATATTCTGCAACCTTTGCGTGATTTTCGCAGGAAACACAGATAATAAGGGTGTCATAACCAGC
>JAILHD010000128.1 GCA_024696155.1 Treponema sp. | reverse complement strand
TTGGAAAAACTCCCGAAAAACTCAGAAGTGAACGTGAGCAGCTAGCGCCTGCTTAAAACCTTCTGACTCTGCAAGAAGTCCCAGCTGAGTGGTAAAAATAGCACATTCAATTTGAAGCTTACCAGAAACGGAGTCGGCACGGCGGCGTAAATGATGAAGGATTTTTTCCATTACGATTTGTATGGTGCGGAAATAAGAGCCCGTCTTCTGCCGCACCCTTTTTGATAAGCTCAATATGCTTTTGTTCAAATAAATCATTAATTGCTAAAATTTTCATAAAATTACCCGTCAATATCCTTTATTATTTTAAATACAGCTGCGTTCTGATATATTAATATTTCATTGTGTACAAATGCAACAATTCCATTCTCTGGCGCGCGAATTTCCTGAAGAACTGTAGCTGTATAAGGATCTGTGATTTCTGCTAAAAGCTGATTTTTTCTGACTTTCTCACCTGCTTCTACAAAACTTTCAAAGAAGCCAGCTTTTTCGGAACGCACGTTTACAAAATCTTTACTTTCGACTACGCGTGAAATATAACCTTCGTGCCCTTTATAATCGATAATGTCCTGCTTTGAAAGGAAATTAAGAATTGCATCTACGGCAGAATCTGCGCTTTTTTTGTTAATGGCACTTGTACTTGTTGTATAAATAGAAAATGCAGCCGTTTCCCAAATCTGCCAGTTGTAGTTAAGAGTTGCAGTATCAAAAGGTCGGGGATTATGCAAAACAACATACGGAAGTCCAAACTGACGGGCAAGTTCTGTATTTTCGCGTCCAGTTTTCATCATTCGTACCTGAGGAACAAAATTACCGCTCATATAAAATGATGCGAACTGAATACCGATTTTATAGTCATTTACATTCTTAAAAATGCCGTCTGCAATTCTCTGCGTAGTTTCGCCAAGATTGTAGCCAGGAAACATTCTGTTTATATCAGTGTTATCAATTGTCCAGAAACGTTTTTTTACATTCATCGAATACGGATTTGTGCATGGAATCACAAGAATTTCTTTTCCTTCTCTGATTCTACCCTTTTCTTCAAGAGCTTTAAGCCGTTCTATAAGATGTGAACAGGAGAAAACCTGCTGATATTCGTTTCCCCGCATTGAACCAACAACGCATACTGATTTTTCGCCGGAGCCGAACCTAAAGCCTCTTATTCTGAAGTCATCGCGATATAAACCGTTAATTTGATATAAAGTTTCCTCTTTCACTGTCTGTCTCCTCTTAAGATGCGGCCCATCAGAGAACCTTCTTCAACAATAGGATATTCGCGGATTGTAAAAAGCCAGCCGTCTTCTTCTGCCCTAATCAAAGATAGAAGTTCTCCTGAAAGAGGCTGAATAATTTTTCCGATTACATCACCTTTTTTTACCATACTTCCGTGATTTTTTTCTTTTATGAAGATACCCGAACATGGTGCATTCAGATAGCAAACATCCTTTCCGCTTGCATCATTACTTACAACAGGTTTACGAACAGATGAGACATCTCCCTGCCAGATTCCAAGTTCCTTCATCAAAGAAAAAATGCCATCCACAAGCTGATTACCATACTCCGGCGTAATTCTCATGCCTACTCCCATTTCTACAACAAGAGTTTTTACATTCCTGGTATTCAAGGAATAGGCAAAAGTTGATTCCAAAACTGTACTTGCACCATGTACCCAGATAAAATTTACATTTGACTTGAGCGCATAAGGCAGCAAAGTATCTTTGTGCAGCTCGTTTATTCTGATTTGCGGCACTTCTGTTAAAAAGATATTACTGGCATGAATATCTATGCACAGCGACGTTCCTTCCATGTCGTTTACAATTTGAGATGCAATATATTCATTCATGTCGCCATTATCGTTTCCAGGGAAAATTCTGTTCATATCAAGGTCAAAAGCTGGAATTCCGCGCGAAATATTATCAATTCCAAAAGGATTCATCGCAGGATATATGTCTACAATTCCAGACAGTTGAGCCTGATTTTCTTTTATTCTGCGGGAAAGTTCATAGCATACAAACTGACCTTCAAGCTCATCTCCGTGAATTCCCGTTACAATTGCAATCCGCTTGCCTGATTTTTCGAGTTCCTTTTCATCCTGATTTTTTGGAAAGAGCCTGTGTTTCTGGATTTTGAGTTCTTCATCAACCGGAAGCTGCACGCTTGCTACTTTAATAATTTTTTCTGTCATTCCTGTATTTCCTCCACAAAAACCTGGACATTCTGAGTCTGCTTTCCTCCCCCTGTAAACATTCCCTGATTTATTGAACAGTCCTGCGCATCACGTCCGCAAGAAAAAATGATGTATGAATCGTTGCATCGGCAATTATGCGTTGGATCAAGCATAAGCCATTTGCCGTCTTCAAAAACTTCTACCCAGGCATGAGAAGCACCTTCGCCCGTCATCATTCCGGCAACATATTTACAGGGAATCCTGCTTTTACGACATAGCGAAAGGAGTATGTGGGCGTAATCCTGGCAGACCCCTTTTCCAAGGCCGAATGCCTCTTCTGCCGTTGTAAAAACGCCCGTAACTCCCGGCTCATAATTAAAGTTTTCTGAAAGAGAATTCATTAAAAATTCAGCTTTTTTGAAGTCAGAAAGCTCAAAAAATGCATTTTTTGCAGTAATTTTGTCATAAAATTCGCAAATATTTTGCCCGAATTGAGTAAGTTTTGTTGGATATTTGAACAGCGATTCCTTACCGTCGTCATTCAATTTAATAGGATTTTCACCAGAAACTTCTGCAATGCCTCCAACTTCTACAGAAAAATGATTATGCGGCGAAGTTGCTTTACCGTACACACAGCGGTTAGAAAAAGAGTCTTTTTGATTGCAAATGAAGTGATTTGGATAGATTTTTATTTTTTCATCAATAATTTTCTGCCAATTATCACTCGGCGGAAAACATCTTAGAGTAAAATGATGATTTACCGCCGGAAATTCAAACGTCATCTGCATTTTATAAAAGAATCTTAATCTCTTCATTGTTTTTACAAGCCTGAAGCATGTGCAAAGTATTGTCGTTCATTCAGAACTAATGATTCGATTTCCTGAACAATCATATCGTAATCAAGTTCTTCCGCATTCATTAAAAGGTTCAGATGGAAGAGTTTCTGAGCATCATAATTCAGCCCGGTGCGTTCAATTCTGATGTTAAGTCTTTTCATCTCGCGGCGGATTTCTTCTGCATTCATTTTAAGTTTTGCATAATTGTCTATTCTTTCTATTCTTTTACCCAGCTTTACAATACTTCTTACATTTGGTTCATCAACACTGTCATCTACCATTCCCCAGAATGCAACAATGTTATCGGTTACTCGCTGTAAGGCAAGAATCGGTGCATCGCTCTGACGTGCCTTATTAAGAGCATAAACTGCAAGCTGAACATAGCAGAGTGTTTCACTTCCAATTTCATCACGAAGCATAATGGCGTTATCATAGGCACGCATCAGGTTAGAATAGATTGAATCATGATCATCTTCAGAAAAGCAAGCCTGATTTGCAAATTGTTCCATATATTCGCAGTTATTCAGATCAATCATCGAGTCAAATTTGTCTGCAAAAAACTTAATTGAAGAATAGGCACGCTCTGTATAACGGCCAAGCCAGAAAAGTCTGTCGCTGTTTTCCCAAGAAAGAACTTTCATTTTTACCCCCTGATTTGTAATAACGGCGTCCTAAGCCATTACCCAAGTATCTTTAAAACCGCCGCCCTGCGACGAATTTACTATGAACGAATCTGGATTGCGCGAAAATCTTGTTAATCCGCTTTTCCATACCATAGGCTCATCTGCCATAAGCACAAATGCACGCAAATCTGCTTTTCTTGGAACAAATTCCCCACCTTCGTAAATATCAATATCAAGAAAATCAATTACTTCCTGAGCAATAAAACGCCGCGGATTTTCCTTTAAAAGCGCTATAAAATCTGACTTTTCTTTCTGAGTCATCTTGCTTCCAAAAACAACTCCGTATCCGCCGGCTTCTGCAACATCCTTAAGAACAAGATTGTCTATGTTGTCCAAAACATACTTCATGTCTTCTTCATAGAACGGAAGATATGTCGGCGCATTTTGAAGAATTGGTTCTTCGCCAAGATAATACTTTATCATTTTTGGAACAAAGTAGTAGATTCCCTTGTCGTCGGCAACGCCGTTTCCCGGGGCATTTATGAGTGCAACATTTCCCTTTCGGAAAATATCATAAATATGAGGAATACCAATCACAGAATCTTCGCGGAAATTCATTGGATCCAGAAAATCGTCAGAAATTCTTCGGTAAACTGCTCCAACCTTTTCCTTTTTGCCTGAATAATCAATAAAGTAGAGATAATCGCCTTCAACAGTAAGTTCACTTCCTGTTGCAAGATGAGAACCTGTCTGCTCTGCAAGATAAGAATGCTCAAAATAAGCGGCATTATATCTACCAGGCGAAAGAATGACTGTGTGTCCACCGGTATTTACATTATCCATAGTCTTTCGCAGAAGTTTTGCGTAGTTTCTGTTTTCTTCTATATGATTTTCTTCATAAAGAGACGGAAAAGATTTTCTGCATAAATCTCTGGCAATCATGGGGTACGAAGCACCTGAAGGAATGCGGAGATTATCTTCCAGAATATACCAGTTCTTATCTTTGCCTTGCACAAGGTCGATGCCGGAAATATGGGAATAGATTCCTTTAGAAGGAAGAACTCCTTCGCACTGGGCAAGATAACCGCTTCCTGCATAAACAAATTCTTCCGGAACAACCTTGTCCTTAATAATCTGTTTTTTAGAGTAAATGTCCTTTATAAACTCATTCAGCGCCTTTACCCGCTGCTTTAGCCCCCGTTCAAGATAGTCAAATTCATTTTTTTCGATAATGCGGGGAATCATATCGAAGGGGAAAAGCTGTTCTTTGAAGGTGTTATTCTTGTAAATCCCAAATTTTACGCCGTAGCGAGCAAGAAGCTCATTCACCGAATCGGAATGAGCACAGAACCTTCTGATGTCCGTAGTCTGCATAAATACACCTCCAGATTACTTTTTATATAAAATCAAATCGCTTCTTAGCAGCCTCGTAAATTAAATCTACTGCATCATCAACAGAAAACATATTCATATCTATCATAAGATTTCGTCCATGACGGTCTCCCCGGTTTTTACCGGTTATGAATTTGTAATAGTCGTGACGCTCCCTGTCTATTTTTGTTAACAGCTTTTTAGCTTTGGCTTCATCAAGAGCATATGCAGAAGAAATATGCCTGATTCGGAACTCTTCCGGCGCATACAAAAAGACGTTTAGTGTAAAGTCGAATTCAGAAAGAAAGTAATCCGCACATCTTCCAAACATTACGCAGCTTTCTGTATTTGCAATTCTTCTGATTACAAATGCCTGTGCCTCTACTGCCTCCTGAGTAAAGAAGGCCTTGCTTGCTCCGTATCCGAATTCTTCAACATAAAAACGCAGTTTTTCTTTTTCAAAGGCATTCCGGTCAGAATTAACGGCTAAGTTTTCATCAATATGGGCAATAGCTGCAGCCTCAGACGCAAGTTCCTTATTGTAAAAACGCACGCCCAGCTTTGCGGCAAGACGTCTTCCAACCTCGCCTGCATTACAGCCGAATTCCCTTCCTATTGTTATGACAAATCTCTTCATATTGACTCCTGTGTAAAGCCCGCGGGCAAAATTAGCGGATATCTTTTATCGCGCGTTTTGAAATATAAAGCAGAAGCGAATTCACACCAAAATATACAAGCGCAATGATTGCATACAATGAAATGATATACGACGACTTTACAAATTTTCCCATTACAATCTGACCGGAATACATAAGCTCGTGAACGGCAATTACTGCACAAAGCGATGTATCCTTTATAATCGTAATGAACTGTCCCATCAGCGGTTTACGGATTTTTTTGACTGTCTGCGGAATTACCACATGAATCAAAGTTCCGGTAAAACTAAAGCCCTGCGAATAAGCAGCTTCCCACTGCCCTTTAGGAATAGAAATCATTCCGCCGCGCAGGATTTCTGCAATAAGCGCAATGTTCAAAAAGCTTAATGCGGCAACGGCACTTGCAAGCGGCGGAAGCGGCAGCGTAAAACGAAAGCCTATAATCACCAGAAGCAAAGGAAGATTACGCGCTATATCAATATAAATTGCAGCAATCTTTGCCATAATTCCCTTTTGCAAGAATTTAGCAACCCCCAGCACGGAACCAACAATAAAACTCAATATAATTGTAAACAAAGCAATAAGCAGAGTAATTCCAAGGCCCCTTAGAAGAAACAATGCCGTTGTTACAGAAAAGAATTCACTCATCCTCTTGCCGCCTTTTTTTCAAGATATTCCGCCAGCTTAGAAAGCGGAAGACACAAAATAAGATACAAAACTGCCGAAAAAATGAATGCCTGACTATAGCAGCCATAGTCGGAAGCCCAGCCGTCTGCACGGTACATAAGTTCTCCTGCAGTAACAACAGTAAGAGTTGCCGAATTCTTAATCATGTTTACACACTGATTAGTCATTGGCGGAATTGCAATCCTAACGGCCTGAGGGATGATGATAAAAAACAAAGTCTGAATATAACTCATTCCCTGGCTAAGTGCAGCCTCTGTCTGCCCTCTTGGAATTGCCTTAATTGAAGCTTCTATAACGCTTGCGCCAAAAGCCCCCGTATAAAGCGAAAGTCCAAGACATCCGCAGGCAAAAGGACTTAAAACAATCCCTATTCTGGGAAGCACGTTATACATAAAAAGAAGCTGAACAATGAGAGGTGTGTTCTGAAAAAAGCAGACATAAGCATTGCAGGCTCCCCTGATTTTTCCACTATGAGTACAACGGAGAATACCAACGGCAAAACTGATTAAAAGTGTAAATATCAGACTGACTATAGAAACTGCAACAGTAATTAAGAATCCCTGTGCAAAAATCTGCCAGTCAGAAAATAACAATGCCCATCTGCTTAAATTGAACATACCAACCCCCATTCAGCTGTCTTTTTTACAGGCAGTTTTTTATTTGTCCAGGTTGAATTTTGCCTTTATCTTTGCCATCTCACCAGACTTTTCCATTTCTGCAATTGTTTCATCAATTACTTCAAGCAAGGCTGTATTGCCCTTCTTAACTGCAATACCGTACTGCTGTGGAGCATAGCGTTCTGGCAAAAGAACGACAGACTCTTCCATATATCCTGCAAGGATAGAAGAATCAACACCAAAGGCATCAATACGTCCAGAATCAAGAGCTGTCTTAATTTCCGGATATGATGAATAGCTGTTGAATTTAACTGTAATTCCGGCTTCTTTTGCTGCAGCTTCAAAAATCTTCTGGCTTGTTGCAGCCTGAGAAACTCCAATTGTTTTTCCATTCAGATCTTTGAACGAAGCAATTCCAGAAGTCTTTTTTACCATAAGGGCAACAGGGTCATGCATATAGATTGTAGAAAAATCCCACAATTTGCGTCTTTCGTCTGTAACGGTAAAGGTTGCAGCAACCATATCAATCTCGCCAGTATCAACAAGCGGGCCACGGGTTTTTGCTGTAACACCAGTAAATTTTACGCTTTCTTTTCCAAATATTTTTACTGAAACGGCTTTTGCAATTTCTATTTCAATACCTTCGTGTTTTCCAGTTGCAGGATTAAGATATCCATAACCTGGAACATCTTCCTTACAGCCAACTTTTAGCACACCAGCTTTTTTAATCTTATCGATTTCCGATTTTTTGGCTTTAGCAGACAAAGCTGAACCACAAGCAATAAGAATCATTCCTGCTACTAACATTTTCATAACTGATTTTTTCATAAAAGCCTCCAAGATTTTATTGATGTATTTATAACTAATCAGACTTCAGAATTTTACTGAAGAACTGCTTTGTCCTTTCGTTTTTAGGATGTTCAATCACGTTTTCCGGAGTGTCATCCTCTATAATGTGTCCGCCTTCCAGAAACAAAAGTCTGTCTGCAATATGGCGGGCAAAGCCCATTTCGTGAGTAACAAAAACCATGGTGATGTTTTCCTTTGCAACATCTTCCATAATTCCAAGAACCTCGCTGATCATTTCCGGGTCAAGCGCACTTGTAGGTTCATCAAACAAAATTACTTTAGGCCGCATTGTAAGGGTACGGGCAATTGCCACACGCTGCTGCTGACCACCAGAAAGCTGACTTGGATAAGAATCTTTTTTTGAAGCAAGCCCTACTTTTGTAAGATTTTCCATAGCTCGTTCAATTACAAGAGCCTTAGGTTCATGGCGCAGAAAAATTGGTGCAAAAGTAAGGTTTTCCAGCACGGTTTTGTGGGCATAAAGATTAAAGCCCTGAAAAACCATTCCAATTTCCTGACGAGCCTTATAAAGCACTTTGTTTTTTTGATTTGTTAAAATTTGTCCATCAACAGAAACACTTCCTGCACAAGGTTTTTCAAACAGATTCATACAGCGAAGAAGTGTAGATTTTCCGGCTCCACTTGGTCCGATGATAACGTTTTTACTTCCTTCTGCAATCTGAAGGGAAATATCATCCAGAACAGTAAGTTCTCCATATTTCATTGTGATATGCTGCATATCTATCATTACTTTCTGCTCAGACATAGAAAAACCTCCAGAAAACAAAAAAAGAGGTCAGAAATTGCAAAGCAATCTCTGACCTCTTTGTCGTTGTTGGCCATAGAATAAAGAGCTTGTAAAAATTGGTCAATAGGTTTTTAGAAAAAAAATTACTATGGGGGAAATTTTTACCCCCGCTTGACCAAATAATCATAAAATGTTATTTGTTTGTTCATAACAAAGAGGTTGCATGGGTATATCCCTGTGCAGCCTCTTTTTTTGTTTAAAAATCAAAACAAGGATACAAATATGAATACAGCAGAAGTTTTAGTCACATGTCTTGAAAATGAAGGAGTTACATATATATTCGGAATTCCTGGTGAAGAAAACCTTGAACTTATAAAAGCCCTGGAAAAATCTTCCATCCGCTTTATTACCGTACGTCACGAACAGGGAGCCGCTTTTATGGCAGATGTTTACGGAAGACTTACAGGAAAAGCCGGGGTTTGTCTTTCAACTTTGGGGCCGGGAGCAACAAACCTTGTAACAGGCGTTGCAGATGCAAACTCTGACGGAGCGCCTCTTGTTGCCATAACAGGACAGGTTGGAACAGACAGAATGCATATTACTTCTCATCAGTATCTTGATTTAGTTGGAATGTTCACTCCAATCACAAAAAGAAGTAAGCAGATTGTACGCCCGGATACGGTTAACGAAATTATCCGCCTTGCATTTAAATATGCAGAAAGCGAAAAACCCGGTGCCTGCTATGTAGATCTTCCCTGTAACATTGCCGCAATGGAAGTTCCAGAAGGAGCCGGCCGTATTCCTATTAAACATCACAAAATTAATCAGGTGCTTCCAAGCAAGGATTGCATTAGAGCAGCAGCCACCCTGATTGAAAAAGCAAAAAATCCAGTAATTCTAGCAGGACATTCGGCTGTAAGAAATAATGCTTCTGATGCCCTTAGAGATTTTTCTTCAAAACTAAGGATTCCAGTAATCAATACTATGATGGCAAAAGGCATTGTTCCCTACACAAGCGAATATTCGCTGCGCACAATAGGAATTCCACAGCGTGACTATCAGGATATTGCAATTGAGCAGGCTGATCTTGTTATTGCCGTAGGTTATGACATTGTAGAATTTGCCCCATCCCGCTGGAATGGTAAGGTAAAACACAAGATTATCCACATTGATGCTAACGAAAATCACATCAATAAGCTTTACCAGCCGGACGAAGAAGTTATTGGAGACATTTCTTATGCCCTGCATGAAATTGAATCTTACTGTAAGCCTAAGGCAAAGCCTGAGTGGGCATTTAAAATCCGCGAGCAGATTGTTGAAGAAGAAGAAAGCTACACTAATGATTCTTGTTTTCCTATGAAGCCCCAAAAAATCCTTAGCGATATTAGAAGTGTAATGTCAGAAAATGATATTTTGATTTCGGACGTTGGCGCTCATAAAATGTGGATTGCCCGACACTATCACTGTTATTATCCGAATACCTGTATTATTTCAAACGGGTTTGCAACAATGGGAATTGCAGTTCCCGGTGCACTGGCAGCAAAGCTTGTATGCCCCGAGCGCAAAATTCTTGCAGTAAGTGGAGACGGCGGTTTTATGATGAACAGTCAGGAGCTGGAAACTGCCCTGCGCTATAAGATTCCTTTTGTAACTTTGATTTTTAATGATGCCCACTACGGTCTAATCAAATGGAAGCAGGAAGAACGCTATGGCGCAAGCTCTTGCGTTGATTTTTCTAACCCTGATTTTGTAAAAATGGCAGAAAGCATGCACCTTAAAGGTTACAGAATCACAAAAGCAGAAGATTTAGTGCCTGTCCTAAAAGAAGCCTTTGCTCAGAACGTTCCGGCAATAATCGACTGCCCGGTTGATTATTCAGAAAACCTAAAGCTTTCGGAAATGTTAAAAAGTTTACAGTAAGTGTCTACAAAATAATACGTTTAACCCTTTTACTGATGGATGTGAGCACTTCGTAAGAGATTGTATTTCCAATTTTTGCAAGATCATCGGCAGTAGTAAGGGCGCCGCTTTCTTCCGGGCCAAAAATCAGCACCTTATCCCAGAGTTTTACATCTGGATTATCCTTTCCTATGTTTACCATGCACTGATCCATGCAAATCCGGCCGCAGACCGGGTATTTTTTACCATTAATCGTAACTTCCATCCCAGGAGAAAAAC
>JAILHD010000145.1 GCA_024696155.1 Treponema sp. | reverse complement strand
TTACAATGGAATGGAACTTTCTAAAACAAATCATATTCCACGAAAACTTGATTCTATGCTGACAGAATTACGTCGTAAAAATCTTGGATTTATTTTTCAGACTTTCAACCTTATTCCGGTTCTTAACGTTTTTGAAAACGTAGAGTTCCCGCTTAAAATAGGCAGTTCGCCAGCAGCAGACACAATGAATCCTGCAGAACGCCGTGAATGGATTGATTTTCTAATTGAAACAGTTGGTCTTACACAGTGGAAAACTCACAAACCAAGTGAATTAAGCGGTGGACAGCGCCAGCGTGTAGCAATTGCCCGTGCCCTTGTTACAAAAGCACCAATTATTCTTGCCGATGAACCTACAGCTAACCTGGACAGCAAAAACGGCGATCAGATTCTTGAACTTATGAAAAAATTGAATGAAGAATTAAAAACGACTTTTGTATTCTCTACACACGATGCAAAAATTGTAGGAATGTCCAATCACGTAATTAAAATTAGTGACGGACATATCCTTTCTGCATAGAATCTAGCTTAGTAGTTCAAAGATAAATCTATATAAGTACCAAAGGTCCACTTACCTTTTGAAGTGTAAGGCTCGCCATAATCCCAGCGCACACCATTCTTCCAGTCACAATTTGGAAGAAGTCCGCTGATAATTACACCAGGCTTAATGTATCCCTTGTTATTTGTAATATCATGATTTAACTCTACACCAACCTTTATGTTATGATTTGGACCAAGTCGTTTTACACCACCATCAAAGGCAATTCTGTGAGTAGTATCTTTACCAGAATATTCACCGCTATCATCTTTATTAAACTTACAACATAACTGGTATTCAATATTAAAACCTACAGCAGGATCTTTTGCATCCCACCATTTATAGAAACCACCTGTAAATACCATCTGATGGAATGAATCGCCATGAATAGTCTGTTTAAAAGCCTGTCCGAATTTTTCATTGCTGTCAAAACGACAAAGCCCCTGTCCGTAAACATCTGCACCAAGAATTGTACGTTTTACTTCCAAGCCTAACAATGGACCAATTTCTTTAGTTTCGTTTTTTAATAATCCATTTTCATCTGAATATGTTATTTTTGTAGATTCATGTTCACCGCCACGACCAAAAACATTAAATGAAGTTTTTTGAATTATCATTTCTACAGAGGCAGCAAAAATCATATCTTCAAAGCTTGGTTGAGAATTAGTACCTTGATACATCGCAAGACCTGTAATTGTGCCGGTCCAGACAGGAACACGAAGCATAAAAGACGTACCCTTTCTACTGTCAAAAAGGATGTTAGTATTTTCAGCCCCTACAGCAACAAATTCATCTACTTTTACGGTTGTAGCATTAGATGCAACAGTGAGTAATCTTGGATATCCCCAGGTTGTTTGTTTTTTTCCTGCAGTAAAATAGAGCTTATTTTTTACTATGTAATCAAAATAACACTCAGATATAGCAAACTCATATCCTGGAAACCCCATTGCAAAAGTTCCCTTTACCATAGTATCTGGCGTAGGATGCGAATTTAAATAAAGGTAGTTTGTAAAAGTAAAATAACCATTCGGATCATTTTTGCCTTCTACAATTTTATCTTGAATAACAGGTTTATTATTAATTTTTACATATTCTTTTCCATCAACATATTCATCATAATACTGCCATCCAAGACCAAATTCGCTGTCCAGGCGGCCAGAAAATCTTAAAGGATATGTTCCGTCATCATTTTTTGCAGAAGCTTTAGGATCTACAACAATTACTGCCTCTGTATCAGAAGCCTGATCAAACATTGCATCAAAATCTTCATCAAAAGCTTCTAATGCTTCACCTTCAGCTACAAACTCACTTTCATTTGACTGAGAAAATACAGGCATAAACAAACAAGCCAGCAAATTAAGGAAAAATATTTTTTTGTTCATTATTGTACACTCATAGTTTCAAGGTAAGGCTTTGTATAAACAATCACATCAACTTTTGCAAAAGAAACATTGCTTATAGAAATTACAGTTTTTTCATATTCCATTTTATCATTAATTTTTTTACCACGAAGG
>JAILHD010000137.1 GCA_024696155.1 Treponema sp. | reverse complement strand
TGAAACTGAAGGCGAGAAAGGTATGGTTCTTCAGCTTAAAGTTGCTGAAAACGACATTGGTAAGGTAATCGGAAAATATGGCCGTATTGCCAAAGCTATGCGTACAGTTTTGAGCGCATCTGCAGTAAAAGACGGTAAACGTTACAGTCTTGATATTCTGGACTAATCTGGAAGGGTAGATGTTAAAAGAACAATTAGTGGTTGGATTTATCCGCGGACCGCATGGTTTTGAGGGTGAATGTAAAGTAGAAAGTAGCTCAGGCGAGTACGAGCATATTGCTAAACTTGAACAGGTTACTTTGCGACATGGTGATCAGACTAAAGAAGTAAAGGTTGAATCGGCTTCTCTGGCTCATAACACTGTGTACCTTAAATTTAAGGGAATTGATTCCGATGAAGCGGTTAAAAAATTTAATCGCTGGGAGTTGGTAGTTCCCCGAAAGTACGCTAAGCCTTTGAAAAAAGACGAGTGGTACATAACAGATTTACAGAATTGTTCCCTTGTGTGGAACGGCGAACCGGCACTGTTAGATGCGCCTGCAGCTGGAGAAGTTGTAGGAACAATCACAGACGTATTGGAAGGCGGAGCAGGTTACTTGTTAGAAGTTTCTCTCTCCGAGAGTTGCACTTGTATTAGTGACGACATCAAATTTACATCATCAGGAAAGACTCGTACTGTCCTGATTCCATTCAATAATGAACACGTTGGTAAAGTTGATGTTGAGAACGGTACTGTACAATTAATGCACCTCTGGATTCTGGAGTAATTCCATGAAATTTACTGTGCTGACCTTATTTCCGGATATTGTTAAGGCTTTTTTTGAAAACTCAATCATGGCCAAGGCAGTAGAAAAGGAAATTATTGCTTACGATTTGGTGAACATCAGAGATTTTGCTCTTGATAAGCACCGAACTTGTGATGACGGAACGTATGGAGGTGGAGCTGGTCAGTTAATGATGGCTGAACCTCTTGGAAGAGCTTTAGATAGCGTTAAGGCAAAACGAAAGTTTGTAATTTATGTAACACCTAGTGGAAAGCCTTTAACTCAAAATCTGGCTCAACAATTAAGTTGCAAGGACGAACTTGTTTTTATCTGCGGTCGTTACGAAGGTATTGACCAGAGGATAATCGACAGCTACGTTGACATGGAAATCTCTATTGGAGATTATGTAATGTCCAGCGGAGAAGTCGCAGCCACAGTTGTGATTGATACTGTATACCGTCTGGTAGATGGTGTTATTAATCATGAGTCGCTGGAAGAAGAAAGTTATTGCGACGGACTTTTGGAGTATCCGCAGTATACTCACCCGGTAGAATATAATGGAATGCGAGTTCCTGATGTTCTTTTGAGTGGTAACCACGAAGAAATCCGAAAGTGGCGGCTTAAAAAACGCTTGATGAAGACGCTTGCAAATCGCCCTGATTTAATCTGGGAAGCAAGAAGAAACGGAAAGCTTTCTTTAGAAGCCGAAAAGATGATTGAGGAAATAAACGAGCAGTTTTTTGCAAAAACTCAACCTAAAAAGAAGAGAAAGCATAAAACTCAAACCCAATGAGGAGACTCTTATGGATATTATTAAGACTATTGAAGAAACACAGAAACGTGTTGGAGCTCAGGGCTTCAATGTTGGTGATACAGTAAAAGTTTACTTCAAAATTATTGAAGGTAAAACAGAACGTATCCAGGTTTTTGAAGGTATTGTTCTTTGCAAGAAGAACTCTGGTGCCCGCGAAACTTTCACTGTACGTAAGATTTCTTACGGTGTAGGTGTTGAACGTGTATTCCCATATAACAGCCCACGTATTGTAAAGGTTGATATCGTTCGTCCTGGTAAAGTACGCCGTTCTAAGCTCTACTACCTCCGCGACAGAGTTGGTAAGGCTGCTAAAGTTAAGGCTTTGGTTGGTGCAAAAATCACTGAAGAACTTAACGCACGTAACGCACGTGCTGAAGCATTTGCTGCTGCTGAGGAAGCTCGTATTAAGGCTGAACGCGCAGAAGCTGCTGCTAACAAACCAGCTGCAAAATAAGCTGATTTCAACTAAATCTGTGGCTTACGGTCACAGAGCATGGTTCAAAACCGCGCGGTACCGCGCTACACGCTATTTTTGTTAGGAAACTATTGAACACGCCGCTAGCGCGGCAGACAAAAATAGAATGTTTTTGCCCCATGCTCTGCTCCCTACGCCAGTATTACTTGAATAAGCACTATTTTATTTAGCAATTATAAAATCGCGAAGGT
>JAILHD010000104.1 GCA_024696155.1 Treponema sp. | reverse complement strand
TCATCATCATCGTCTTCTTCGTCATGCTCTTCAAGGGCTTTTACCCAGCCGGCAGATGCATAAACTGTTTCAAAGTCAAAGCGGTTTGTTCCGATTACATCTTCTACAGGAACTTCGCAGCGTGTAGTTTCAATTACTTTTACGCTTGGTTGAATCTTGTTGATTACGGCGCGTACAACCTTCATCTGCTCGTCAGTTACAAGGTCACGTTTGTTGATGATAAGTGTAGAACAGAATTCAATCTGCTGAATCAAAAGTGATTCAATGTCTTCTTCGCTTTCTTCTGCATCTTTTTTAAGGGTTTCTTCAAGTGCGTGACCTGAATCAAATTCTTCTACAAGGCGGCTTGCATCAACAACGCCGACAACGTTATCAACATAACCAATTTCAATTTGTTCCATAGCCTGGGCAATAGGCATTGGTTCACATACACCGCTGGCTTCTACCATGATGTAGTCGAATTTTCCTGATTTCATCAGGTTTTCAATCTGCTGAACCATGTCGCTCTTAAGGGTACAGCAGATACAGCCGTTTGTAAGAGGAACCAGACTTGAAGAGTCTGTAATCTGTGCTTCTTTAGAAATAAGGCGTTCGTCAACGTTTACTTCGCCGATGTCGTTTACAATTACGGCAACCTTATAGCCTTTCTGATTTGTAAGTACGCGGTTCAAAAGGGTAGTTTTACCCGCGCCAAGATAACCGCACAACAATGTAATTGGAATTTTCTTATTTGACATAGTGAAATCTCCTTTTAGTCAGAATTAATATAATGAAATTCTGACTAAAAGGAAAGAAGATGTATAGACCTTATACAGATTCTTCTGAAGGTTCATCTGTGATTATTAGAGTTCTTCTTGCTTTACTTTCTGAGTAATTGTAAGATTCCGTAAATTTTACTTTAAATGAATCATCAATACTAATTTCTGCATCATATGGATAGTTGTAAATTTTTTTACTACTTTTTGCAGGTATTTCCTGTGCTTTTGTGTCAAAATTTACTGTAACAGGTTTGTCTGAATTATTTGTAACAATCCAAACATCTTCGCAGGTGTTCTTAAAATCTAGATGGCATCCGGCAAAGCCAAGAAGTAATGTAACAGCAGAAAAAAGTTTTTTTACCTTCATTATTTTGCTCCTTTCTGGTAGTTTGCCTTGATTGCGTCGGCAAAAAGCTTGTTCTGGTCGGTGCGTTCTTTAATGGTGAACTGAGGCTTACCGTCCTCGCTGGAAACGCGGTAAATATCCATTGGGTCTGTCTGGTAGGCAGGGCTTTCCATATTGTTAATGTACCAGTCAAGAACTGCTACAAAACATAAGGTATACTTTAAAAGGTTAGCGTTTGTTGCGTTTGTATTTGGACCGTGATTCTGTGCCCCCAAAAGAACGTCAAGGCGCTTGGAAACTTCGTTTTGAACGTCAAATTTATAATGCTGCCAAGGGTTTTCTATTAGTTCAACTTTGCCCTTTGTTTTTGCAGCCTGGTCACACTGATTTACAACGGTTGTAAGAAATCTGCGGGCAAAATCTGTGCGGTTAAAAAGAGGCTTGTATTTGCTTTCGTCGGCAGGGTGTTCAAGAATCAGTTTGTCAAATTTGAACATTGGCATAAAGTGATAGGTGTTCTGCCACAAAAGATTTGTGATGGTGCGCTTTCCAATGTGTGATTTTGCAAAATCAGGCTGAGAGTAGATTGAATTTGTTAAATCCAAAAGCGGGTCGCAGTAAAGGCGTCCAAAAACGTCTTCGCGGTAGGCAGACCAATCGTCCAGAACCTTGTAGATGGTGTCTACATCATCTTTTTTATGCTCGTCTTCAAGCGTAAAGTTGATGTTGCGGCAACCCTGGAAGCAGTATTCAATAATTGTCTGCAAAACAACGATTTTCTGAATCGGATTTTTGGGAGAAACTACATTAAAGCCGTCTTCGTAACGGAAAATAGGCTGAAAGTACGGGTACAAATCAGGATTTTCTTCCAGTTTTTCAAGACCTGATTTAGGAAACAACTGTTCCAGAAGTTTTAAGCCTGTAATTACGGTCTGATCTTTTACGCCACGCTGTGGTGGTTCAGGTTTTTTAGGCACTTCTTTTTTAACTTCTTCCTGAGGTTTTGGTTTTTCTGGCAAAAGAAGGTCGAATTTGTGCAGTCCTACAAATTTCAGGATGTCTGCAACTTTTGCGTTAAAAAATCCGGGATACTGTTCCAGAGAGTCTGAACACATGCGCATTAAAAGCGGATAGAGTTTTTTGATAACTTCGGTGTCCAGATAAAGCCACTCTGTGATGGCGTGCTTTGCAAGTCCTGAAAGTTTTTCTCTTGGAGCTTCGGGATATGCACATTCATCTGCATAAATCTCTTTAATCAGCTTTGGAATTTTATTATTTCCGTAATAGTAAACTGTAATAAGATTTTTATAGATTGCGCGTACGAATGGAATCATGTCTGCAACAATCCATGGCTGAGGAGAAGTTGTAATGTTTACGTATTCTACGCGGATTGTCTGCATTGTCCAGCCTGCAACCATGCGTAAAAGTTTGAATTTTGGCTCTGTATCTGCGGCGATTTTTGACTTGTAAGTGGCAGGCGCCATCTGAATAAGGGTTTTTATAACGGTGATAAAACCTTCCATATGGTCTATCATCGATTTTACATCGTAATTTACAAAATCAGAATTGAGTTTTTCTACTCCGTTTTTCTGCCATGCACGAACAAAGTTAAAAAATCCGTAGTTTGGCTTGATTTTGTATTCTGGCGACATCATAAGTTTGTCAAATGCCATCGATGCTTTTTTAGAAACGTTAGGAAGCGATTCATTATTGTGTTTGTGTTTTGGCTGAGGGGCTGTTGGAACACCAGTCTGTCTGTTCTGTCCGGAACTGCCTCCTGCTCCGCCTGAACTTCCGCCGCCTACAACAGGGCTTCTGATGATTTTGCCGGCGCCTTTTGATGCACTGCTTGTGTCTGTAGAACGTTCGTACATAACCTGGCCGCCAAGTTTTTTTGCCATTAACTGTGCTTCTTCGCGGTCAATATCACCAATGTTTTTTCGAGTGTTGTCCAAAGTTCCTGGTGCCCAGTCTGCTGTTTTGATGTCGTCATTCATACGCAACCTCTTTAAATGAGTCTGATTAAGTTTCTGTATAAAATGCCAGGGAATCCTTTGAGCGTAATTCGTTCACCGTCAGCAGTCATAAGGACTCCTTCAAAGGTTCCGTACATAGTGTTGTCGCTGGTACGCAGTGCAATTATGTTCAGAACCCGCGAATTTTTAGAAACTGGTGTAAACGTTAAGTCCACCATGCTTTCTGTATCCTGAATTATCCATTTTTGGTCAATTCCAAAAGGGTGTGTCATGTAGACAGGAGGAAGTGCCGTCTGCTTTCCGTCTATGACAAGCACGTTGTCGTTGTATCGGTCTGAATCGGCAGCGTCCAGATTTGAGTTTTTAAGCTGGAAAGCAATTTTTTTATCTTTGAAAACTCCAAGTCCGTATGCAATTTTGATTTTTGAATGCACTTTGATGTAAGTGCGGTTCAAGGTCATGATTGCAAGCCCTTGTGAATCTGCGGCTTCTTCCTTATTTATGGCAATATGGCCGTTAATCTTCATTGTTGTAAACCAGGTTACGGAACAGCGCGAAGATGTTGGCGAAGGATTTACAAACATGCAGTCTGTGTGAAAGTCATCTTCTACCTGAGAATAAAAATAGCCTTCTGAGTTAGGGCGTACGGAGTTTCCTTTTGCAGAAAAGCTCATTGCTCCGTGTTTGTGATTGCGTCCCCATGAAATTTTTAAAAACCGCGATTTTCTGTAGCACGCGCAGATGCCTCTTTTTGTGATGTTTGGAATGAAGCGGCGGCGTGGAGGCATAACGGCATGGTATACGTAGCGCTTTCCTGTCTGTGTGTTCCAGAAAATTACTTCTGAAAGTCCAAGTGCCTTAAAATCCATGATTTCTGCAAGGCCTATAAAATTGCCCATATTAAAGACATAATTAATGCGGCTTTTAATTCTTAATTTTGTAAGAAAGGTTGGAAACGGAATTCCTGCGTAAGGGGCTCTCATTCCGCGAATGTCTATGTGCGGCGAAACTCCTGCATAAGTGCCAAAAATGGCCTTGTGTTTTACTATTATATGTTCAGGCGGATTCGTAAATGGCCTGCAGTACATGACGCACCTCAAATCTAAATTCTATAGTTAGTATATTTTATCTGAAAATTGTGCTTCCCGCAACTTTTAAAGATATGATATAATTAACACGGAGTTATTTATGAAAAAATCTTTAATTGTGCTTCTTATGTTTGTAATCACTCTGCCTTGTTTTGCTGCAAAAGCAAAAAAGTCTAAAAAAACTTCTAAGGCTAAGATTGAAGTTACAGAAGATGTAATTTCTGATGATACTGAAATTATTACCCGCGAACAGATTGATACAATGTTTTCTCTTGCAAATCAGCTGAATGCGGATATTCAGACTGCAATAGAGGATTCTGAAGCAGGTCTTGATGAGATTATTGCTGAAGAAAAAATTTTGCTGGATAAAATGCTTCCATCTCTTAAACGTTCTTCTGAATGGACTAATGAAGATGCTGAACGGCTTAAGGCAATAAATGCAGAATATAAAAGCCTTTCAAAGAAATATAAGCCATAAAACTAGATTTGTAGAATTGGGGTGTTGCGGGCTCTCCCGCTGGGTGGGGTAGGCCGCAACAAAGTGCGGCCGTAGGGCGGGGCTCCGCCCTCCTTATTAGTTATCGCTGAACAAAGGTGTTGAAAGGTAGCGGTCGCCTGAATCTGGCAAAAGAACTACGATTGTTTTTCCTTTGTTTTCTGGGCGTTCTGCAAGGATTTTTGCTGCCTTGAGAGCGGCACCACTTGAAATACCAACAAGAATTCCTTCGCTCTGTGCAAATGTGCGGCCTTCTGTAAAGGCATCTTCGTTTTCGATTGGAATGATTTCGTCATAAATCTTTGTGTTCAAAACATCAGGGATAAAGCCTGCACCGATTCCCTGGATTTTGTGAGGACCTGCTTCTCCTTTTGACAAAACAGGGCTTTTTGCTGGTTCAACGGCAACGATTTTTACGTTTGGATTCTGTTCTTTAAGATATTCACCAACACCTGTAATTGTACCGCCGGTTCCAATTCCTGCTACAAAAATGTCAACTTTACCATCTGTCTGCTTCCAGATTTCTGGACCCGTTGTTTTTTTATGAATAGCTGGGTTGGCTGGGTTTACAAACTGACCTGGGATAATTGAACCTGGAGTTGCTGCTTGGAGTTCTTCTGCCTTTGCAATAGCGCCTTTCATTCCTTTTGCGCCTTCTGTAAGTACAATTTCTGCACCATATGCTTTAAGAAGGTTGCGGCGTTCTACACTCATTGTTTCTGGCAGTGTAAGGATTGCATGGTAACCTTTTGCGGCTGCAACTGCTGCAAGACCAATACCTGTGTTTCCTGAAGTTGGTTCGATGATTGTAGCACCTGGCTTTAAGATGCCTTTTTCTTCTGCGTCTTCAATCATTGCAAGTGCAACACGGTCTTTTACGCTTCCTGCTGGATTTAAATATTCAAGTTTAGCAAGAATCTTTGTGTCTTTAATACCTGATTTTTTTGCATAACCGTTCAACTGTAAAAGCGGTGTTCCGCCAATCAATTCCAATGCGCTCTGTTTTACGTCTGCCATAGTCAGCTCCTTTTTTGTATCTTAGTTTTTTATATTACCCATTAAGTTAGTAGGTATTTATGTTTTTTATTTTATATTATTTCCCTACTTTGTCAATAGGTAATTAAATACTTTGTAAGAAAAACCCGCGTTTATTAATGCCGCCTTTAATTTATCTCCTGATTTTGTACGGCTAAGCTTTTCTACGGCTTTGCGACAGATTTCTTCTTCGTCGTTTTCTGTAAAAAATTCATCAAGGGCAGCGGCGGCAACTTCGCGGCTGATTCCGCGGGCAGCGAGTTCTGCGGAAAGTTTTGTGCGTCCTTCGTAGTGATTTGTTTTTCTGCTGTTAAGCCAGGCGGTGGCATAGCGGGAATCGCTTAAAAGGTTCACGCTTTCTAGAAAATCTAGTGCTATCTGAATGTATTGTTTTTCGTAGCCTTTTTGAATCAGCTTGTTTGTAAGTTTGAATCTGCACTGTTCGCAGCGGGCAAGGTATGTGATTGCTTTAAGTTCTACTACGGCTGCAAGTCCGGCATCCAGAAGTTCGGAAGTTTGTTCTTCGTTGAACTCTGCGCCTGCATAGATGGAATCAAAATCTATGTTTGGAATGTATTCTTTTCTTATATAGAATATGGCTCCTTCATCAGGCGTGATGCGGCAAAGTCCTGATGATGTAGGTTCAAACTTTGTGATTTTCATGAGGATAGTATAACACAACTAAAGAAAATTTTTTTGAAAAAATTTTAACTTTTTTTCAAAATTTATGATTTAACCTATTGACCAAAATAAGTGAAGAGTATATATTATTAAACATCACGCGGGTGTAGCGAAGCTGGTTATCGCGCTGGCCTGTCACGCCGGAGATCACGGGTTCGAGCCCCGTCACTCGCGCTAAAGCCTTCCGATTCGGAAGGCTTTTTCTTTTATGAGCACCTTTTTTGGTGTGAAATAGCAAGGAAAGAAATTGCTTCGCAATTTTTTCGGGCAATAGCGCGCAAGTTTTGCAATGCAAAACTTGTTGCAGACGTATGACGTCTGCATTGGTAGCGCGATGTTTGCAGGTAAATCCTAAAACGACCCTCACGGCTCGTTTTTTAACGGATTTGCTATTTACAGGTTCGGGACGTTGATGCCGCTTCCAGCGACCGTCTTAAACTTTTATATTACACTTCCCTCTTGGAAGCTACATATACCGCGAATAGCGCGCAGCGAAGCGAGCACTATTCGTAAGAAAAAATTGCTTCGCAATTTTTTCGGGCAATAGCGCAGTTGGTAGCGCGCGACGTTCGGGACGTTGAGGTCGCTGGTTCGAATCCGGTTTGCCCGACCTAAAAAGAGCTTCTAAGTGATTGGAAGCTCTTTTATTTTTTTAACCTTGCCTTATATGTATTTGTACGGATTCGAAACGAAGTGAGCGCGCCGTCAGGCGAAAAGGCAGCATGGATGCTGCCGCCAGCGAACGAAGGCGGGCTGGAAGGAGCAAACACGAAGTTTGCGACTGTAAGCCGAATCCGGTTTGCCCGACCTAAAAAGAGCTTCTAAGTGATTGGAAGCTTTTTTTTATTTTCATTCCCTCTTTTATCCTGTAAAATATATTCAAATGGCAAAATTAAAAATCAAAAAAAATGCTAAAACTTTTTTTACACTGGCCTTAGGTGGAATTGTTTTTCTGCTTGTATCTTGTACAAAAACTCTGGAAATGGATATTGCAGAAATTGAAACTCTTCAAAAATCAGTTGATTACGATTTAATCAGAAAATCAGTTTCTAAACCCTATAATAATGAAAAATATGTGCCGGGTAAGGTAGGCGGCATCTGGAACGATACAATTCTTGATGATCCAAAGACGTTTAATCAGGTTCTAGGCTATACCGATGGGCAGAGCTATGGAATTATCTGGAAAACCGTTGATTATTTATTTGATTACAATCCAATAAATCGCGAGTGGACTTCTCATCTTGCATCTTATACTCTTGAAGAAAACGAAGAAACTGGCACTTTGACTGTTCATTGTAAACTTCGCGATGACGTTTTCTGGACTTATTATAATTCTGAAAAAAAAATCCCCGTTACTTCTGACGATTTTATTTTCTGGTATAACGAAATTGATGGTGATGACGAAGCAGGCTTTGGCGGTTATGAAGGGCAGTGTGTTGAAATGCCGGACGGCTCTCTTAGTCATATTGACTGCGTAAAAATTGATGATAAAAATTTTGATTTTATTTTTCCGCGTGTAGTTGCAGATCCTATTCTTACTGTTAGTCTTAGCTGCTGTCCTTCTTTTATATATCGCCCTGCAAAAGAAAAAGGTGGCCTTGCAGCTGTTAAAAAACTTTTTAGCGTAGACTGCGATCCAAAAACTATTCCTTCATGCGGAATGTTCTATATTACAGAATATATTCCTTCCAGACGTCTTGTTTTTACCCGTAATCCTTATTACTGGGAAAAAGACGAAAATGGAAACTCCATTCCATATTATGAACAGCTTGTATGTCAGATTGTTGGGGATCAGAATACAGATTTTCTGCTTTTTAGACAGGGAAAAACTGAGGCTACATCTCTGCGTCCTGAAGAGGTTCATGATGTGGTTAATAATCAGAAAGATGACTATACGGTTTTTAATGCAGAAGGTTCAATGTCCAGTTATATGTGGACTTTTAATCAGAATCCTGTGCATAAGGATGAACCTTTTTACCGCTGGTTTACAAAAAAAGAATTCCGCCAGGCTATGAGCTGCATCTTAAATCGCGAACGAATCATCAATCAGACTTATCGAGGCCTTGCGGAGCCGCGATATTTCTTCTTTCCGCCAACAAATCCTTACTACAACGAAAAAATCCAGCTTGAATACCGCTATGATTTTGCGCGCGCAGAAAAACTTCTTTCTTCTATTGGAATTAAACGCGGTGCAGATGGACTCATGTATGATTCGGATGGAAATCCACTAGAATTTGATCTTTCTATTTATTCTGGTGTTACGGTTTTAAGCGATATAGGACAAATCATCAGTGATGAAGCTGCAAAAATGGGAATAAAAATTAATGTGCGCCAGGTGGACTTTCAAAAGGGTGTAGAAAGCCTTATGTCAACCTTTGACTGGCAGAGTTTTATAGTCCTTTTTGGATCGGCTTCATTCCCAACTCAGGGGCCTAATGTCTGGCTTAGTAACGGAAATCTTCATGTGTGGTATCCGTTGCAGAAAGAGCCTGCAACTGAATGGGAAGCCAGAATTGATGAACTTTATGCAAAAGGTTCTTACACCATTGACCATGTCGAAGCAAAAAAAATCTGGGACGAATACCAGAGTATAATTCTGGAACAGTGCCCCGTAATCTATCTTGTGCGTCCGCGGACTTTTTATGCCATCCGTAACCGCTGGAATCTTGAAAATGTTTATTATGATAACAGAGTCGGCATTAATAAAGACTGGATTTTTCTAGACAAATAGCCTGATGGGATTTAAAATAGTAGGTAAATAAAATTTAGGGAGAGTATGTATGCGCTACAGAAGCAGAAAAAATTTTCGAATTTTTTTAATTGTTTTTGCTATTTTTGCATGTAACGTTGGCGGCCGCTTAGTAAGACATTCTTATTACAAAGAGTTAAAATCAAACAATCAGAAAAGAATTGATACGGCACTTGCTTTGCTTCAGTATAAGCAGGATCAGATTGACCATGATTTAAGTCTTCTTGTTCCTCTGTTAAAATTGAAAAAACTTACAGATGCTCAGTACAGTCAGATTCATCTTTTGATTTCAAATCTTTACTATCAAAAAGGTGACATGCATTCTTACTTTAATAATGTAGGAAATGCTCTTTTTTACAGTCAGAAGTCAGAGAATAAAGACAATACAATTTTTATCTATGCCAATATGGCAAAGTACTTTCTGGAAATAGGCGCAGATCAGGAAGCTTTTGATGTAATAAATAAGGCTTCTACCTTTGGCTCTTTCTATGAATGTGAAAATCCTATGACACGTATTCAGGCATGTCTTGTTAATTCTGCATATCTTATTAAGCAGGGTGAATATGATCGTGCAGCACTTGCTGCAGAACAGATAATGAAAGATGCAAGCTTTACAAGTTCTATAAGCCCTGAGTTTCCTGTTTATTTTGAACGCGATGGAAAGGTTATAAAAGCCCTTATCCTGCTTGCTCAGGAAAAATATGACGAGGCTTACGACTCTGCATGTAAACTTTGGGATAAATATTATTCACCAGAGGAAGTTGTTTCTCGTTTTACAGCATTCGACTTCCACATGCCTGTTTTGTATATTAAAACACTATGGGCTTTGTCTCATAATGATTATAAAAAAGCGGTTGAATTTAATGAGCTTTATGGTAATTACTGCGATCAGTTTTTCTTCAAGCTTAAAAAAATTAGTCTTTCTAGAAAACTGATGGCAGAACTGCCTGTCGACATGGCAAGTGCACGTACAAAAATTTTCCAGGAAGTTTCAAACGATTCAAGAGAGTTATCAGATAGTGTTGTTCAGGACTATACATTGCTGGCAAAGGAGAAATTTACGAACATAATGAATGAGCTTTTCTTACAAGCAGAGATTAATGGAAAATCAAAAGAGTATATTCATACGATTCTTTTGAATGTATTTATCATATTTGTTATTTTACTTCTGTTCTATGCTGTTATTACAGAACTTCAGACAGATGGCCTTACAAAACTTTCTACAAGACGCGCACTTAATGCCCGTATCCGCTATCTTAATTTTATTAAGAGAAATTACTGTGCCATTATGATTGACCTTGATGACTTTAAAAAAATAAACGATTCTTACGGTCATGCTTTTGGTGATGAAGTATTAAAAAAGGTTGGTGGAGTTCTTCTGGATACCGAACGCAGGTCAATCAGGGCTTACCGTTACGGTGGAGAAGAAATGGTGCTTCTTTTTGAACGCACAACTTTTGATGATGTTATCCGTTATGCAGAATCAATCCGTACAAAAATCTTTAGAATCAAGTATTCTCAGGATGTAAAGGTTTCTGCAAGTTTAGGAATTGGTGCAAAACCTGCAGATCCTATTCTGCAGGCTGATGATAATCTTTACTTTGCAAAACGCAAGGGTAAGAATATTGCTGCATACAAAGTTGATGATAAGCAGTATCTTGCAGAACGTCGTCTTGAAATCCGTAATCCTATGCCGGATAAGCTTGCTCAATAAATTTTTTTTACAAATAAAATTTAAAAATATGTGGAAACTTTTTCAAAAAAAAGCGCCTTTAGCGGCGTTTATAACAGGACGACTGATTACTATGCTCGTCCTGCTTTTTCTTTTAGGCTTTGCCCTGTTCGGGCTGATGGAACTTGCACCTGGCGACATTGTTGACCAGATGATGAGCCAGCAGATTATGTCATCTATGGACAACGGGACTGCAAAAATGAGCTCTGGCTCTACCCCTGGCAAAGATGAAAATCAGCTGCTTAATGAAAAACAGATTGCACGTCTGCGTGCAGAGTTTGGCCTTGATAAGCCTTTTTACGTTCAGTATTTTAAATGGCTCAACCGCGTACTTGTGCATCACGATTTGGGAACAAGCCTTATTTCACGCGCGCCTGTAAGTTTTTTAATCCGCAGCCGAATCTGGAACTCCGTATTACTGAATCTGATTTCCCTTGTTTTTATTACGCTGTTCTCGTTTTTGCTGGGCGTTTATTTTTCCAGCAAGGCGGGAACAAATGTTGATACAGCGGTCACCTTTTTTGCTTTATTTTTCCACGCTTTTCCGGGGCTGCTTTTATTAATCCTTGTTCAGCTTTTTGCCGCCGTTACGGGGCTTTTTCCTGTTACAGCGTATCCTGATTTTACTTTTGGCGAGGCACCTCTCCATTTTACGTTCAGCTATGTGCACCACATTTTTCTGCCGCTTTTAGTTTCGTTCTTAGGTGGAATCGGTGGTACAATGCGAATGATACGTGCCACAATGCTTGATCAGATGGGAATGCCCTATATATTTGCCCTGCGTGCCCGTGGTATTTCAGAAAAACGCGTTTATCTGAATCATGCCTTCCGTAATACTCTAAATCCGTACATTACAGGAAGTGCAAATCTTCTGGCATCGCTTTTTAGCGGCTCTCTGGTTTTGGAAATTATTTTTGCCTACCCTGGAATTGGGCGCCTTATGTATGAGGCTGTAATGCAGCAGGATATAAATCTTGTACTTGCAAACAGTATGTTTATCTCGGCTCTTGTTTTAATCGGCATGATTGCAAGCGACATTCTTCTTGCCCTTGTTGACCCAAGAATCAGATACGGAAAAGAATAGGGGGCTGGAATTATGAAAAAGTTTTTTGAATATCTTAGAACACAAAAACTGGCACTTGTTTCTTTTATTTTTCTTGTGCTGATTTATCTTATAATGATTTTTGCAGAGTTTATTGCGCCGTATCCTTCAACTTTGAGTTTTGAGCAGAATACCTATCATCCTGCTAACGTTCAGCTTACTTTGCGTGGACCTAAGGTACGTGAATACCGCGTAATCAATCAGATTACCTGGAAGTATGCGCGGGTTCGTAACGCAGAATATATTCACAGTCTGAACTTTTTTGTAAAAGGCGAGCCATATAAAATTCTTGGTATAATTCCCTGCCGCCGCCACCTTTTTGGCTGCAAGGACGGCTATCCCGTTTATCTTCTGGGAGCCGATAACCTTGGCCGCGACCTTTTTTCGCGTATAGTTTACGGAAGCCGTATTTCACTAACAATCGGATTTGTGGCTACTGCTGTTTCATTGCTTCTTGCGGTACTTCTTGGCGGCCTTTCGGGTTATTTTGGAGGTGTTACCGACTGGGGCATCATGCGACTTTCAGAGTTTTTTATGCTCATTCCTTCGCTTTATTTTATTCTTTTTTTGCGTTCTCTTCTTAATGCAAAGATGGACACCGGTACTTCTTACATGATAATCACACTTATTCTTGCCCTTGTAGGGTGGCCTGGCAGTGCCCGTACAATCCGCGGTATAGTTCATGCCGTAAAGCGCGAAGAGTTTGTTGTAGATGCAGCGCTCGAAGGTGTTCCTTCTGTTGTTGTAATTTTTCGCCACATAATTCCGCAGACTGCAAGCCTTTTGATTGTAAGTACAGCCCTGAGTATACCGGGCTTTATTATGAGCGAAACAACACTTTCTTACCTGGGACTTGGAATTGCTGACCCTGCAGTAAGCTGGGGTAGCCTTATCAACCGCGACATTTCCACTCTTTCTAACCTCAAGAATTTCCCGTGGCTTTTGTACCCTGTTCTTATGCTGCTTCTTGTAACTCTTGCCTTTAATTTTATTGGCGACGCGCTTAGAGATTTCTTTGACCCTTACAGCGCGGTATTTAAGAAGAGAAGAGCGCGAAGATGCCTTAAATGTCAGCAGACTGCGAAGCAGGCTTCTGAGGTTTCCGTTAGGGGCACTGATGATGGAGATGTGATTACGACGGAAACCGTCCCCGCAACGCCCCCGCTACTCAGTGTACAAAACCTTTACGTCACCTTCGATGTTCTTCAAGGCACAGACTTTGTCCCTGTTTACGCTGCCCGCGGTGTAAGTTTTGACCTGCATCGTGGAGAAATCCTTGGAATTGTAGGAGAGTCTGGAAGCGGAAAATCTGTAAGTACCACTGCAATTCCAGGACTTTTGCCTCGCAATGCTTCTGCCCGCGGTTCCATTTTTTACAACGGGGTAGATTTAATGAAGCTTTCTCAGACGGAACTTCGACAATACCGCGGGCAGAAAATCAGCTTAATCTTTCAGGAACCTGGAAGAAGTTTTGACCCGCTGCAGAATATTGGAAGTGTTTTCTGGGAAACCTATCGCATTCTGGAACCTAAGATTACAAAAGAAGATGCATACAAAAAAGCTTCGGCCCTGCTTTCAGAAGTTGGAATTCCAGACCCTGCATCACGCCTAACAGCTTTTCCTCATCAATTTAGTGGAGGGCAGTTACAACGTATTGGAATTGCGCTTGCCCTTGCACAGAACTGCGAACTTTTGATTGCAGACGAACCTACAACTGCGCTTGATGTTACCATTCAGGCTCAGATAGTTTCGCTTTTACTGCGCCTGAAAAAAGAACGCAATCTTTCTATTATATTTATAAGCCACAATATAGACCTTGTTGCTCATATTTCTGACCGCATTGCCGTAATGTACCGTGGAAAAATTATGGAAACGGGAACGCCGGAAGAGGTTATAAAAAATCCAAAGCATCCGTATACAAAGGCTCTGGTGGGTGCTGTTCCTCAGTTTGGAAGTCATTATACTGCCAGTCGAATGCAGTCAATCAGCGAAGATGAGCGCGTAAAACTTGACGAACTTGCAGATGCTCAGGGCGCAGAACTTTTTGAGGAAAACTAATATGGGAAATATTATCGAAGTAAAAAATCTATATAAACAGTTCAACCTGGAAGCAGGCTTTTTTGCAAAGAACAAGCAGAACGTTTATGCGGTGAACGACCTTTCTTTTGATGTTGAGCGTGGTACGACTTATGGAATTGTAGGCGAATCAGGCTGCGGAAAAACTACCACTGCAAAAATGCTTATTCAGCTATACCGCCAGACAGCAGGCGAGATTTTTTATTACCCGGAAAGTGGAAAAAAGCTTTCTCTTTCTTCGCTTGGTAAAAAGGAACTTTCCCGCTATCGCGAAGAAGTAAAATATATCTTTCAGGACCCTGCGCGCTCGCTTAATCCGAGAATGTCAGTTTTTGATGTAATTACGGCTGGATTGCGCTATTCTTCTCTCTGGCAGGGAAAAAAAGAGGCCCTTGAGCGGGCAGAAAAAATTATTAGCGAAGTCGGCTTAAAGGGAGAAGATTTATTCCGCCGTCCGGCAGAGTTTTCTGGTGGTCAGCGCCAGCGTATCTCCATTGCCCGCGGACTTATTATGAATCCCCGCCTTATTCTCTGTGATGAAGTTGTAAGTGCCCTTGACGTTTCAATTCAGGGACAGATTATCAATCTTTTGAGCGACCTTAAAGCTTCCCGTAATCTTACTTACGTTTTTATTACCCACGACCTCAAAGTTGCCTGCTATTTTTGCGATAAAATCGGCGTAATGTACCGCGGCGTTCTTGTAGAAGAAGCCCCTGCCGCAGATCTTTACAAAACTGCCTTTCATCCGTATACAAAGCTGCTTTTTAACGGCGCTAAGGGTGAATTTTCTTCATCAAATAAAGAAGTAAAAACAACTCTTGAACGGGAAAATTGCTGTCCATTTGCATATCGATGTCCTCATGCAACAGAACGCTGCCGTAAAGAACTTCCAGCCTTTCGCTCAATTGACGAAAATCATCGCGTAAGATGTTTTTTAGAATAGCCCATACTGATTGAGATTACTTGTATTTTTCTTTATAATTACAAAAATATTTAAAAACTTTTGCCGTACTGCAAAAGTATAAAGGGGTACACCTATGATTACATTGAAATTTGGCGGAACATCTATGGCAAATGCCCGCCGTATTCTTTCTTCTGCGGATATTATTATAGGCCGCGCAAAAGAAGACCGTCTTAGTGTTGTTGTTAGTGCCGCTGCCGGCGTTTCTAACAGTCTTCAGGCTGCAATTGACGGGTGTACCACCGGGACTCCAGCTGAAACCTTTGTTTTTGACATTAAGAAAATCCATGAAGAAATCTGTTTTGAACTTCAGTCTAAACTTAAGGGCTTTGATGCAGAAAAAGTAATGGCTACAATTCAGCCTAACTTTGACGAACTTGCAAAACTTCTTGCAGGCGTAGGTTCTTTTGGCGAATGTCCTGATACTGTTCACTGCCGCATTATGGGTATGGGTGAACTTTGTTCTGCTCCAATTATGGAAGCAGTTCTTCGTGCAAAAGAACAGAGCGTAATGCTTCTGGATTCGCGTAAATATGTATTCACAACCGGAAATCAGAAAGAAGGTGAGGCTGATTACGGAAAATCTACAGAAGCCTGCCGTCCTTTCCGTGATGGTGAATCAAACAGTCAGACCCGCATTCTTTTGTTCCCGGGCTTTATCTGTTCATGGACAAAAGGAACCGGTTCAAAACCTGTAATGGGACTTCTTGGACGCAACGGTTCAGACTTTTCTGCCGCAATCATTGGTACATGCTTTGGCGTAAAACGCGTAGAATTCTGGACAGACGTAGACGGTGTTTACACAGCTGATCCACGTGTTGTAAAAGATGCAATTCTTGTTGATGATATGAGTTACGAAGAGGCAATGGAACTTTCATTCTTTGGTTCAAAAGTTCTTCATCCAAAAACTCTGGCACCTCTTCAGGCAAAAGGCATTGAAGCATGGAGCTTGAACAGCCACAACCCAAGTGCCCGCGGTACAAGAATCGGAAAAGGTCCTTTTGAAAGCCGCAAAAAGTTCAGCATTTGTGGTATCAGTTCTTTAAAGCATGTTTCTATGGTAAGTGTTGGCGGAACAGCAATGCGAGGACGCACTGGAATGGCAAGCCGCGTATTTAATGCTGTAAGCGCTGCCGGTTCTTCTGTTCTTTTGATTACCCAGTCATCTTCTGAATATACAATTTCTTTCTGTGTACGCGACAGCGAAGTAGACACAGTTCGTGATGCAGTTGCAAAAGAATTTGAACTTGAAATCCGTGAGCGCATTATTGACGAAATTGAAGTTATTAAAGACTGTTCGATTGTAAGCGTTGTTGGCGACGGCATGATTAAAAATCGCGGTGTTGCTTCAAAATTTACAAACGCACTTTCTTCACAGGATATCAATATCATTGCTCTTGCACAGGGATCTAGTGAACGCTGTATTTCTGCCGTAATTTCCGGCGAGTTTACAGATACAGCTGTTAAGGCAGTTCACCGCTTCTTCTTCCACACTGCCCAGAGCATTGAAGTTTTTGCCTTTGGAGCAGGAACAATCGGCGGTACTTTAATCGACCAGATTTACCAGCAGCACGACAAGCTTTTGAGTGAAAACGTAGATATTAAGGTGCTTGCAATCACAACTATTGACGGTATGATTCTGAACGAGGACGGAATTGATCTTTCTAACTGGCGCGACCAGATGAAAAATCCTGAATATCCGTTCAATTCAGATGCAAATGTTGATCAGATTATCAACTTTGTAAAAGAAAAGAAGCCGCTCAATCCTGTTTTTGTTGACTGTACAGCTTCTTATGACTTGCCTGACCGCTATCTGGACATTTTGAATGCAGGAATGAGCATTGCAACTCCTAACAAACGTGCAAATTCTAAAAATATTGAGTTCTATCACGAGCTTCGCCGCACGGCAAACAAAATGCACCGCCGTTTCCTCTACGAAACAAACGTTGGTGCCGGTCTTCCAATTATCGATACTTTACAGAACCTCTATAAATCTGGCGATAAGCTTTCAAGCTTTAACGGAATTATGTCTGGTTCCCTTTCTTACATCTTTGGAAAACTCGACGAAGGTGTTCCTTTTAGTAAGGCAGTTCTTGAAGCAAAAGAACTGCGCTACACAGAGCCGGATCCACGTGATGACTTGAATGGAATGGACGTTGCCCGCAAGGCTCTTATTATTGCCCGCGAATCAGGCTATGATCTTGAACTTGAAGACATTACACTTTATAAAGTATTCCCGGACAGCTTTGATTCAACCGGAACCGTAGAAGAATTCCTTAAAAAGCTTCCTGAAGTTGACGACTACTTTGCAAAAAAGATTGCAGATTTGAAAAAAGCTGGCAAAGTTCTGCGAATGGGTGCTACAATTAAAGACGGTAAGGCAAGTGTTGGTATGATGGAAGTTGGTCAGAACGATCCTTTGTACGGAGTACGCGGTGGCGAAAACGCATTCGTATTCTACACAGAACGCTATCAGCCAATTCCTCTTACAGTCCGCGGTTACGGTGCCGGTGCTGGTGTAACAGCTGCTGGTGTATTCGGAGACGTATTAAGAACTGTAAGCTTTAACCCAGAGCGCTAGAAGGAGACTTTTATGAATAAATTTGTACTTTCAGTTTTAGTAGAAAACCATGCTGGTGTTTTGAGCCGTGTTTCTGGCCTCTTTAGCCGTCGCGGTTACAATATTGATTCTCTTACAGTTTGCGAGACAAACAAGCCGGGACAGTCGCGCATGACAATTGTTGTAAACGGCGATGAGTACATTCTTGAGCAGATTCAGAAGCAGCTTGCAAAACTTGTAGAAGTAATTTCAATCAAAAAGTGTGAGAAAGCTTCTTCTACACAGCGCGAAATGGCTCTGATTAAGGTAAAAGCAGAAGGTACAAACCGTGCCGTTATCATCGAAACCTGCGAAATCTTCCGTGCGCATATAGTAGACGTTGGTATAGATTCTGTGATTGTAGAAGCTACCGGAAGTGAAGAAAAAATCGACAGTTTAGTGCGTCTTTTGGAGCCATATGGCATCTTAGAGTACGTTAAAACCGGTCTAACAGCCATGGATCGTGGCTCGATTGTGATGTAAACTTTATAAAATCCGTGCGATTAATTTTGCACGGATTTTTTTATTTAAATTTCTTCCAGACAAAGTCTGTAACTGCAAAACTGTGGGAATCTGGCTTTACGGCGTTTGCAACGCGGAAAACTTTTAGCTGCAAAGGAAAACTTTTTGAAGGTCCCCCAGGAATCTCTGTTTTGCAGAGATTAAGCAATGGTTCTATGCATTCGGAAGTTGATGTGCCGTTTACGACCGTTGCAGTCTGGCAGAGAACTAATTCGCCCTGCAAAGTGATTTTTGTGGTGCTTATACGTGAATGAATGCCTAAAACTATTTGCTGCAAGTTTTTAGAAAAATAAACTTGTGAGGAATCTAATTCTACTTTTGTAAGCTCTGCAGAAAATTTCTTTAGCTCATCTTTTGAAAAATCGCGCGTAAAAGAATTGTTTTCTTCTATAAAAATCCAAAGCGGGGCGTTCTGGTAAAAAACGGGGTGGGGAAGAGGAGCGGAGTTTGCTTTTTTAATGAACTCCTTTTGCATGCGGATAAGCTCTGTTGTCTGGTTTGGATTTGGGATTATTACGAGCATGGAATCAGTATAAACTTTTTGTAATATTTGGTAAAATAGGGATATGGGTGGAAAGAATATTTTTAAGTCAGCTTTTAAGGGCGTTTATATTCCTGTAAAAAAATCGGCTCGATGGTTTAAACGGCTTCCGCGCAATATGCAGTATTTTACGGTTGGAATTGTTGCATTTGTGCTTTTTGATCTGTTCTTTTTGTGGTTCTTTTTTACTTTTGGCACTGCAACTCCTGTAAAACTTGAATTTACTTACGATAAATCTTCTACAGACCTTGTGGCTTTGGATGGTGCTGCGCACAAAGGCTGGATAAAGCAGGCAAAATACGCAAGCTTTATGTTTTCTAAGGCTCAGAAAGAAAAAATCTATGAAAGTTTTGACCGTTACGGAAGTGCGGCGGTTATGGTGCGCGTAAAAATTTTACCTACCAGCCGTCAGAAACAGATTTTTGCAAATGCTGTAGACCTTCCTCTGCAGGTAGGCTTTCTTACAGACGAAGATTTTAATTCAAAGGGGAAATTTATTTCGCAGGTTTATGGCGGTGGAAACCGGCTTGTAGCTCAGGCGAATGTAAAAAATCTGCCTGATGTTTTTGATGTTTCTATTGCGCTTAATAAAAATAGTTTTGATAGTGGAAATATTCCGCACGGCTTTTTTATTTTTTCTACTTTGCGAACACGGATTGTTGCTGCATGTGTAACTGACGCAATGCTTGGTTTTGATGTTAGTACATCTATTCCGCGTTATGGTTTTGCTTACAGTGGCGGAAAAATTGACACTTCTAATTCCAGCTTTGATTTTTCTAATGCGGCTACCATTTATAATATGAAGAATGTGCAGAATCCGCTTCCTGAAGTATGCGTTGGGCTTTACGATGTTCCAAAATTTAAGTCTACGCTGGAAGAAAAGGTAACTGTTGAACTTAATGCTGGTGGCGAACGCCTTTACATTAACAATGCGCCTACTGCAAATAAGGTGATTATTCCGATTGCGGCATTAAAAAATCCTTGCAGCAGAATGACGCTTACTTCTAACAAGATGTGCGTTTCTTCTATGTATATGAAGGTTTCTGAGAGTGCCTTTAAAAAATCTGATTTTATTGCTTCTAACAATATTTCTGTTAATTCTGGCGAAGTACTGGTGCCTGTTCCAACTGATCCAGGCTTTATTCTAGAATACGATGTTTTAAAATGGCGTACTGCTGATTATGAGATTTTTGAATGGGACAGATTTGACCGTATTTTATTCTTTGATACCCGTAATTACGAGGTTCAGGATAAGTTCTTTACCCGCCTTGCATACTTTGTAGAAAAAGAAGGCTATAAAGGTCGTCTAATGTCTAACGAAGAGCTTAGCGGCATGCACGGTTACAATGCCCACGATTACAGCGCTCAGAGTATGGCTAAGTTCTTTAATGCAGCAACAGATTTAAACTTCCGCCTTAATTATGAAGAAGAACTTTTGAAAAAGATTCTGATTGTAAACGGATTTTTTGAAGTAGATGGAAAATATGTTCGTGCTAATGAAGGCGGACTGGTTTCTGTTAGCCGCGAAACTCCAAACTGGAGCCGTTATAATCTTTTGGCACACGAAGGCTGGCATACAATCTTCTTCCGCGATGAAGAGTTCAGAAACTTTGTTGCAGCTGTTTATGGCACTATTGATTATGATTCTCGCCAGTTTTTAATTGATTACTTCCGCTCGCAGCCTTCTTTGGGCTATGACATCAGCGATGAATATCTTATGCACAACGAATTTATGGCATATATTATGCAGCAGCCTATTACGGAAGTTTCAAAATATTTTGTTCATCTTGCCAACCGCGGAACTGTAATGGCTGCAACTCCGTATCTATGTGCTTATATACGGCAGAATAATGCAGCGGCTTTTGAAGACGCAGCTGGTATGATGAATGATTTTGTTTTTGACCGCTACGGAATCGTTTGCGGAAATATTTCTATTGTAAGAAGATATTAAAACTCATCCATAAGCGCTTTTAATGCGCCAAGTGTTGAAAGCGGTCCGTGCCCCGGCATAATTACTGTCTGGTCATCCATTGTATATATTTTATTTTTAATGTTTGATTCAAGAATGAATTTGGAATAGCTGGAGTTTGTAGATCCAATGCTGCCTGCTCCCAAAACGTCTCCTGTAAAAAGTACGTTTTCTATTTTATAAACCATTGAATCTGAAGTATGTCCAGGAACTGTCATGTACTGTACGGTTAGTTTTGCAATTCTTATGTGGCCATCGTTAGAAAGTACGGTTGTAGCGTCACCTGCAACTTCCCAGTCGGCTGCAAAAATCTTTGGAGAATAGATTTTTTGCAGTGTCTTAAGCCCGTGAACATGGCTGCCATGGTTATGAGTAATCAGAATTCCTGAAATTGAAAGTCTGTTATCTTCTATTTGAGAAATGATTTCGTCTGTTACTTTGCCCGGATCTATTATAATGGCTTCTTTTACCGCCTCGTTTACAACAATATAGCAGTTAGAAAATCCGCCTTGGTTATGATGGTAGTATACTTTCATTTAATCACCGTCCACTATTGCGTTACCAAATTGAAGGCTGTCAATTTCTCCAGAGCCTATTATGTTATCTGGTGTGTCAAAAATAGCTTCCCGCGTATTTGACATCTTAAAAGAAACATTCTGTCTGTCTGATTTATTAAAGATTGTCTTTTTAAGATTACAGTTTCTGAAAGAGGTGTTTACAAGTGTTGCCTTTATAAAACGAGAACTAAAGAAGTCTGAATTGTCAAAAGAACACTGATAGGCTTTTGTGCCGTTTAAATTACACTGCTTCATATCGCTGGAATTAAAAATGGTTGAGCTAAAGGTACAGCAGGCAAAGCTTGTAAAAATTGTATTACTCTGAATAAAATTGCAGTCGTTAAAAAATGCAAAGTCAAAGATAGAAATGCGGACAAGGCTGTGCTCCCACTTGATGTTCTGGAAGGTACAGTGAGAAAAATTACAGCCAAAAAATTTTTTATTTGAAAAATCTATGTCTTTAAAAATAATTCCGCAGGCGTTTAATCCTATGATTTTTTCGTGATTTTTAATGTAGTTGTAAATTTCTGTTTGAGAGCGTCCAGGGTCTGGTGTATGGTCTATGCAGTACCCGCGTTCTGTTTTTATGTTTCCGAATTCGTCAAATGATGAAAGTGCATCTTCTGAACAGTTGCTTACAAGGCATTTGTTGATTGTGAACATACATATATTATAATGCGTTTGTATTCAAAAATCTTCCTTTTTTTACGCTTTTTCGCTATTATATAGAAACTTGTGGAGGCAGATGTGTCTGTTGATTTTGTGTTCCTTGATTCAGGAACTGGCGGAATTCCTTATATGAACTTTTTGAGGGAAAAGTGTCCGTCTGCGTCCTGTGTTTATGTAGCCGACACAAAAAATTTCCCTTATGGTCAGAAATCTTCTGAACAGATTATAGAAGCTGTAATTTCTATCTGTAATAAAATAATCCAGAAATTTGATCCTAAAGTAATTGTGATTGCCTGTAACACAATGAGCGTTAATGCCCTGGATAAGGTTCGCGAGGCTTTTCCTTCTACTGTTTTTGTGGGCACTGTTCCTGCTATTAAACTTGCGGCAAGCATTTCTAAAAAACGCCGTATTGGCCTTCTGGCAACTAATTCTACTGTAAATCATCCTTATAATCAGAATTTAAAACAGCAGTTTGCGGCAGACTGTACTCTTGTTTGCCGTGGTGATGCTGACTTGATTTCTTTTGTGGAACATGAATCATTTACAGCTACAGAAGATGAATGTATTGCTGCAATCAAGCCTGCGGTAGAGTTCTTCCGTAAAGAAGATTGTGATGTGATTATTCTTGGCTGTACTCATTTTTTGAATATTGCAAATCTTATTCAGAAGGTTTGCGGGGAAGAAATTAAGGTTGTTGATTCGGTAGAAGGCGTTGTAAAGCAGGCGTTGCGGGCGGCGTCTGAGCCCGCAGAGAGGGTAGGGCGCAACGAAGTGCGACCGCAGGGAGAGGCTTCTCCCTCTTTGTTCATTACCGGTTTTACTGAAAAAAAGGACGAAAAAGAGTACGATGTAATTTGCAAACGTTTTGGACTTGTGTTCAAAAATATTATATAACGAAAAAGGGAAGAAATTATGAAAAAAATTATTTCTGGTAAAGTTCGCGAAGTTTATGATTTGGAAGACGGACGCATGGTTATTGTTACTACTGACCGTCTTAGTGCATTTGATGTAATCCTGCCGACTTTGATTAAGGATAAGGGCAAGGTTTTGAATGCTCTTTCTAACTTCTGGTTTGAGTACACCGGCGACATCGTAAAAAATCACATGATTTCTTCTGATTTGAAGGATATGCCTGCAGAATTCCAGAAGCCTGAATACGAAGGACGCACAATTCTTGTAAAAAAGCTTAAGATGATTCCTTACGAGGTTATCGTTCGCGGTTATATGTTCGGTTCTATGTACGAGGCTTACAAGAAGGGCGAGCCTTTCCTTGGCCACAAGTTCAATAAAGAATATAAAGAGGCTGAAAAGCTTGCTGAACCTATCTGTACTCCTTCAACAAAGGCTAAGGAAGGTCATGATATCAACGTTACCTGCCAGTACATGAAGGATGACCTTGGCGAAGAGCTTGGTTCTAAGATCGAAAAGACTGCAATTGCCGTTTACAAAAAATGCTATGAGCACGCTTACAAAAACGGAATCATCATTGCCGATACTAAATTTGAGTTTGGTCTTGATGAAAATGGTGAGCTTGTTCTTGCTGATGAAGTTCTTACACCGGACAGCTCACGCTTCTGGGATTTGAGCAAGTACGAGGTTGGCGGAAGTCCTGCAAGCTACGACAAGCAGTTTGTACGTGACTGGCTCAAGGCTAATAACCTGGCTGGAGACCCAAATATTAAGGAAATTCCTGCCGACGTTGCAGAAAAAACAAGCGCAATTTATAAAGAGTGTCAGACAAAAATCTGCCACAAATAAGCTGATTGTTAAATAGAAAAAGGCTGTCCGCTTTTGCGGGCAGCCTTTTTTTTGTCTGGAATTATATTTTACAAAAGTTTTTCAAGTCTTTCACGGATTGCCGCAATGTATTCCCATGAATTGAGAACTTTCTTTGCAGCTGGCTCTGCGATACGGGCAATGTCGCCTGTCATGTAGCCTTCTTCGATTGTGCCAAGTGTGGCTTTTTCAAGCTTTTTAGCAAAGTCTACGAGTTCTGGAGTTCCGTCCATTTCGCCGCGTTTTGTAAGGGCACCTGTCCAGGCAAAAATTGTAGCAACAGGGTTTGTAGAAGTTTTTTCACCCTTAAGGTAGCGGTAATAGTGCTTCTGAACAGTTCCGTGCGAAGCTTCGTATTCAAAGTTTCCGTCCGGGCTGACAAGAACTGATGTCATCATTGCAAGTGAACCGCAGGCAGAAGCAATCATGTCGCTCATAACGTCGCCGTCGTAGTTCTTTGTTGCCCACATGAATCCGCCTTCGCTTCTCATAACGCGGGCTACAGCGTCATCAATCAGAGTGTAGAAGTATTCGATTCCGGCAGCTTCAAATTTAGCTTTGAATTCTTCCTCGTAAACGCGGTTGAAGATTGCCTTAAAGTTTCCGTCGTAAGTTTTAGAGATTGTATCTTTTGCGCCAAACCAAACGCTGATTTTGCGGTCAAGTGCGTATGTAAGACAACAGCGGGCAAAGCTTTCGATTGAGTCATCAAGGTTGTGGATTCCCTGAATGATTCCAGGTCCCGGCATGTCTTTAATCAATTTGCGGATTTCTTTTCCGTCTGCACCTGTAAAAACAAGTTCAGCTTTTCCTGCACAAGGAGTTTTGATTTCTGTATTTTTGTAAACGTCACCGTATGCGTGGCGGCCAAGAACAATCGGCTTTTTCCAGCAGCTTACAGTTCCGTGAACGTTGCTGACAAAAATCGGCTCGCGGAATACAGTTCCGTCAAGTTCTGCGCGGATAATTCCGTTTGGAGACGGTGTGAGCTGCTTCAAATGATATTCTTCTACGCGTGCCTGATTTGATGTGATTGTGGCACATTTTACACCAACGTGAAGGCGTTTGATTGCTGCAGCAGCTTCGTAAGTGATTTTATCGTCCGAATCATCGCGGCTTTTCAAGCCCAGATCGTAGTATTCTGTCTTTAAGTCTACAAAGGGAGTAAGAAGTTCATCCTTAATCACTTTCCATAAAACACGAGTCATTTCATCGCCATCGAGCTCTGCGATGGCATTTTTCATCTGAATTTTTGCCATGACCGCATTATACAAAAAATCGCAAGGCTTTACAATCTTTAGTATTATTAAACATTCTTAAATATTACTAAAATGTTCCGGCAGCTGGCCTTATGATTACAAGCCTTGCACCTTTGCTTCGTTCCAGAAATTATCTTCCTCTTTAAGATGTTCGTGATCCATAGGGATATTATTTTCTGTCATCTTTTTTTCTACGTAGGTAAAACGGCGGTAGAATTTCTGATTTGTGCGGGTTAGAGCTGTTTCCGGGTCTACGCCAAGTTTACGCGCATAGTTGATTACAGCAAAGAGAAGGTCGCCTATTTCTTCTTCAAGGTGAAGCTGTGCGGCATCTAAAACAGCATTTGAGCTTACTGTGAAAGGTTCGGTGTGAGAGGTTGTTTCTGCCGACGTAACAGTGCCGTCTGCCGCCTCTGCAGCTTTATTCCTTTCAATTTTGGCTTCTTTTACTTCCACAAATTCTTCTTCTATCTTTTCTTCAACCAGTTCCGGTGTATCCCAGTCAAAACCTTTTTTTGCAGCTTTTTTCTGAAGCTTGTAGGCCCGTAAAATCGGTGGAAAACCTTCCGGTACTTCGTCCAGAATTGAGTCTCCCTTACGGCCTTCTACATTCTGTTTAATTCTGTCCCACTGGTTCAAAACTTCATCACTGTTTTTTACCTGGCCCTTTGCCTCGCTGGCTCCCTCACTCTGAGGAAAAACATGAGGGTGACGGCGGATAAGCTTGTCTGCAAGTTCTGTAAGAACATCTGCAACCTTAAAGCTGCCTTCCTGCTCGTACATGTAGGAAATCATAGAAGTATTTAAGAATACGTCACCAAGCTCTTCCTTTGCGTGCTCTGCGTCATTTTGCGAAATTGCATCCACAGCCTCAAAGGTTTCTTCTATTAAGTCACGGCGCATTGAAAGGGGAGTCTGTTCCCTGTCCCATGGGCAGCCGCCCTTAGCACGCAGAGTCTGAATTGTCTTAAAAAAATATGTGAATGCCTCGGTAGTTGATTTTGTGCTTTCGCAATCAACACCTGCATTCAAAGCAGCATTTAATTTATCATTCATAATTACTTTCTCACCGGTACCCCAAGCCTATCCAGCTCTTTTTTAATTCCGCCTACCGTGTATGCACCGGAATGCACCATTGTGGCAATAAGTGCTGCATCAGCTTTTCCTTCTTTAAGAACGTCTGCCATGTGCTGTGGAGTTCCGCCGCCGCCGCTTGCAATAACCGGAACGGCAACGTTTTCTGCAATCAGTCTGGTCAATTCTATATCGTAACCGTTTTTTGTACCGTCGGCATCCATCGAGTTCAAAACAATTTCTCCGGCGCCAAGCTCAACACCTTTTTTTGCCCATTCAAGAGCATCAAGACCGGTATCCACACGGCCGCCGTTTATGGTTGTTCCAAATCCACTTGGTTTTGTAGGGTCGCGCCTTACATCCATTCCAAGCACAATGCACTGGTTTCCAAAAATGCGAGCCCCCTCAGTAATCAGCCCCGGATTTTTTACCGCCTGACTGTTCAGAGAAACCTTTTCCGCCCCCGCAAGAATTGTCGAGCGGATATCTTCTATTGTACCAATGCCGCCGCCAACGCAGAAAGGAATGAAAACCTGTGAAGCAACCTTCGCAATCAAATCAAGAATCGGGCCTCGTCCGCGAGCAGAAGCAATAATGTCATAAAAAACAAGCTCGTCTACGCCCTGACGGTAATACTCTGCCGCCATCTCAACCGGATCCCCAATATCAATATTATTCTGAAACTTAACGCCCTTAGTCGTGCGTCCGTCCTTTACATCCAGACAAACAATAATTCTTTTTTTTAGCATATTACATCTCGCAGAAGTTCTTCAGTATCTTTAAACCTTCCTCGCCGGATTTTTCCGGGTGGAACTGACATGCATAAATGTTTCCGCACTGAATGACAGCCGGAACTTCAATACCGTAGTCGGCACTTGCCTTGATTACATTTTCGTCTTCAGGGCAGATTACGTATGAATGGACAAAATAAAAATCTGCGCCGTCTTTTACGCTGTTCAAAATTGGGGAGCCGCCGTGTTTTACAGAAAGGTTATTCCAGCCAATCTGCGGAATCTTAAATCCTTCGTGAGAAAGTCCCGCCTTAATCGATTCAAAATACCGGATTTTTCCTTTAACAAGGCCTAGACAAGGAGTGTCGCCTTCTTCGCTCCAGTCAAAAATAATCTGAGAGCCAAGGCAGATTCCCAAAAGCGGAAGGCCGTCCTTACACTTTCGCTTCAAAAATTCATCAAAGCCGGTTTCTTTAAGCTGAGTCATGGCGTAAGCCGCGTCCCCAACTCCCGGGAAAATCAGTTTGTCACATTTTTCCAGGTCTTCAGGCTTTTTTGAAAGCACAAAATTAATTCCAAGACTTTCCAGCGCGCGTTCCACACTTGTAATGTTTCCCGCATTGTAATCAACAATTCCAATCATGGTTGTAAGGGTACTTAAAACGACATGTAGTTTCAATATATAGTAAGCATTTTTTCGCACATTTTTAGGAAAAATATTGCAATTTTATGCATAAAGATATAGTATTTTTGTATATTTATACAGTTTAGGAGGCCGTTTATGGCAAAAGATAAAGTAGTTTTAGCTTATTCTGGTGGACTTGATACAACTGTTATCATCCCATGGCTCAAAGAAAATTATGATTATGATGTAATCGCTGTCTGCATCGACGTAGGACAGGGCGATGACTGGGCTGCAATTAAATCACGTGCTCTTAAAACTGGTGCTTCTGCATGCTATGTTGTAGATGCACGTCAGGAATATATTGAAGAATACATCTGGCCTGCTGTAAAGGCTAACGCAGTTTACGAAGATGAATATCTTTTGGGAACTTCTACAGCCCGCCCTCTTATCGGAAAAATCCTTGTTGAATATGCCCGCCAGGAAGGCGCTGTTGCAATCTGTCACGGTGCTACAGGTAAGGGAAACGATCAGGTTCGTTTTGAACTTGCAATCAAGGCTTTTGCTCCAGACTTGAAAGTAATCGCTGCATGGCGTGATGACAAATGGAACATGGACAGCCGCGAAGCTGAAATCAAATATCTTGAAGACCGCGGACTTGAAGTTCCAATGAAAAAAGACCAGTCTTACTCACGCGACGAGAACATCTGGCACCTTAGCCACGAAGGTCTTGAACTTGAAAAGACAGAAAACGAGCCAAACTACAAGCACATGCTCAAAAATACTGTTGTACCGGAAGAAGCTCCAGATGCAGGCGAGTACGTAACAATCGAATTTGAAAAAGGAATTCCAGTTGCCCTCAACGGTAAAAAAATGAATGCCCTTGATCTTTTGAACGAACTCAACGTAATCGGTGGACGTAACGGTGTTGGTCTTGTTGATATCTGTGAAAACCGCTGTGTCGGCATGAAGAGCCGCGGTGTTTACGAAACACCGGGTGGAGCAATCCTTTACTTTGCTCACCGCATGATGGATCACATCTGTCTTGACCGCGATACTTACCACTACAAGCAGCAGATTGCAATCAAAATCGGCGAGCTCATTTACGACGGAAAATGGTTCACAACATTGTTCGACAGCCTTATGGCCTTTGTTGACAAGACAGAAGAAACTGTTACCGGCTGGGCAAAAGTTAAGTTGATTAAGGGTGCAATCCGCGGTGCAGGTTCTGGCTCAAAATACAGCCTCTACAACGAATCAATTGCATCTTTCACAACTGGTGAACTTTACAACCACAAAGATGCAGAAGGCTTTATTACATTGTTCGGACTTCCATTAAAGGTTCGCGCTATGATGGAGCAACAAGTAGGCGAGGGCCAGGCTATTATAGAGAGTAAGAGCTTTAAAAAACGTCCGACAGAGTAATCGGAAAATTTAAAAAGCAATAAAATGCCTTAAGCCGTAAGGCTGGCGGGGCACAATATCACAATAACTCCCGATTCATTACGAGTCGGGAGTTTTAATTTTAACCCAAAATTATCATACTTAATTTTTCCCATATTTTATGATAAAATACACTTATGAATTTTGGTTTTATTCGTAGTGCATGTGTTAGTCCTCGTCTTGTTGTTGCGGACTGCATCACTAATGCAGAAAATATAATAAAGGCCGCTAAAGAAGCTTGTGCTGGTGGTGCAAAAATTGTTGTTTTTCCTGAACTTTCTATTACAGGTTATACATGTGGTGATTTGTTTTTTCAAAAATCGCTGCAGAATGGGGCAGAGAAGGCCCTTTGTTCTATAATAAAAGAAACTGCGGCTCTTGATAGTCTTATTTTTGTTGGACTTCCTGTACCTGTGGGAGAGGGCATTTATAACTGTGCTGCTGCCATTTATGGTGGAAAACTTCTTTCGTTGATTGCAAAGACTTTTCTTCCAAATTATGGTGAATTCTATGAGCGCCGTCAGTTCACTCCGTTCCAGCCTGATATGGAAACACGCTTTATTTCTTTTGCAGGCTTTGATGACGTTCCATTTGGAACCGACATTCTTATTTGTGATAAAAATAATCCAGAACTCAAAATTGCGTGTGAAATTTGCGAAGACCTTTGGACTCCGCTTCCACCTTCTACACGCCACGTGCTGAATGGTGCAAATGTAATTGTAAATCTTTCTGCAGGAAACGAAATTATTGGCAAGGCTGATTACCGCAGAAATCTTGTTCAGAATCACAGTGCAAAGTTGATTGCGGCTTATGTTTATTCAAATGCAGGAAAAGACGAATCAACTCAGGATATGGTTTTTGCAGGTCACAAAATGATTTGCGAAAACGGTACAATGCTTGCCCAGTCTGAGCTTTTTTACGATGACGAAATTATTTATGCAGATATTGATATTGAGCGTCTTTGTCAGGAGCGACGCCGTACTACAAGTTTTGGATTCTCTGTAAATCACGCGCCGTTTGCTGCAGATTATACAACTGTAGAAATTGATTTGTGCGGGGATGATAAGGCTCTAGAGCTTGCAGAAGGAAATTGCACTCTCAAACGTTTTGTTGACGCTCATCCATTTGTGCCTTCTGACAAAGCAAACCGCACCCTCCGCTGTGAACAGGTAATCAACTTACAGGCTCAGGGACTTGCAAAACGCCTCCGCCATATCAACTGTCAGTCCGCTGTTATCGGACTTTCTGGAGGCCTTGATTCAACGCTTGCACTTCTAGTAACCTGCCGTGCCTTTGACCTTTGCAAAATCGATCATAAGAAAATTACCGCAATTACAATGCCTTGTTTTGGTACAACAGACCGCACATACCAGAATGCCTGCAAACTTGCCCGTGAGTGCGGTGCCACTTTAAAAGAAATTCCTATTGCAGACGCTGTTCGTCAGCATTTTAAGGATATTGGCCAGGACGAAAATATGCACGACGTTACTTACGAAAACGGACAGGCTCGTACACGTACTCTTGTTCTTATGAACTACGCTAATAAAACAAATGGAATCGTAATCGGTACAGGAGACCTTTCTGAACTTGCACTCGGCTGGTGCACTTATAACGGCGACCACATGTCGATGTACGGTGTAAACTCTTCTGTCCCAAAGACCCTTGTTCGCTATCTTGTTGAATGGTTCTGCGAGCAGGCAGCCAATACTGGTAATAATGCCTACTCAGCCGTACTCCGAGACATTTTGGACACCCCTGTAAGCCCTGAACTTCTTCCACCAACCAATGGTAAAATCAGCCAGGTAACAGAAGATCTTGTTGGTCCTTACGAGCTTCATGATTTTTATCTGTATTATCTTTTGCGTTTTGGCTTCAGTCCAAAAAAAATATTCTTCCTTGCTAAAAACGCCGCTCTTCCATACGACGACGCAACAATGCTCAAATGGCTGCGTACTTTCTACCGCCGCTTTTTCAGCCAGCAGTTCAAACGTTCGTGCATGCCAGATGGTGCAAAAGTGGGTACAATCAATCTTTCTCCGCGCGGTGACTGGCGAATGCCTAGCGATGCTTCTGCTGCAATCTGGCTAAAAGAAATTGATGTTCTTGAAGATGAACTTAAAGGCGGCAAACGATGTTAAGCTATCAGCACATCTTTCACGCTGGAAACCATGCCGACATTTTAAAACATCTCACACTTTTTTTTGTTCTTTCCAGTCTGAACAAAAAGGAAAAACCGTACACCTATTTTGATACACACTCAGGGAGCGGCCTTTACGACCTTCTGGATAATCGCAGTCAAAAAACGAGCGAGGCTGCAAAGGGAATTTCCCGTCTTATTTCTTCAAAGAAGATGATTTCCGGCTCGCATCCTCTCCTAAACGATTATCTTTCTCTAATTGACCGTTACTATTCCAAAAACTTCTATCCAGGCTCGCCGGAAATTGCGCGAATGCTTTCCAGAGCACAGGATTTTATAGTTCTCTCTGAACTACATCCAAAGGAAGTAGATAACCTTAAAAAAAATATGCTGCACCCAGAATTTGAAGGCCTTTGCAAAAATGTTCAGGTTCACAATCGCAACGGCTTTGAAATGTTAAAAGCTCTTACTCCACCTAAAACCAAACGCGGTGCTGTTCTTATAGATCCAAGCTATGAAGAAACTTCAGATTACATAAACTGTGCTAAAACTATCTGTGCGGTAAATAAAAAATGGACAAACGGAATCATAATGCTATGGTATCCGCTCCTTGCCCACCGTGAAGCAGAAATCAATCAGATGCTCAATGAAATTCAGACTTCTGCACGTTCTGTAAATCCAAACATAGAAATCTGTGATTTGCGGTTAGAGATAGCTTCAAAAGACAGTCACAAGGAAATGAGTCTAAAAGAATACGAACAGAGCGAAAAAAATCCGCCGCGTCTTTATGGTAGCGGAATGCTTGTATTAAATGCCCCGTGGAAACTTGAAGAAGAAATTAATAATGAGCTGGAAGTTATTTCTTCTTTCGTTTCTTCCACCAGTCAGCAATCTTTTGGAATAAATGCTTAAAGAACAGGAAAATTCTGTAAAAGAATCCTGGATTTCTAAGGCGTTCGAGCCTCATATAACCTTTTAATAGTTCTTCATCAGTAAACTCTTTGCGCTGGTTGTTTTCTTCAATTTCCATTTCCAGCTGTTCAACTTCTGTGAGGTTATCTACAATATTTGCCTGAATATTTGTCCAGCCAAGCTGAGTTGCAGCGGTAAGACGTCGTTCCCCAGCAATCAGCTCGTAGCGGCTGTTGAGTGTAATAGGATTTAAAAGGCCATAAGTGCGCAGACTGTCCTTTAGATTTTCAAGGTCACCCAAATCTTTGCGAACTCTTTTTTTAATTTTTATATCCTTTATTGCTATTAACATTCAGCCTATTCCATCAGATAGTTATAATCATATTCTACAGTCTGTTTTGGTTTATTGCCAGAAGATTCGTTTTCGTCCTGATCAAAATCTTCTGTCTTTCTGCGTGGAGGCACGTAATTTGAATTCAAGAAGTCCAGATCAAGTTTAAGAGGTGTTGTATCAACACTCTGTGTGTAACGCTGACCAGATTTGTACATTTCTCGTTCAAGACGGTTTACAGCAATGATTGAACTAGACTGGCTTGAATGAACAGGACACATTTCTGTTGGCTGAGTTCCTTCAAGATACCACTGAGTTGTTTTGTGGTCTCCACAACCATCAGTAAGAATGCCACCACTTACAGAACATACTGTTGCTTCTACAACACCTTCAATTGGGCGTGTAAACTGCTTTGGAGGAAGATTTTCATGAACTTTATCAAAATATTCACCCCAGGCATAACCTGCAAGTGTAGCACCTGTAATATTCAAACCGAGTGACTGACCAGGCTTATCAAATCCGAACCAGAAAGCTGCTGCGTAGTAAGGTGTAAATCCACATGTCCAGGCATCGGCCCAGTTCTGAGTTGTACCAGTTTTACCGCCTGCAGGCATTCTGTATTTTCTACCGTTTTCTGCAGTGTAATCAAAATGCCAGCTCTGAGCGCTCAAAGTACCACCGTTGAATACTGTCTGTTCCAAAAGCTTAACCATTACGTATGCTGTCTGTGGCGAAATAACCTGAATCTTATCACCTTTTGCAGCCTGAGCTTTGCGGATTTCAAGTTCAGGATTCAAAATAACGTTTCCGTTTTTGTCTTCTACTGTACGGATTGCCATTGGAGTAACGTCTTTACCGCCGTTTGCAAAAATTGCATAAGCTCGTGCCATTTCTACAGGGCGAACAGAGCATACACCAAGTCCAATAGGATATCCTGGAACAAATGCACGGCTAGGAAGCTCTTCTTTAGAAATACCAAGTAGGGCTACTGCGCGGCTGATGGCGGCTTCAAATCCAATACCGTCAAGAACTTTTAAAGATGGAACGTTCATTGAGCGTGTAAGTGCGTGGTAAACTGTAACGTCTCCTTCCCATTCACCTTTAAAGTTCAAAGGAATATAAGGTTTTCCGTCTGCTGTATGGAATACAACAGGGGAGTCAGAAATTATTGTTGTCGGTGTAAATTTGCGTGAATCAATTGCGGCTGAATAATAAAGCGGCTTGAATGTAGAACCAGGTTGAACCTTAGCCTGAGTTGCACGAATGAACTGGTTTTCCTGATCAAATTTGCTTCCACCAACGAGCGCGTCAATATACCCGTTTTCGTGGTCAAGGGCAATCATAGTGCCTTCAATAGTTGTCTTTTCATCAGCCTGTTTAGAAATTGCAACTGCACGGTTAATAATGTTGATTTTCAACTTTTCTGAACCGTTCATCATAGAAATAACGTCCAGAACAGGGCTTACCTGATTAATAAATTCATTGTTTGCAACAAGTTCTGCGCGCTGTTCACTTACCTTAAGTCCCGGAATGTCAAATAAAAGAGCAATCATTTCAGAAATAGGTACGTAAGTTCCGTAAGCAACTCCTGCCTTTGCAGAATGTTCCTTTTTATAGCGGGCATTAGCATTGTTGATCCATTTTTCCATAACATCTTGCGCAATTTTCTGGTGAGCAAGATTTAAAGTTGTGTTTACGGTAAAACCATCTGTGTAGATATTGTCTGAACCGTACATCATGCCACCAAGTTCACGACGAACATATTCGCTGAACCAAGGTGCCTTATCATCACGCATCATGTATGCAGAAGATGATGTTCGTGTGTAGTCAAAATCAGCCCAGAAGTCGTTGAAAGATTCATTTGCTTCTGCTTTTGTAATAAAGCCCTGTGAAACCATTGAATCAAGAACGTTTTTCTGTCTGTCCATGGCACGGTTAGGATGATCAAAAGGATTGTAAAAAGCCGGGTTAGAAAGCTGGATTACAAGGATTGCAGCTTCTGCAGGAGTAATTTCTGTTGCTCCATGGCCAAAGTAATATTTTGAGGCAGCGTTTACACCGTAAGTACCGCCACCAAAGTAAATCTTGTTAAGATAAAGTTCAAGAATCTCGTTTTTAGAATAACGGCGTTCCATCTGAATGGCCCACCACAGTTCCTTAAGTTTTCGGGTAATAGATTTATCGTTTCGGTCGCAGTAAAGGGTTCCTGCAATCTGCTGGGTTAGGGTAGAACCACCACCAAGAGATCGGCCTGTAAGAATACCGAACACGCCACGGAAGATAGCTTTAAGGTTAAAACCGTTGTGTGAAAAGAATATTCGGTCTTCGCGGGTAATCAGTGCATCTACAAGGTGCTGAGGCAAATCCTTAAAAGCAATGATTTCGCGTTTTTCATCAGAAGCAAATTCAGTAATTACTTCTCCGTTTATATCCAGCAGTTTTGTAGGAAGTGCTGTTTCAAATTCTGTAATGTATTCAGAGTTTATGATGTTTCTAGTTGCAGCAAGTGATGCTCCAAGTGCTCCGCCAATGCCGATTGCAAAGAAAAATAAGACACCAGAGATTATGATTGGAGCTTTTAAAAGTTTTTTCATAATAGAAGAAATTATACAGTTTTTTTGAATATACGAAAAGGGCAAAAAAAAGGCGCAGAATGTATCTGCGCCATGCCTTAATCAGGCAGTCGGGAACATGGGTGGGAGGGGAAAATGTTCCCGACATTTATAATATCGGGTATGAGTGGCAAAAACTTTAATTTAAAAAAGGATTTTTAAGGAATTTTGCAAAATTTATTCTTCTTCAATCTGAAGGTCTACAGAGCAGTTGATTTTATAAGATTTGCCTTTAATTACAGAAAGTGTGCGTGTAATTTCATAATCACCGATTGTAAACCGGATTTTATGCTCTCCTTCTGAAATTATGTATTCTTTGCCAAGATTTTTAAACGGCTTGTCATCCAGAAAAATTGCTGAACCTTCTGGAGCTGTTACAAAAATTGCAGGTTCAATGCTTTTAAGTTCAATTTTAAGTTCAGTTGTTTTTGCCTGGTCAATTCGCACTGTGCGGACTTCGTTACGGTAAGAAGTAGAAGTTACAGAAACGTCGTGTACGCCTTTTTCTAAAAGAATTGTATTTTCTTTAGAAAGAGTTGTAAGTTTTTCATCTATATAGACAGTGCACTGTTCAGGTTTTTTACCGCTTAAAGTTGTAAGAGAAACTTTTAGTTCCCCCTGATCAGAAAGAATCGGTTTAATAGAAGTTTTTATTATTGCTGCAAGAGTTTCTTCTGGTACACCCTTCATAACTGGCTGAAGTCGGATAAAAATCACACCATCAGAAAAATCTGTAACGTCCATAAGGGTGGTGTACTGATTCTGTTTTAATAGAGTTGTCTGTTTTAAAGGAATCTGAAGCACCCACGAAAGTCTGCTTGGAAAAGTACTTACAAACTTTCTGTCTCCCGAATAGTCAATCTGACTTTCAGATGGAGAAGGCGTTATTTTATCGTAAACAGAACATGCAACGCAGTCCTGCCAGTAAGCAACGTCTTCTGGTATGTCAAATTTTACTTCAATGCCTTCTATAAATCTGCGGTTTTCAGGCAGTTTTATTGCAAGAGCCTCGTTTGTGCCAAGTGATTTTTGAGTTTCAAAATCCAAAGTCTGTTCTATTGTTGCGTAATGAAGTTTACTTGTTCTAAATGATTCTGCAAAAAGCTCAGATTCCGCCGGTAAAACTACCATCGGAAATAAAAAGAGGAAAGATAGTTTTTTGAGCTTCAAACCTGTCTTCATTACATCCTATTTAAAATTTAACTTTTCACGCGGATTCAAGGCTTTTCCACCCTTGCGGATTTCAAAGTGTAAATGATCCCCTGTCGCCATTCCTGTGTGTCCCACAAGTCCGATGATTGTTCCTTTTTTTACAAAGCTGTACTGTTCAACAAAGATTTTGGAAAGATGGGCGTAAACACTGCTTTGTTTTCCCAAATCATGGCTCAAAATGATGTAGTTCCCGAATGTGGGGTCGTTACTAACAGTATAAGCCACATCTCCGTCTTTTACGGCATAGACAGGAGTTCCTTCTTCGGCTGCAAGGTCAATTCCATTGTGATTTTTAATCTGACCTGAAAGAGGATTCTTTCGGGAACCAAACTCAGAAGATACATAAAAAGAATTTTCATCCAGCGGCAGTCTCAAACTGGAATCAAGATAAAAGGCCCGTTCTGTTGGACTAAGCCTTTTGCCCTGCAAAAATACAAAACTTCGTCCTTCAATTGTAAAGTATAAGATTGGATTTGTTAAGTTTTGATTTTTATAATTTTGCTGTAAAAGTGTTTCTATTGCGTTGTGGCATTTATCAAGCGGGATAAAAAGTCCCTGAACGGTTGGAATAATAAGAGTTTCGCCTTTAATTACATCATCTTTACTGGCAATTGAATTAAGCGTGATTATTGTGTCGTAATTAATATTGCAGCGGGCGCAAAGTTCCAGCACCGTAAATCTTTCTGCAACCTTGTACTTAAAAAAAAGAAATTCTGGTTCACGGCCTGCCATAACAGCTTTGCTGTTGTCTTCTACAATTGTAGTGTACTGATTGAACTGTTCGTTTTTTATCTGTTTTTTTGATTCACCGTCTTCTATATATAAATATGCCTGAAGACTGTCTAGCTGAGGAAGTGTATTTTTTTCTATTATTACCGGCTTTATTTTGCTTTGTGCCCAAAGAGAAGAAATTGAAAAGATTACAGCAAGAAGAAACTTTTTATTCATCGTTTATATAAATAATAACTTATGTTTTTAAAATAAAAAAGACAGATTCCTGCCAGAGAACCTGTCTTTTGGTAAAATCGAAAAACGAAATTACTCTTCTACAATTGCTTCTGCTGGACATTCAGCAGCGCAAGTTCCGCAACTGATGCAAGCATTTGCGTCAATTACTCTTTTGTCTCCGCTTTCTGAAATTGCTCCAACTGGACAATCTGGTTCGCATGTACCGCAGTTTACACAACTGTCGTTAATTTTGAATGCCATAGTTTTGCTCCTATAAAAACTTGGTGATTTTGCCAGACAAGTTCTCCAATAAATATACCTTAAGAACTTTATTTCGGCAACCGTTTTCTATATAATAGAATTATGAATAAACACGAAATATCATCTTATATTGATCACACATTGCTTGCACCGCAGGCAACTGTTTCTCAGATTGAAAAACTTTGTGCAGAGGCAAAGGAGTACAGTTTTGCATCAGTTTGTATTAATCCAAGTTACGTTTCACTTGCTGCAAAACTTTTGGAAGGTTCCTCTGTAAATGTTTGTACTGTAGTTGGATTTCCTCTTGGTGCTACACCCTCAGAAGTTAAGGCTTACGAAGCCGCTGTTTGCGTTCAGAAAGGTGCTACCGAAGTTGATATGGTTATCAATGTTGGTGCTGCTGTAGACGGTCGTTATTCAGAAGTTGGAGCAGATATTGCTGCTGTTGTTGATGCTGCTAAGGCAGAAGGTAAAAAACTTGGCAAACATATCTGTGTAAAAGTAATTCTTGAAACCTGCTATCTTGACGACAAAATGATTGAAAACTGCTGTCTTTGTGCTAAAAAAGCTGGTGCAGATTTTGTTAAGACTTCTACAGGTTTTGCAATCCTTAAAGATAAGGACGGAAAACTTCTTCCAAACGGTGCAACTGCAGCTCATGTTGCTCTTATGCGTAAAACTGTTGGAAACGATATGGGAGTAAAGGCTTCTGGTGGTGTAAGAAGTGCAGAATCTGCTTTGGATATGATTAAAGCTGGTGCAAACCGCATTGGAACTTCAAGCGGAGAAGCAATTGTAAAAGCTTTTGAAGACTAAGCTATATACCAGTAGAAGGTATTATCTTCTATAATTACTTTAATAAGGCCCTGGTCATGCAGGGCTGCTAAATAGGATTTGAGCGTGCTTCGTATTAATACGGACTGGCCAAATCCTAATTTTATTTCATTTATATCTGCAACATCCTTTAAAAGTTCCCCGCTGGTTTTTCTTCCCTTAGAAAGCAGGTTCAAAAGCAGCTGCTTTGTTTCAAGAATGGCTAAAGTATCCATTTCTATTGTTTCATTTAGATTCCGGTTTATAAAATCGCCGTGCCCTGGAATACACCATTCAACGTTTTCAAGTTTTGAAAGTTTATCCAAAGACTCCATAAACTTAAATGGATGAGCCATATATGGAATCCAGTGCTTGGAAAGTTCATCGCGGGTAAAAATTCCGTCTCCTGCAAAAACGACTTTTTTTCCGGCTTTATCAGAATAAACAACTGCAGTCATTTCAAAACTATGGCCTGGAAGCATTACAAAGCTTATGAATCTTCCGCCGCTTAATTTAATGCAGTCTTCTTCTTCAATTATTTTGGTTACCTTCGAAGGCTGAGGCTTAAAATATGCTGTCTGAATCTCGTGCGGAGGTGTTCCACCCCAGATGTCTGTTGCCTGCAAGACAGGATTTTCTATATAAGGACGTTCCAGATTTGCAATCCATATGTCGCATTCTGTTGTTTTTTGAATATAGTGATTGGCACCTGTGTGGTCTGTATGCCCGTGTGTGTTAATGATGGCCTTAATTTTATATTTTTCACCACGCTGTTCAAAAAAAGTATCTAAGATAGAAAGAATATATTCGCCGTCAATTTCTGTGGTGCCTGAGTCAATCATGTAAACATCTGTCTTACCACAGCGTTTTTCTGTAATGATTCCGACGTTTGTAAGTCCTGGAATAACATAGGCAGTCGGCAAAAGTTCAATAATTTTTGTAGAAATGTCAGACATCAGTTACTTTCCCCCCTATATAAAACAACAGGCTGCCCAGGAAGTCCCCGAACAGCCTGCCAGATACTAATATTAAAAAGCGCTTAAATTAGTAGTTTGTAGCCTTTTTAATAGATTTTACTGTGTAGTTATTCTTGTGGTCATTGATTGTAAATACTGCTGTATCTCCAACCTTTTTATCCAGAATTGCGTTTCCGAACGGAGACATGTAAGAAATAACATTGTTGTCTGGATCTGATTCCCAAGGTCCAAGAATTGTAAATACTTCGTCTTTTCCTGTGTCGTTGTTTGTAAGTGTAACAACAGTTGCAAAAGAAACTACAGAAGTTGTAGAAGTTGTAGGGTCAAAAATTACAGCACGTGCAATTTCTGACTGCAAAGTCTGAACTTTAAGAGTAAGCATATGCTGCTGTTCGCGAGCTGCTTTGTATTCAGCGTTTTCTTTCAAGTCGCCCTTAGCACGTGCTTCTGCAACGTCCTTAGCGTTTTCAGGAAGAAGTACGTTCTGAATGTTATCAAGTTCAGCTTTCTTTTCTTCAAGTTTCTTAGCTGTAACGAGCATACCTTTAGCCTGTGCATTAGATTTTTCTTCTGATACACGGAACTTAAAGTCTGGGTATTTTTCCAAAATCTTGTTACGAGTCTGAGACTTAGCTGCTGGATCATCAAATGGTGTATCATCAATCAATGTGTACATCTTAACTACAGTGCTTTCGTCACCGCTGAACATGAACTTGAACAATGCATCGTCTTTGAAGAGCAGGGTAGTAGCAGTCTTCTTAATCTTTTTGTTCTCTGTAGAGTGAACGTGGTTAAGAATCTCTCTTTCTGCAAGCTGAATGATGTTAATCAAAGTAATAAGCTGTTTTTCGTAGCTTACGCCAGCTTCCTGGTACCAGTTTTTGTCCTGGCATTCTTTGAACATAAACAAAACTGCTTCACGGTAGTCCTTGAACTGCTCGAATGCAACTTTGATGAACTTCTGAACTTCTTCTGTGTAGCCGTCTTTAATAAGAGTGTCCAGCATCTTCATGTCCAATACAGTTGGGAACATTCTGATGTACTGTGTGTGCCAGTCAGGAAGAAGTCTGATGCAGCTGATAAAGTCTGCACGAAGGCTTGTATTCTTTGTATCTTTCAAATCTTCGTAAATTACACGAGGATCTTCGATTCTGTTGTAAAGGTCTGCAAAAGTCTGTGGAATCTGAATTGCATAAGTTTTGTCTTCTGTTCCAATTCTTTTTGCAACAAGGTAAGCGCCAAGAACCTGCTCATCAACCTTGCTGATGTTCTTGAGGTAACTTGTAAAGTACGAGTACATTTCTGCAAAGTAATCGCTAGTATTGTCAGTAATGTCGTTGTAGAAGAACTTCATCAAAATGTCTACGCGGGCAAAGAACTGCTTCTGAGCCTTAAATTCGTTAGACATTTTTTCTTCTGGTGTTATTTCGTTTTCACGTACTGTGTACATGTTGATATCGTTAGGATCTACACCAAATTCTGCATTTGAATCAAGAATCTTCTTTGCTTTCTGGTTCCATGATGTCCATTCACCTGTAGAAAGGATTGAAGGAACAAGTTCTGCCTTAATGTGTTTAAAGTCACAGTTGTTGTTGTAGCTCTTGATGATTGTTTTAAGAGTCCATTCAGTACCGAACTTTTCTTTTCCGTCTTCTTTGTAACCCTTAACCATCTTAATAAGGTCTTCTTTTGTTTTTGTAGCCTTAAGAACCCAGATGTGGTCTTTAGAAAGAGGTTTAAGAGCTGTTACAGCCATAGAAAGCTTCATGCTCTTAATTCCAGCTACTTTACCAAAGTTGATTTCGATTGAATCGCCGTCAAGCTTGCGGATTCTACCAACACCCCAGTTGCGATGGAAAACAAAGCTTCCCTTATCAAATGCAATGTGTTTTTCAAAGTCGTTGATAGCTTCGAATACGTTGCGGTAGCTCTGTCCAAGATTTGAAGAGCGGATATAGTTTTCAAGCTGAGAGTGACCTTCGTAGCGGCCACGGTAGCAGTCAATAATCTGATTGCGTGCCCATGTATCTTTAGGATCAACTTCAAGATTCTGTTTAAGAATTGTAATGGCAATCTTCCATTTTTTGTTAGCCTTGTACCATTCATACAAATCCTGCATAAGGTTTGTAGTTTTTGTTTCGCCCATTGATTTTGCAATTTTACGGCGGAGCAACTGGAAGAAGTCAAATTCACCTGGCATAAGTTCAATAAGTTTTGTCCAAACTTCTTTTACGCCATTGTAGTTGTTCTGATTGATAAAGCGAAGAATTGCTTTTTTATAGTATTCAATGGCAGTCTTCATCAGAACTTTTTCGTTTGCAGGATCTTCTTTAGAAGCTGATTCAAAATGTTCACCCAAAACTTTAGCAAGAAGGGCTTCTTCAAAATCAACTTTTACCAAAGTTGCATAGATTTCCCAAACTTTGTCTTTTTTATCTGGATCTGCTGCATAGCAGTCTGCAAGAGTTCTAAGAGCAAAACGGTTTGTGCTGTCGTCGCTAAGAATATCTTCACATAAAGATTCAACAACACTCTCTTTATGATTTTTAAGGAAGATATCTACAAGGGTTTCTAGGTTAGAGTTATCAAGGACGCCTTTTTTCAAATCTGTAATACCGCAAATGTAAAGAGCAATGATGCTGTCTTTTGAGTGAACAAGCTGCTCTGCACAAATATCATAAATCTGATCTACGCAGTTTTCGTTATTTGCCTGCTCCAAAATCTTAGCCAGCTCTTTAATGTCACTTTCTTTGTAATTGCTTATAGTGGCTCTGGTCCAAGTTGCTTCTTTAAGCATGTCCTCTACTGACTGAATTAAATCTGCCATAGTACTAACTCCTATAAAACTCCAGTTTTGGAATTCATTGTGATAAACAAACCCTTGTATTTATTTAATGTACGCTTCGTAAATCGAAGAGTCCAATAATTTGATCTTTAATAGAACTTCATTAATTTTTGCTGCACTTTCGTGAGAAAGAACATAGTGATCAATCAGCCAAAAATAATGGTTCAGCATCTTTGGAACGAGAATTTTTGTATTACAAGCGGGATCTTTAAACTCGTTTTCCATTGCATAAATGTTTTTTCTAAGCTGTCCTGCTTCCTGAGAAGTGAGTTCCCTTTTTATGTTGAAAACCCCATTCAAAGTTCCGTAAACAGGAATCCAGTAAAGCTGCTCCTTGTTTTCAAAGCCTTTGTCGCGTGTCTGGGTAATCAGACATTTGATAAGTTCCGAATCCAGAAAATCAAGTTCAATGAATTCAGGTGCTTTAAAAAACGCTTCTCTAAACAAAACTTTTCCAACCCTGTCGTCTCCGCAAAGTGAATAACAGTCTGCAAGTTCTGCAAGAACCGAAGCCAGGTTAGGATGCGTATTGTTTGCTTCTGTAAGACAGTTTCGTGCGTTTTCAAAATCCCCAAGCTTTTTGTAGCAGATTCCGGCTTTTCTGTAGATGTCTGCACGCTGGAACGAATCTTTTATTCCGTCAACAATCTTTAAAAATTGAAAGAGAGCCGAAGAAAAAAATCCTTTCTGAACAGCATAAAGAACCGGTTCGTATACAAATGTCTCATGGGATATGAAATTCTGAAATGCCCGCCATTCCGAAAGAATGTTTTCGCTCTGCACATAGGAATCTTCTGAGTCCTGTAAACGTTTAATGGCATCAATCCAGAAGATGCAGCACTTATTGGCATAAGCAACCTCTTTTGATTCAATATCAATTTCAAAGAGATCACTGATAACCTTCTGTGCCTGTTCGGGCTGGCCGTCTTCAAAAAGCTGAATTACTTTTTTTAGTCCGGCTTTTGTTTCTGTCTCCATAATCCTATTAAATTCATTTTATATGAGATAAAAAAATTAATCAACTGAAAAATAAGTAAAAGCGGGGTAAAGTTTATACAGCACATTTGCTTATGTGTCAAGTATAATTTTTTGTTAACTTTTAACCCGTTGTTTTGGCATCTGTAAAAATTATGGAAAAAGCCGTTAAAAAAGTATAAAATCGGAATCAAATGAAAACTCCTGTATTAGCGCCGTCTCTGCTTTCGGCCGATTTTAGCAGCTTGGAAAAAGCTATTAAGCAGATAGAAGATAATAATGGTTCTGTAGTTCATATTGATGTTATGGACGGAGATTTTGTTCCAGAAATCACTTACGGTCAGCCTGTTGTGCGTTCAATCCGTAAGCTTACAAAGCTTTCTTTTGATGTTCATCTTATGGTTCAGCATCCTGAAACTCAGATTCAGACTTTTGCGGAAGCTGGTGCCGACTGGATTACCTTCCATATTGAAGCAGCTGTCCATGCACATAGAATTATTCAGCATATACATGAGCTTGGAAAAAAGGCTGGGGTTTCAATAGTTCCTTCAACTCCAGTTTCTTCAATAAAGGAAATCCTTGAATGTGCCGATATTATATTAGTGATGACCGTTAACCCGGGATACGGTGGTCAAAAACTTATTCCATCTTGTTTAAAGAAGATAAGTGAGCTTAAAAAACTTAGGGAAGAAAATAATTATAACTATCTGATTTCTGTTGACGGTGGTGTAAATAACGATACACTTAAGTCTGTAATTGACGCAGGAGCAGATGTGATTGTTTCCGGCTCTTCGTTCTTTAACGGCTCGTTAAAGTGGAGTTAGAATGAAAAGTAGAATCGCAGTAATTGCAGTTTTGGGATTTTCTTTATTTACTGGTTCAGCTCTTTTTGGTGCGGCTGGTACAAGTGGCAGTGGTTCTGCTGCGTTTGTAGAAGGCTGCAGGGCTTATTCCCAGGGAGACTGGACAACAGCGGTTTTTATGCTAAAAAAAGCCGTGGCATATCCAGAAAACTGCAATCCCGATTCTTACTTTATGTTAATTGCTTCAGAAATAAATGCGGGGCATGATAAAAATGCCCTCGACGACTGCGATTTTTATCTAGAAAACTATAAACAATCAGTTTACTACCCTCGGGTTCAGTTTTATAAAGGAAAACTTCTTTACAATCTTGGTGAATACGAAAAATCAATCATAGCTTTAAGCGATTTTTGCCATCAGAACGAAAAGTGTGATTTGTATCCCATGGCACTTTTTTATATTGGAGAGTCGCTTTATGCCGGTTACCGCTATGACGAAGCCCGCCCGATTTATGAGCGCGTTGTAGAAGAATATCCTTCCTGCGTAAAAAAGCCGGAAGCTCAGTTTAAGCTTGATTCAATCATGCAGCGCCAGCGCGAAGAAAAACTTCTTTATCTATTAAAACAGACTGGAGAAGAATATCTTTCTGCAAAAGAAGAGTATGAACGTCAGCTTAAAATGTATAATCTTGATGCTGTTGAGCGTACCCGCCAGAAACTTGCAGAAGCTCAGCAGGAAAATGAGAATCTTCAGCGTCAGATAAGAGATCTGGAAGGCCAGCTTCAGATGCTGAAAGATTCTAAGGCTTATTCTGCGTCTTCTTATAATTCAGTTTCTTATAAAGATGGTGTAGATGTGCCTAATGCAGAGCCATACAACGAAACCCGCGATCAGGTTCGTTTGCTTCGTAAGAAGGCTATAGATGCTCAGAAACGACTTTCTGAGCAGGATGAAGAAGTAGAAGAGTATTAAGAGTAAGACTATGAAGATTATAAAACTTTCTGGAATTGCAGTTATTTTTTCTCTTTTTGCATTGTGTTTTTCTTCTTGTAAAAGCACAAAAGTTTCTGATAAGGCGCCTTCACAGAAAGAAGCTGCAGCAGAAACTGAAAGCGCTGGTAATGCTGATGCAGCCGCTGCTGGCGAAGAAGCTTCTGAGAACGGAATGCCTGTGCAGGCTCCTGCTCGTAAAGAAATTGAAAACTGGGTAGAAGCCAGAAAACCAATCCCAGTAAGTAACGGGCTTGTTGTTCTTCGCTATAAAAAGAGGGTAGGAAGCTTTAATATTGCCGTAAGAAATTCAGAAGATAAGCTTATACCTGTTTTTTCTACTGCAAATGAATTTACTTCCAGTGCCTTCTACCTTAAATCAAATAATAAAATCATAAAGCTTATTAATGATGGAACTGTAAAGCCTGGTTATTCACTTAGTGAACATGGCTTAAGAATTTCCTATAACGTTCCCGGAACTGCCGAAGTGCTTCTTGAATTTATGATTTTTCCTTCAGAAGAACGCGGTCAGTCAGATATGGTAAAGGTAACTGCAACCGTTACTAACAAAACTACTCAGACTCGGGAGCTTGCCTTAAAAGCAGTTTTAGATACCATTCTTGGCGAAACAAATGATTTCCATTTTTACACAGGGGCGGGAATGCCTGTAAAGCATGAAGTTCTCTATAAAAAAATGGAAAATGAAAAAGGAATTATAAGCCGTAATCCTAATGCTGCAATGCAGATGTTCTTTTTTGGGGCAGACTGTACAGCGCCGGAAGCCGTTGCACTTGGAAACTATTCTACCTTTAATAAAAACGAATGGCTTCCAAATATGTACAGCTACCGCCAGTTTGATTCAGTTTTTGCCTACAATAACTCTGCTGTAGAAGTTGTATGGCCAACATTCAAACTTAATCCGGATGAAAGCGGAAAGTGCATTTTCTATCTTGCGTTTGGAACAGATACAGAAAAACTTCGTGGTGAAAATTATATTTATCCTCCAAAGGATGAATCAGAAGAAGATGTAGAAACTGTAGAGGATGTAGAAGAAGATGATGTTGTTGAAGCACCTTCTGAGCATGTGGCAGAGGTTGTTCCTGTTCAGGTAGAAGAAGTTTCTGCTAAGGAAGAAAAAGTAGAAGTTCAGCCTCAAACTGAAGAAGAAGGCGAAAAGGAAGTTGTTCTTCCTAAAAAGAAATTTTCAAAAAAGAAAAAAACAACGATTAATCCTAATAAATTTACAGATCAGCAGCTTACACCAGAATATGTTCAGAGTCTTTTAGACCGGATTATTGCGCTGGAAGAAGATGATCCGTCGTTAAACCGTGCAGAAATTTTCCAACTTAACGCAGAACTGGATGCAATTTTAGAGGTTTTAGGTTTATAATATCTAAGTTATGCGTCAGGATACTCTTACAGTTGCATGGAACTATATGAGCCGCCGTCGTTTTTCAATGGCTATTAAACTTTTGGAAGACAAGGCGGACACCTATCAGGAACATTTTGAATATTATTTAAAACTCGGAATTGCATGTCTTTATATTGGAGATATAGGGGCAGCTTCTTCGTATTTTCAGCATGCAAGACGTTTACGAATGACAGATTCAGATCTGCTTTTAGGTCAGGCTGCAATCTTTTTGCGCCGTGGAGAAACTGATCGTGCCCTTCAATATTATCTGGAAATTAAAGAAAATGACCCTCAGAATAAAACTGCCGATTCTGCAATAGAGTTTATCCGCACTCATGGTGATTACGATACAATCTGCCGCTGGGTAGACACTGGCCGCATAGAACAGTTTTATCCGCCGCTTGGTGTAAATACGGATCGTGTATTGAGCATTGCATTGCCTGCTGCTGCCTGTATTCTTGGCTGTGCTTTGTTTTTTGTGCTTTTTCCGGGGCGAAAGACCTATAATGCCTCGCGCGCAGATTTAACGGCTCTTGAACTTTCTGATGAAGAAAAAAAAGACGCAAAAGAAAGTGATTTATCTGGTCAGACATATCAGTTTATCATGTCTGATAAAGATATTTCTAAAACTTATTCTGCCGCAATACAGTATTTTCAGGAGCACCGCGATAACGCTTCTCAGATAGAGGTAAACAGACTTTCAAATTCAAATGCCTCCACCGCAATTAAGCAGAAGGCGCGTGTTTTATCAACTTATTTTGAAATTCCAGATTTTGATACCATTCGTGATGTTCCCGACTTTGCAAGTGTAAAAGAAAATCCTTCTCTTTATTCTGGCTGCTGGGTCAGCTGGGGTGGAAAAGTTTCTAATGCAAATACTTACGAAGACGGTTCTTATTCCTGCGATTTGATTATTGGCGATGAACAGCTTCGTCACTACGAAGGAACTGTTCTTGTGCGCTTTGAAGTTGTTCCAAATGTAGAAAGCGACCAGTACGTAAAGATTTTAGGTCAGCTTGAAGTTCGCGGAACGAACGTTACGGTAAAGGGCAGGTCTCTTTATCAGACTGTAAAAAGAATGTAAACCTACTTGTCTTACGACTTGTAATGTTCACGAATATTTTGTAAATTTGTTAAAAAATTTTTGCAAAATTTTGTCAAAACTTAATAGTCTCGGCCATATTATAAACAGGGAGGAAGGTGGCTAAATGTCAGTTAATACAAACGCTCCGATGGATAACGCGGAGAAAATGAAGGCTCTGGAGGCGGCTCGTCTTCAGATTGAAAAACAGTTCGGACAGGGCGCAATTATGAAGCTTGGCGACAAGGCTAATGCTTCTGGCATTGATGTTGTTCCGTCTGGTTCCATTCTTCTTGATGAAGCCCTTGGAATTGGCGGTTACCCTCGTGGTCGAATTATTGAAATGTATGGACCTGAAAGTTCAGGTAAAACAACTCTTGCTTTGCACGCAATTGCAGAAGCTCAGAAACTTGGCGGCGTTGCAGCCTTTGTTGATGCAGAACACGCTCTTGATCCTGTTTATGCTAAAAATCTTGGTGTAAATATTGATGAACTTTGGGTCAGCCAGCCGGATACTGGTGAGCAGGCCCTTGAAATTACAGAAAACCTCGTGCGCAGCGGCGCAGTAGATGTAATCGTAGTTGACTCTGTTGCAGCCCTTACGCCAGAAAAAGAAATTGAAGGTGAGATGGGTGATGCTGTAATGGGTATGCAGGCTCGTCTTATGAGCCAGGCTTTGCGTAAACTTACTGCCATCATCGGAAAATCAAACTGTATTGTAATTTTTATCAACCAGATTCGTATGAAGATTGGTGTAATGTTTGGAAATCCGGAAACAACAACAGGTGGTCAGGCTCTTAAATTCTATTCTTCTGTCCGCCTTGAAATCCGTAGAGTTGAAACAATTGACGGTAAAGGTGATGATGATGCAATCGGAAACCGTGTTCGCGTAAAGGTTGTTAAAAACAAAGTTGCGCCTCCGTTCAGAAAATGTGAACTGGATATTTATTTTGGAAAAGGTATTAATGCAACTGCATCCCTTCTTGATTCTGCAGTTAAACACGGAATCGTAGATAAACGCGGTGCCTGGTACACAATGGGTGAAGATAAAATTGGTCAGGGTAAGGAAAATTCCGTTGCCTTTATTGAACAGCACCCTGAAATTGCAGCTCAGATTGAAGAAAAAATCCGTGCAGAAGTTTTTCCGGGACAAGTTCTTAAAAACAAGGACGGTACTCCGGTTGACGCTGCGGCAAAGGCAAAAAAGCCTGCAAAAAAGGCTGAGCCTGCAGCACCATCTGCACAGGAAGGTCTTTTCTAAAAATGATTCGCGTTTTACTTGGACTTGGCTCAAACAGAACTTTCTCTGGAAAAACTCCGCTTGAACTTTTGAGAGGGGCAGTGGAGCGTTTGAACAATGTCCTTGAAGGCGCAAAATTTTCTTCCGTATACAAAACCCGCGCCATGTATGTAGAAGATCAGGATGATTTTTATAATATGGCAGCCGTTGGTTTTGTGGCGGATGGAACAACACCTGAAAATCTGTTAAAAATAACGCAGAAAATAGAGGCGGATTTTGGCCGTGACCGTACAAAAGAAATCCGCTTTGGTCCTCGCTCGCTTGATATTGATATTGAACTGTTTGGGGACATAAAAATAGATACGCCGGATCTTCAAATTCCGCATCCGCGAGTAAAAGAACGGGCTTTTGTTCTTGTTCCTGCTATTGAGATTTTGGCTGAATCTTCCGATAAAAAAATTAGAGACGAGTTTAAGTCGGCTCTGGCTCTCCTGAATGCAGCTGAAATAGAAAAACTGGGGAGTTTTGATGATTTATTTGGGGAAATGAATATTAATCAGGTGGTGCGGAATGGAACAGAATCAAAATAATGCTGATGTAGCAGTTGCTGTAAAAGAAAAACGAGAATACAAAGCTGGAGAATTTGAAGGCCCTCTTGATTTGCTTTGGGCCCTTATCCGCGAAAGTAAAGTAAATATTTACGACATTCCAATTGCACAGATTACAGATCAGTACCTTGAATACCTTGATTATGCTGTTCAGACAGATCTTGGCGATCTTTCCGAATTTTACAGTTGGGCTGCAAAACTCATCTATATGAAAAGCCGTATGCTTCTTCCTGTTGAAGTTGCTTACGATGATGAAGATGAAGAAGATCCTCGTGCTGAACTTGTAGAAAAACTGATTGAATATCAGAAATTTAAAAAGCTTACTTCCCTTATGGAAGAGCAGGAAGATGATTCAGAATGGAATTTTGAACGCAAAAAGATTCAGCGTGTACTTCCATTTGATGATTCCGACGGAATGTGGGAAGAAATTGATACCTGGGAACTTTTACAGAAGCTTCAGAGTATGTTTAAGTCTGTAATGCATCAGTATTCCAACGAAAAAATCCTCAATATGTATGAGGAAATTTCGGTAAACGAAAAAATAACACTGATGAACGAACTTCTGGAAGAAAAACATGAATGCCTTTTTACAGATCTTCTTACCAGAGCAGGAAATCCTATGGATGTAATCTGTGCTTTTATGGCAATTCTTGAAGCTGTAAAATTTAAGATGATAACTATCTTCCAAAACCGCCATTTTGGTGATATAAAAATATGCGCCCGCGATGACAATGCGGGTTACGTACCAACGGAAGAAGAATTGACTACAAATTAGCCGATAAGCGAAAATCCGTTAAAAAATACGTTGCTGAGCAACGTGGTTTTAGGATTATCGTTAAAACGGCTCAGAGGCAAGCTGTGCTTGCCGACTTTTTATTAAGGTAAAAGATATGGATTTTTGTAAAGAAACCGCATTAATCGAAACTATTTTATTCCTGGAAAGTGATCCTGTGCCACCCAAGGTGCTTGCACAGAAGGCTCAGCTTTCCGAAGAAGTTACAGAAAAATGCCTTGAAGTTTTAAAAGAGCGCCTTGCCGGCGAAGAAAGCGGTCTTGAACTTTCTATGATTACAGGCGGCTACTGCCTTACACCAAAAAAAGAATACTGGGATGTTCTTAAAGAACAGTATGGCTCAAAACGCGACGGAAAACTTTCTAAATCTGCAATGGAAACCCTTTCCATTATCGCTTATTCGCAGCCAATTACCCGTGCAGAAATTGAACAGATTCGCGGTGTCGGCGTAGACAATATGATTCGTCTGCTTATAGAAAAAAATCTTATCAAGGAAGTTGGTAAAAAAGAAGTTGCCGGCCGCCCGACCCTTTTTGGAACCACAAAAGAGTTCTTAAAGCTCTTCCGCCTGAACTCAATTTCAGAACTTCCAAAACTCGACGAAGACGAACAGGAGAGATTCGAACTTGCCCGCTAACGATTTTCTCAAAAATAAGAACAAAACTGCCCCTAAGGCAAATAATAATAAAGATGATTCGCACGCCGGCTTATCAAATGCCCAGACTTCAGAGCCAGTACGACTGCAGGTTTTTCTTGCCCATTCAGGAGTCGCAAGCCGCCGCGCGAGTGAACAGATAATTTTAGACGGCCGCGTAAGCGTTAACGGCAGAGTAGTAACAGAGCTTGGCACAAAGGTAACAGCTGCTGATGAAATCTGCGTAGACGGCAAAAAAATCAGCCTTGAAGAAAAAAAACGCTATGTGCTTTTGAATAAACCTGCCGGTTTTGTATGCTCTCTTTCTGACGAAAAGGGCCGTCAGGTAGCCGCAGACCTCCTTAAGGAAAAATACTCAGAGCGCCTCTACAATGTCGGCCGCCTGGATATGTACAGTAAAGGTGCAATTCTTTTTACAAACGACGGTGATTTTGCCGCAAAGCTTTCTCATCCTTCAAGTCAGGTAGAAAAAGAATATATCGTAGAAACAAGCCAGGATGTTAGCGAAGAAACTGCAAAACTTTTAGAGCACGGAGTCCGCGTAGACAACGTTTTTTATAAGTGTAAATCCTGTAAGGTTTTAAAAGCCCGCAAAATCAAAATCATTTTGATTGAAGGAAAGAACCGCGAAATCCGCCGTATGCTTGAAAGCCAGAATATTGGTACAAAATC
>JAILHD010000110.1 GCA_024696155.1 Treponema sp. | reverse complement strand
ACAATTCCATAAGTTGGCGGACACGAAAGTGCATACTGCTTTCTCTGAAAGTTTATCTTTCCCAGAGGATTGCGAGGATCCGGGCATTTTTCCAGAAGTTCCTGTTTTTTCTTTTGTATACGCAGGCTAACCATTAAAACTCCCCCTAATTGAGTGCAATACCAGAGCCTTTTAGCGTCATGTCCTTGCTTGCTTCTATATTTACTTCTTTACTTGCCTTAATCTGCAGGTCTTCGCACTGGAAGTTCAGTTCTTTTTCTGCTTCTATGCTGATATTTTCTGCATTAATGTTAAGGTCCTTTTTAGAAGTTAAAGCAATTTCTTCGTCAGTTGTTACAGAAATCTTTTTATCTTCTGCAAGAAATTCCACCCTGCTGTTTGTCTTGTTATGAATAATCTGGATTTTTTCCTTACCTTCTGTGTCATCCAGAATCAGCATGTTGTCGCCTTTTGTTTTTATAAAGGTAAGAGAGTTTTTGCCGTCCTGATTCAAATCTGCGTCAGAGTTTTCTCCGGTTTCTGGTGCCGCAGCAGCCTCGCTCCAGACAGAACCAATAACTACACAATAGCTTTTTTCTGTTCCAAGGCTGGCAACAAGAACTTCATCATCAACATCCGGCAATACAGAAATACCAGTCCCGTCTCCGGTCAAAGGCGAAACATAAGGTACCCAGTTAGAAACAACCTCATCTTCGTCTGTAAATGTAATGCGTATTCGGTTAAGACCGTCAGGATCTTTGTTGTCAGAAACTTTTGCCATAAATAGCGGGTTTGTCATTTTTCTCTCCGACTTTTGTTTAAATATAAAATTACTTTATAATTATACTTATAATGAATATATATTACATTTTCAAGGTAGTTTACCTAAAAAATAGAAAATTTTTTTAATGACATTAAAAACAAAAAAAATAAATGAACAGTTGGAGAGAAAAAAATATAACTTTAAAATGCGCCAGGGTATGGAGTGGTGGCGAAGCCAGCGACCACAGCGAATAAAATGAGCGAGGACGCCGAGAGTACCGAGCCACGGAACACCCGGCCGGCTGCCGAAGACAGACGGAGGCGCCCAAAAATTCCCCATCAATGACAAAATATTTGCTTTTTACTATAATATTGTGCTATGAGTAACAATAACGAAAATAAGAAAGACCCTTTACTTTGCCACTGGGCAGATCAGATGGCTGACAAAATTATTCGTGAAAAGGGTGATTTGGATTCTTACACCTGTGCGTCGGGAATTACACCGTCGGGAACAGTTCATTTGGGAAACTTCCGCGAAATTATTACTGTAGATTTAGTTGTTCGCGCGCTTCGTGACCGCGGTAAGAAAGTACGCTTTATTTATTCATGGGACGACTACGACGTATTCCGCAAGGTTCCAGCTAACATGCCGGATCCTGAAATTCTTGAAAAATATCTGCGCTATCCTATTACTATGGTTCCGGATACTACAAGCCGCAACGAAAACTATGCCCGCCACCACGAGGTTGATATTGAACAGCAGCTTCCTCGCGTTGGTATTGCGCCGGAGTTTTTGTATCAGGCAAGCCGCTACCGCGCAAACCGCTATGCAGAAGGTATGAAGCTTGCAATGCAGAACCGCGACGTTATCAAGGCTTGTTTGAACGAATACCGCGACGACGCTCACAAAATGAAGGACAGCGACGTTTACTGGCCGGTTGCTATTTTCTGCGGAAAGTGTAACAAAGACACAACTGAAATTACTGATTACGACGGAGAATACGGCATTACTTACAAGTGCGAATGCGGTCACTGCGAAACTGCTGATATCCGCACATTTAAGGGTGCTAAGCTTGGCTGGCGTGTTGACTGGCCTATGAGATGGAACGAAGAAAAAGTAGTATTCGAGCCGGGCGGAAAGGATCATATTTCTCCGGGCGGAAGCTACGATACAGCAAAGCTTGTTTCTAAACGCATTTACGGCTGGGACGCTCCTGTTACCATGCGCTATGACTTTGTAAACCTTAAGGGAGTTCCAGGAAAAATGTCTTCTTCTAAGGGTAAGGTTATTGCTTTGCCTGATGCTCTGGACGTTTACCAGGCTGAAGTTTTGCGCTACCTCTTTGCGGGTACCCGTCCTAATACAGAATTTGCCATCAGCTTTGATATGGACGTTCTTAAAGTTTACGAAGACTACGACAAAACTGAACGTATTGTTTACGGAATTGACAAGGCAAAATCTGAAGACCACTTTAATAAAGAAAAACGCATTTACATGCTTTCTCAGATTGACGGAAAGATTCCTGAAACAATGCCTTACCAGATTACAATCCGTATGCTTTCAACTCTGCTGCAGATTTATTCTGGCGATGCAGACAAGGTTATTGCTTCTCTTGGTGATGTAAAACCTGAGCAGGAAGAGCGCCTCCGCCGCCGTATTGCCTGCGCATGGTTCTGGATTCAGCATTCAGCTCCAGACTGCGCTCCTGAGTTCTGCTTTGCCCTCCGCAAGGAAGAAACTAAGGCTAAATTGCCACAGGATATGGCTAAGGCAGTTGCAAAAGTTTTGAGCGACGTTGTTCCAAAGATTGACACTTTCCAGGTTGATAAAGACTGCCAGGAAGCAATTTACGCTGTTGCAACTGAGCTTGGTCTTGACGCTAAGGCTTTGTTTACAGCTTTGTACCAGGCTTTGATTGGAAAAGATCAGGGCCCTCGCCTTGGAAGCTTTATGAGAATTATCGGAAAGGATAAGCTTGAAAAACTTTTGGGAAGCGTTGAAGGTGTTTCTGAAGAAGAACTTAAGAAGGCTGCTTCAAACAAAAAGCTTACACCGGCAGAAATCGATAAACTACCACTGGCAGAACGCTTTAGCCGCCGCGTAATTCTTAAGGTAAGCAAAATTGAAAAGGTTGAGCAGCATCCGGGTGGAAGCTTCCTTTACATTTTGACTTTGAATACAGGTGACGCAGAACCTCGCCAGATTGTAAGCTCAATCGTTCAGTTCTATAAGCCGGAAGAGCTTTTGAACCGCAACATTGTTCTTGTTTACAACTTGAAGCCGGCAAACTTCCGCGGCGTTCGCAGTAACGGTATGCTTCTTGCAGCAAGCAAAGGCGGTGCAGATGATCACGACACCTGCGAAGTTATTTTTGCTGATGATTTTGAAGTAGGAACAATCCTTGAACCAGAAGGATTTGATGTTCCAGCTGACG
>JAILHD010000107.1 GCA_024696155.1 Treponema sp. | reverse complement strand
CGTTTTTGATTGCCGCACCGGCTGGGAGCCAATTTTTGTCACGTAATTAACTTCATAATTTCCCGCAAATTAATTTAAAAACAAAATATTTAAAATTGCGTGCAATTTTTTTATCGACTAAAGACAAAAATATGCATATATTATATAATATAGCCGCATGCAATTTTCATTTGGAGGGAGCCTCTGAAACTAAAAGCTGCAAACCTGCACTTTTTGGAGGTGACTTTTAAAAAAGCGACCTGTTCTGCTGGAATTTGACATCATGCTATGAGGAAGCCCTGAACGCGGCGACCAAAGTTCTGAATATTGAGGTAAAGATGAGCGACGAGAACGATAACCGCAAAAACGGTAGTGATCCAAACGACCCATACGATTTTTTTAAGCTTTCCGTAGAACCGGAAAATGAAAACAGGAATAACGGTCCAAAGCAGCACATGCCGCTGTGGACAATAATCTTGATTCTTACGGCAGTCATCCTGCTTTTTAATATGTTCTTTGCTGCAAGGCCTGAAGGCACCATTTCCTTTTCAGAATTCCGCAGCTATATTGAAAACGGAAAGATTGTCAGGGTAGAAATTTCCGACACCTACATGATCGGCTATGGCGAAGACCAGGATTCTGCTGACGATTCACAGTCCGGGTGGGCTTCTGTCCTCAGGATGCCGGTGCAGAACGGAAACACATACAGGACGAACGGCGTATATACTGAAGAATTTGAAAAATTCCTCAATGAACAGGGTGTTGAATACCGCTTCCTCATAAGGCAGAACGGCATAATCCTTCAGATTCTCATCAACTGCATTCCTTTCCTCCTTATAATTGCACTCTATGTCTTTATGTTCAGAAAGATGGGCAGCGGCATGGGTTCCATTTTTGGTACCGGAAGCGGAAAGTCCAAGGCCATTGACGAAGGCAAGGTTAAGACACGCTTTAACGATGTTGCCGGTGTAGACGAAGCAAAGGAAGAACTTATGGAAGTTGTTGATTTCCTTAAGTCTCCAAAGAAATATACTGACATTGGCGGTAAGATTCCAAAGGGTGTTCTTTTGGTTGGCCCGCCTGGTACCGGTAAGACTCTGCTTGCACGTGCAGTTGCAGGTGAAGCAGGCGTTCCGTTCTTTAGGATAAGCGGTTCAGACTTTGTAGAAATGTTTGTTGGTGTTGGTGCAAGCCGCGTTCGCGATTTATTCCGCCAGGCTCGTGAGAAGGCACCTTGTATTATTTTTATTGATGAAATTGATGCTCTTGCAAAGAGTCGCGCCAACGGATTCAGCAGTAATGATGAGCGTGAGCAGACTTTAAACCAGCTTCTGGTTGAGATGGACGGATTTGACAACGATAAAGGTCTTATTGTTCTGGCGGCAACTAACCGCGTTGACGTTCTTGACCCTGCAATTTTACGTCCAGGCCGTTTTGACAGACAGGTGCCTGTAGAAAAGCCTGATGTAAAAGGCCGCGAAGAAGTTCTTAAGATTCACGCAAAGAACGTAAAACTTGATGATGATGTTGATTTTACTTCTGTAGCTCACGGAACAACAGGTTTTGCAGGAGCAGATCTCGCAAACGTTGTAAACGAAGCTGCTCTTCTTGCAGTTCGTAATGGCCGCAAGAAGGTTACTATGGAAGATTTTAATGATGCTATCGATAAGGTAAGCATTGGTCTTAAAAAGAAGAGCCGCAAAGATAACGAAAAACAGATGCGCCTTACTTCTATTCATGAAACTGGCCATGCTCTGGTTGGTGCCTTTACTCCAGATCATCCTCCTGTAAACAAGATTACAGTTGTTCCACGTTCCCATGGTGTAGGCGGCTATACTCAGTACCGCGAAGAAGACGAAGAAAAGTTCTGCATGACCCGCAAAGATATGATGAACGAAGTTGACGTTTGCCTTGGGGGACGTGCCGCAGAAGAAATTGTTCTTGGTGATATTTCTACTGGTGCTTCAAACGATATTGCCCGTGCAACCGCAATCATCAAAGATATGATTACAGTTTATGGTATGAGCGATAAGTTCAAGAACATGACACTTGGAAAAGGCGTTCTTGGTAACCGTGGCGGCGAACCTAATCTTGTTCGCGAATTCTCTGAGCAGACTCAGAACTTTATTGATGAAGAAATTAGCCGCGTAATGAATGAGCGTTACGAGCACGTATTGGCTTTGCTCCGTGAACATAAAGCCCTGCTTGAGTACATTGCAGACCGTCTTAAAGATGTAGAAACAATGGATGGCAAGGAATTCTACGAAATTGTAAAGGGAGAACAGCATTGTAAGGAGATAGAGAATACTATATAATATTTTCTATGAAAAAATTACTTTTAGCTGTTGCTGCCCTTTTTGCCGGTCAGCTTTTTGCACAGAGTATAACTACAGCGAGCGCATATTTTAAGACAATTTCCGAATATTACGGAACTCTTAAAGATTACGAAGTAGATTTTGAAATTAAAGTAGATAAAAACGAATCTGCAGGAAAGCTTTCATATAAATCACCTGACCTTGTTCGAATGGATTACACAAATCCAGAAGAACAGGTTATTGTATTTAATGGTGACACCCTTACAATTTATCTGCCAGGTTCAAATGCAATCCTTCAGCAGGATGTAAATACAAGCGGAAACAATTCTGCAAACACTCTTACAACTCCACAGGGGCTTTCTCTTTTAAGCCGCTATTACACAGTTGCTTACGAAACTGGTCAGAATGCAGAACCATTAGACCCAGATTCTGACGAGATGGTTATTAAATTTGTTCTTACCAGAAAAAGTGCTGCAGAAGCCTTCCGTTCAATTAAAATCTGTGTGAACGAGGGCACAAAGCTTATTCGTCGTATAGAAGCTGTTACACCAAAGGGAGAAGAGTTTATTTTTGATTTTTACGACTACAAACTAAATCAGAATATTTCAGATCAGCGTTTTATTTACGACGCACCTTCATCAGCAAATAATTACAATAATTTCTTATTCTCGGAGTAAAAGATGGAAAGCTACGGAGCATTACTTAAGAAAACCCGTGAAGCAAAAAATGGTGATTTAGATATTATTGCTCACGAAATTTCTATAGAAAAACGTTATCTTGTAGGACTTGAAGAAGAAGATGATTCAGCTCTTCCTGGAGCTGCTTATCTTAAAGGATTTTTGCGTAATTATGCTCTTTATCTTGATCTTGATCCTGAATACGTGCTCAAACTTTATCACAATAAAGAATTGCAGGAATCTGGCGTGCCAGAAGGCCTTTACGAGCCGATTAATCCTACAAAAAATATTCTTCCAATTTTAGTCCCGATTGCGCTTCTTGTTTGCATTATTGGAATTATTTCTGGACTTTTAATTGTAAAAAAATACCGTGTAACTGATGATAATGTTTTAATCTCTGGTGCTAAACGAAATAACGTTTTTGAACTTTCAGATAAAAAATTCTTCCAGCGCGTGTACAAAGGAGATCAGTTTCTTGTTCCGTCTGATAACAATGGTCAGATTGTTGTAACAGTAAGCAGCACTTTGAATACATTTGGTCTTGCAATGCCAAGCGGAACTTATTATGTAGAACTTTCAGAAGAGTCAGAACTTGATGTTGACGGCGATAATGTTTCGGACATGATTGTTTATGTTTCTGACATTTCTCAGACCGATGAAGCTCGTGGTGCAGAAGTTAGTGTTCTTTTGCGTCACGGTGCTCTTGCTCAGGTCACCGGTATGAGCGACTCTGATATGGAAGAAATTGAAGCCGCAAGCGAAGTTAATCAGAAGAAAATTCAGCGTGTACTTATTGAAGATAACCGCGCTTATCCATTTACAATTAATGCAAGTTTCCGCGATTCGTGTCTTTTCCGAGACCGTGTAGACAATTCAAAGTCTGTAGAAGGATATTTTGCAAAAGGTGATGTGTTTACAGCTACTCCACACAACAGAATCCGTCTTTGGATTTCTAACAGTAACGGTGTAAAATTCACTGTAATTGCAAACTCACGTTCTTACGATTTGGATATGGGCGCTGCCGGACAGGTTCAGGTTGAAGATATTAAGTGGATTAAAGATACCGACGGCAAATATAAACTGGTGGTTATTGAACTTGACTAACAACAAATTTTTTATTGATCAGCACGGTTGTGCAAAAAATCAGACTGACGGAGAGATTATGTCTGGTTATCTGGAGCGCGAAGGCTTTACACAGGTTTTTGATGCAGACAGCGCTGATTTTATCCTCATTAATTCCTGCGGCTTTATTCAGTCTGCAAAAAAAGAATCAATTGATGCAATTTACGATGTAAAAGCAGCCTATCCAGAAGCAAAAATTGTGCTTACAGGCTGTCTTGCAGAACGATATGCAAACGACCTTTATGATTCTATGCCGGAACTTGACGGTGTATTCGGAAACGGAGACCTTTCAAAAATTGCTGGTTTTATGAAAAAAGTCAGCGGTGGTGAACGTGCTGTTCAGACTTTTGACCAGTGCGGTGTAAGTGCTGGTGAGCGCAAAAAGCTTATGAACTTTAAGGGCAGTGCTTTTGTAAAAATTACAGAAGGCTGTTCAAATCACTGTTCATTCTGTGCAATTCCTTTGATTCGCGGTGAGCTTAGAAGTCGCCCAATGGATTCAATTATTTCTGAAATCAGAGAACTTACAGAGCAGGGCGTTTACGAAATCAATCTTATTGGGCAGGATCTTGCTGCATATGGCACTGGCGAAGAAGATAAAGAACTTCGTGCTGGTTTGAATCCGGTTTTGTCTCCATTGTGTCAGCTGCTTCAGAAAATCAGTGAACTAAAAGGTGATTTTATTGTACGTCTTTTGTACATTCATCCAGATCATTTTAATACAGATATTCTTTCTGTAATGAAGAACGATTCCCGCTTTGTTCATTACTTTGACATTCCGTTCCAGAGCGGTGATGATAAGACTATTCTTGCAATGAACCGCGTTGGTTCTCAGAAAAAATATATTGAGCTGGTAGAAAAAATCCGTTCAGAACTAACCGACTGTATGCTTCGTACAACTTTCCTTACAGGCTTTCCTGGAGAAGACGATTCTGCGGCAGAAAATACCCGCGCTTTCCTTAAGGCAATTCAGCCTGACTGGTCTGGATGCTTTCCGTACAGTCGTGAAGAAGATACTCCTGCTTACAGCATGAAGCCTCGTGTTCCTGCAAAGGTTGCTCAGGCTCGTGCAGATGCTCTTGTTCAGCTTCAGACAGAAATTACAAATGAGCGTTTAGGTCGTTTTGTTGGACAGACAGTGAATGTTCTTGTAGAAGAAGTAATCAGTGCTGGCGAAGAAGACGGTGGCCTTGCAATTGGACGTGGCTGGTTCCAGGCTCCGGAAGTAGATGGCAGCATTGTTATCCGTTATGAACTTGATTTGGAAGAAGAAAAACGTGCTGTTCAGCCTGGTAACGTAATAAAAGTTCAGATTCTTGCCAGCACAGGCGTAGACTTGGATGCCCGCTTTGTTTCTCTTGTAAAGGAATTTCCTAAGAATTCTGATTTGAAGTTTATTTCCTAGGGACGCTTATGACCGAGACCTTAGAAAAGTATCTTTCTGTACTCAATGAGCAGCAGCTTGCCGCTGTAAAGCATGAAGGCAGTCCGCTTTTGATTCTTGCGGGTGCTGGTTCTGGTAAGACTCGCGTAATTACAACAAAAATTGCCTATCTTATTGGTGAAAAAAATATTGAGCCGTGGACAATTCTTGCGGTTACCTTTACAAAGAAAGCTGCAAACGAGATGCGCGAACGTGCTGTTGCAATGGACGAACGCGCCGCTTCTGCCCAGATAAGAACTTTTCACTCTTTTGGTTCTTGGTTTTTAAGAAAATATGCCGAACAGGCTGGTCTTGATCCAAACTTTACTGTCTATGATGACGGCGATATGGAAACTATTGTTAAAAAAGCCGTTCCATCACTAAGTACAAAAGAGGCTAAAATTGCGGCTCATCAGATTTCTCTTGCCAAGGATTACTGTCTTTTTCCGGAAGATGATTTAAGCTGCATTGGAAGTGAGTTTGACTTAAACGAGATTTACAAAAAATATCAGGAACGTCTTCGTGCAACAGGAAACGCGGATTTTGGTGATTTGATTATGCTGCCTGTCCGCGTTATGGATGAACATCCAGAAATTGCAGATTATATTCATTCGCGCTTTAAAGTTATAATGGTTGATGAGTATCAGGACTCGAATATTGCGCAATACAAGCTGCTTCAAAAATTGTCTGGATATGGAGATGGTGCTTCCGAATGTTCAAATTATGTCTGCGTTGTAGGTGATGATGACCAGTCAATTTATCACTTCCGCGGTGCAGAAGTAGAAAATATTCTTTCTTTCCCTAAGAAGTTTCCTGGAACAGAAATTATCCGTCTTGAACGTAATTATCGTTCTACGGCTAAAATCCTTCATGCGGCAGACGTTGTTGTTAGTAAAAATCAGAATCGTCTTGGAAAAACTCTTATTGCAGATCGTGGCGAAGGCTCTCAACCTGTGCTTGCGTTTTTGGACAGTCAGAATTCTGAGGCAACTTTCTGTGCCGATATGATTGCAAAATCAGTAATGGGCAAAGATAAATATTCTGATTGGGCAATTCTTTATCGTACAAATGCACAGTCGCTTAATTTTGAAAAAGAATTCCTTCACCGTAAGATTCCTTATGTTGTTGTTGGTTCTTTAAAGTTCTATGAGCGAGAAGAGATTAAGGATGCTCTTGCCTATATTGCACTTTGTGCAAATCCTCGAGATGAAATTTCTTTCCGTCGTGTTGTAAATAAGCCTTCCCGCGGACTTGGAGAAAAAACTCAGGATAAGATTATGGAAAATGCGGTGGAATTTGCTGCCGATGGAACTCCTATTTATTCAAATCTTGTGGAAGCCTGCCGAAATTCGGCTCCAAATCTTTCTAAAAAAGCCCGCGAAGGTGCAGAAGCCTTCTGTAAGATTTTTTCTGAGTTGGACGGATTTTTAAAATCGTCAGAGGGGGAAGGGGATTCTTCTGAACTTCATCTTTCTGATTTTATTGAGCGCGTAATAAAAACTTCTGGTCTTGATGAATATCACAAAGCTAGTGATGAAATTGAAGGAACTCAGCGTCTTGCAAACCTGGAAGAACTTGTAAACAGTGCCGTTCCGTATGAATGTACGCTGGAAGGCCTTACAGAATTTCTGGATGCCATTAATCTTGACCGTACTCTTGAACTTTCAGAAGGTGAAGTTGCAGATGATGCTGTAACTCTTATAACAATTCATAACACTAAAGGTCTTGAGTACAATAATGTAATTATTACCGGGCTTGAAGAAGGTATTTTTCCTCGCATTGATAAAACTGGGGCAGAACTGGAAGAAGAACGTCGCCTTTTTTATGTTGCAATAACCCGTGCCCGAAACCAGCTTTTTGTAACAAGTGCTGCAAGCCGTTATATGTACGGAAGTCTTCAGTTTATGCGCCCAAGTCCTTTTATTAGCGAAGCTTCATCAGCTTTTACAATGATTGGTCAGATTCCATTCAGCTTTAAAAAGTCTGCTGCTCAGGAACGTTTTGCCGGAATTGGAAAGCATATCGAAGGTTCTCAGTTTGATGTTCATTCTTCTGAGCCTGTATCTGCCGAAGAAGAAGCGGTTCTTAAAAAATACAAAAAAGGCACAAAAATCTATCATGATGATTATGGCTACGGCGTAATTCAAAAGTGTGAACTTAAAGAAGGCGAAGTTGTTGCTATAATTCAGTTTGAAAATGGTGCTAAGAAAAAATTCCTCCCTAAATATCAGAGAAAATCACTGGATATAATAAAATAGCGGTTAATAATTTTGTTACTATTGACAGAAACATTTCTTTATTGTATTGTTACTACAAATAGAAACAAAGGTTTTTGCGATGGCTAAGGATATACTTAAAGAAATTGTTGACCGCAGATTAGCGGATATTGAGCGTCTTGGGCTGGACTTTGGCTGCGGTGTTCCTGCGGTTCGTGCCCGTAAAGTTCATCCGTTTATTGAAAAAAAAGGCGCAATCCTTGAGATTAAGAGAGCTTCGCCTAGCAAGGGTGATATTGCGCCTTCTCTTGATGCTGCAAAAACTGCTGTTGATTATGCAAAATCTGGTGCGCGTGCCATTTCATGCCTTACCGAAATGAATTATTTTAAGGGCTCTCTTTATGATTTTATGAAGGCGGTCGCTGCACTTGATAAACTGGAAGCAAAGGGGGAAGAGATTCCTGCCCTTTTACGTAAGGATTTTCTGCTTTCTGTTGATGAAGTTGAAGTTTCTTTCCGGGCCGGTGCTGATGCCGTTCTTTTGATTGCCCGAATTCTTACTGCCGAAACTATGTGCCAGATGGCAAATAAGGCTGAAGAGCTTGGAATCAGCGTTTTGATTGAAGTTCGTAAAAACGAAGACCTGGAAAAACTTTCTTACGTTATGGAGAGGGTAAATCACAAAAATATTGTCTGCGGTGTGAACAGCCGCGATTTAAAAGATTTTTCTATTGATATGCTGGCACCATGTGCTTTGCTTTCTAAAATCAAAAGGATTGCGGCTGATGCCCGGGTTACTTTTGAAAGCGGAATACTTAGTCCGGATTCGGCTGCCTTTGCGGCAAGTGCAGGTTTTTCTGCCATTCTGCTTGGTGAGGCGGCTGCAAAAAATCCAGAGCAGGCTGGGCGTTTTGTAAAGGCCTTCTGTGAGACTGCGGAGAATAAGGCTGGCAAGAGCTGGTGTGATTATGCGGAGAAAGTCCGCAGGCGCGAGGCGGGGGCACGGCCACTTGTAAAAATCTGCGGAATTACGCGGAAAGAGGATGCCCTTCTTGCGGCTCAGCTTGGCGCTGACTTTTTAGGCTTTATTTTCTGGAAGGGCTCTAAGCGTAATGTTGAATCTGAAAAAGCCTTCGAAATCATAAAGGCTGTACGTGCCGGCGGCTTTAAGTGCGGCTTTGTCGGTGTGATTGTTAATCCTGAAGATGATGAGGCTAAGGCTGCCTTCAGTCTTGTTCGGGAAGGCATTCTGGATAAGATTCAGTTTCACAGCTGTAAAGTTCCGTCTCCTTCTGATGAAGCCTTTGCTGACATTCCACGTTATGGTGCGGTAAATATCCGGTCGGAAGAGGATCTTTCAAAGCTTGATGATTTGATTTTGCACGGTCAGCCCCGGGTTTTGATTGATGCCCAGAGCGGAAATGCAATCGGGGGAACGGGCGTTACAATTGATAAGGCTCTGGTAGAAGAGGCTGCAAAAAGAGCAAGGCTCTGGCTGGCAGGCGGAATCACGGCGGAAAATGTCTGCAATATTATAGAAGATTTCCAGCCGGAACTGATTGATGTGGCAAGCGGAGTGGAAGCTGCGCTTGGCATTAAGGATGCAGAAAAGCTCAGGGCTTTTTTTGATAAAGTAAATAAATTGGAAGGAAAATAATATGTCTGATAATGGATTTTTTGACAGATTTGGCGGAAAGTATGTGGCCGAGGTTTTGAGACGGCCTCTGGACGAACTGGAAGTGGCCTTTAAAAAAGCGATGGCTGATCCGGAATTTCTGGAGGAATTCCGCACAATTCAGAGGGATTATATCGGGCGGGAAACTCCGCTTTATTTTGCGCCGACGGCAACCCGCATTCTGGGCGGCGCGAAGATTTATATAAAACTGGAGGGGCTGGCAAATACCGGAGCCCATAAAATCAATAACGCAATCGGTCAGTGTCTTCTTGCAAAGTACATGGGAAAAAAGCGCATTATTGCGGAAACCGGAGCCGGTCAGCATGGCCTTGCTACTGCCGCTGCCTGCGCCAAACTGGGACTGGACTGCACAGTTTACATGGGCGAGGTTGATGTCCGCCGTCAGCAGCCTAATGTTGCCAGCATGGAAATGTACGGTGCAAAGGTTCACGCGGTAACAAGCGGAAGCCGCACTTTGAAGGACGCGGTAAACGAGGCAATGCGTGACTGGGCTGCGAACCCGGATACGACTCACTACGTTCTTGGCTCGGCCCTGGGACCATCCCCTTTCCCGGATATCGTCCGAGAGTTTCAGAGCGTTATCGGCCGCGAGGTTGAACGCCAGTGCGAAGAGAGGGGAATCAAGCCTACAGCCCTGATTGCCTGCTGTGGCGGCGGTTCCAACTCAATCGGATTTTTTGCACCATTTATCGATAAAAAAGAGCCTCGTCTGATTGCGGTTGAGGCTGGCGGAATTGGTCCCGGAGTTGGTGAAAATGCCAGCCGCATGACGGGAAATGCCAGCCGCGAAGGAATCATGCAGGGCTATAAGTCCCGCTTTTTGCTGGATGAGGATGGTCAGGCTCTTCCGACCCGTTCTATTTCTGCCGGCCTTGACTACTGCGGAATCGGGCCTCAGCTTGCGGCTCTTGGCATGAGCGGCCGGGTTGAGTTCACTTCTGCTTTGGACAAGGAAGCTTTAGATGCGCTTAAATTTTTTGCGCGCAACGAGGGCATTTTGTTTGCCATGGAAAGCTCTCATGCGGGAGCGGAGGCAATTAAGTTGGCTCCAAAGCTGAGCAAAGATGATGTAATCATTGTGAACATGAGCGGCCGCGGCGATAAGGATGTTTTCATCACAAGTCCTGTTTTCCGCCGCAAGGAATGGCTGGAATTTTTACACGCCGAAATTGACCGTCTGGAATCCGACAAGGATGTTCATGATTTGGGAGAGATTAAGTAGAAGTAATTATAAAGAATAGCGCGAAGGAGAGTTGCGTGAGGCAAAAACACTTTTTTGTGCTGCCGCGAAAGCGGCAAACGTATATAGTTTCGGGTCACAAAAACGTGTAGCACGCTAGCGTGCGGTTTTGCACCCAATAATTCGACTGGGAGCTATTTTTAGGAAGGAGATTTAGTATGTCTAAAATAAAATTAATGAGTCATCTTGTTGCCGGTTACCCGACCGACCAGCTTGCACTTACTGCAGCCCGCGCCCTTGTAGACGGCGGCGCCGATATTCTTGAAATTCAGCTTCCTTTTAGTGACCCAAGCGCTGATGGCCCTGCAATTCAGGGAGCCTGCACAAAGGTTCTGGAGCGCCATTATAAAACGGCAGACGGTCTTGCCTTTATTGCAAAACTTCATAAGGAGTTTCCGAATATTCCAATCTATCTTATGAGTTATGGCTCTCTGATTTACACACCGGGTGTTGAAGCTTTTTGTAAAAAAGCAGCTGACTGCGGCGTAAAAGGTATGATTATTCCTGACCTTCCTTTTGATTTTGATGAAGGGCTAACCGCTGCCTGCAAGGCAAACGGCATGGTAAATATTCCTGTTGCGGCTCCAAGTATGAGTTCTGAACGTCTTGAAAAAATGGCAAATGCGGGATTCCCGTATATTTATGCTGCTCTCCGTACTGGAATCACTGGAACAGAAACCAGCGTTGATGAGGCTACACTTGCCTTTATTAAAAAAGTTGGCGCTGGCGGAAGTAAGGTTTACGGTGGTTTTGGTATAAGTAACGGAAATCAGTCTGGTCTGCTAGGCGACAAGGTGGAGGCTGTAATTGCGGGTTCAGTTTTTGTCCGTCTGATTACAGAGCACCAGAACGATGCGGATGCACTTTACAAGGCAGTGCGCACAAAAGCAGCAGAGATTTCTCATCAGTAGATTTAGACGTGTACCGCTAAAATTTTGTTTTACTTTTTTCCTTAATAAGTTTACAATTAAAATGTAACGATAAACTTAAGGAAAAAGTATGCTTACTCTTAAAGACATTGCGAAAGAAGCCGGCGTTAGTGTGATGACGGTTTCGAACGTTATTAACGGCAAAAAATCGAAGGTTTCAAAACAGACAATTGAGCGTGTGCAGAAAATCATCAGGGATTTACATTATACACCTAACTTGAATGCACGTTCGCTTGCTAAACATGAATCCCGTCTGATTGCGGTTTTTGTAAGTTCAGTTGTAGCTCAGGAAAATGTTTTTAAAGATCCTTATGTGAGTGACCTTTTTGGCGAAATTGAAACCGCTATCCGTCAGAACGGTTATTACACAATTATTCAGACAGTAGAAGATCCTCAGCATGCGATTAATCTTTTGCAGAACTGGCAGGCAGACGGTGCAATTTTTCTTTCTGATCAGACTTTGGACAATATGAAGTTTTATACCGAATATTGCCAGTGTCCACTTGTTTTTATAGACAGCACAAATACTAAGAAAAATGATTATCTGACTATTGAGATTGATGATAAAAAGGGCGGTTACATCGCAACTAAATATCTGATTGAAAATGGTCATAAAAAAATCGGCTTTGCGGGCTTTTTGGACGAAAAAGACTCTGTAATTAAAGAGCGCTACAAAGGCTACGTTAAGGCAATGGAAGAAGCTGGTCTTAAAAAGTTTATAACTCAGATTCAGAGGGGCACCAGTTACGAAGAAGGCATTAAGTGTGGCGAAGAGATTGCAAAAAGGTCTGTTGATGTTACTGCTGTTTTTGCAACTGCGGACTTGTTTGCACTTGGGCTTGTAGAAGGCGCTAAGCAAAATGGTTTAATTGTACCAGAGAGTCTTTCTGTTGTAGGTTTTGATAATCTATCTTTGTGTGATTTTGTTTCGCCACGTTTGACAACTATTTCTCAGGATATTTCTCATAAAGGCCGTGTTGCTGTAGAACTGCTTTTAAAGGCAATCAAAAAAGAAGAAATTGAATGTCGCAGAATTGTCTGCGACGTTGAGCTGGAAGAGTATCAGACTGTAAGAAAGATTTAAAATACTTAGAAATATTTTTGCATAAAAGTATCAACTGCGTGCCAGTATTCAACCGGGGCTGTAAATGCAGCGCGTGCGTGCTTAGCCTTTTCTACTACAAACTTTTCTTTTGGGCACGCAGCCGCATCATACACCACATCAAGCATGTAAAATGGCACGTATGTATCTGCATCGCCGTGAATAAAAAGCGTTGGTGTAACAGAATTCTTTAAGTCATCTTTTGCAGAAACCTTTTTACAGTCAAAGCCGAATTTTCGTTTAATATATAAATTAAAATACGGCATAAGAAGTTTTCCCGGCATGTGGTAAGTTTGTTTTGTCTGGTAAATGTATACGTCCCATGCAGAAGTAAATCCGCAGTCTTCTATGCAGCATACAACGTTTGAAGGAAGTTCTAGACCAGTTGCGCGCATAACTGTTGAGCCGCCCATGGAAATTCCCCATAAAGCAATTCGTGCGTTATTGTCATTAAGGCAGATATAATCTGTCCAGCTTTTTACGTCGTAGGGAGAAAAAGCCGACATATCTACAAAGTTTCCGTCACTCCAGCCGTGGCCGCGCTGTCCAGGAACAAGAATATTAAATCCCTTTTCATAAAAATGCATTGCAAACGGAGAAACATTCTTTGGCGAATCATGAAAGCCGTGCATAATAATCACATAATTATGAGTCGATTTTTCTGAGTCCTGAACTGCAAAATAGGCGTTAAGATTTAATCCGTCAAAACTTGTGATACTGACTTTTTGGGAGATTGATTTTAGAACTGGGTAACAGCGTTCTTTTTCTGTTTTATAAAAAATTTCGACAGGCTCTTTTCCTGTATAAGGAGGTCTAATTTCTTTTACAAAGGCTTCGGAATCTGGCGCGTTGCAGGGTGCCAGAGGAGCAAAGGCCTTATGAATAAAAAACATGCACAAAAGCTGAAGAAAAACATTGAGCATTAAAATAAGGGATACAATGATGATTAATGGTTTTGTGATTCTTTTTAATTTCATAACATAATTTTATCCGATTGGAGTGATTTATTCTACACAGGGTGTTTTCTATTCATTTTTTTCTATTTTATTGCTATATTTACGCCATGAATAAACACAATATGCAGCGCCTTCAGGAACTTGCGCTTAAAAATGGTCCACTTTGCGTTGGTCTGGATACCGATCCTTCTTACATTCCAGAAAATATTCTTAGTCAGTATGAGTCGCCGGCTGCGGCTGTTCTTGCTTTCAATAAGGCTTTGATTAAACGCGTGGCAGAAGAAAATGCTGCCTGCTGTTTTAAGGTTCAGATTGCATATTATGAGGCAATGGGAATCGAAGGAATGAAGGTTTTCTCAGAAACTTTGCAGGCTGTACGAGACTCTGGCCTTGTTGCAATTTCTGATATTAAACGCGGTGACATTGCAGCTACAGCAGGTGCTTATGCACGCGCTCATTTTACCGGTGATTTTGAAACTGATTTAATTACAATAAACCCTTACATGGGCTTTGATACACTTAAGCCTTTTACAGAATGGTGTACTCCGGAAAAAGGTGGAAAAGGTGGTTTTGTTTTATTGTGTACTTCTAATCCTGGCATGGTTGATATAGAACATCAGAAACTTGCAGAGGGTGGACTTTTGCTTGAAAGAGTAGGTGATGAACTTGCGCGAATCAGTGATGAATTTAAGGCCTTCTACCCGGAACAGACTTGTGGTGTTATGGGGGCTGTAGTTGGGGCTACTCAGGAAAGTGATGCAAGATGGATTCGCGACAAATATCCACAGATTTTCTTTTTGATTCCAGGCTATGGAGCACAGGGCGGCGCTGCACGTATTGCTGCAACCCTTCTTGATAAAGCTGGTGGTGCTGTAAATTCTTCACGTGGTATTTTGTGCGCATGGAAGAAAGACGAAAAGATTGCTGCTGCCCGCGATGAAAATAAACTTACAATGGGAGACATTGTTGAAGCTGCTGTACGAGCAAGCCTTTTTAGTAAGGAAGATTTACTTTCTGCAAAAAAAACGCTATAGTTCTTTTTAGTTAGATTAACCTAACAATGTTTGCATTTTGTTGTAATTACAACATTGTTTTTTCTCTTCTTGTGATATTGTCAGGTTAAATCATATTAAAGAGGTATAGTATGGACTTAGCAGAAATTGATGAGAACGGAAAGGGGTTGTTGTTTTTTGGAAACACAAAGGTAGAAAGGCTTGAAAAGATTGAAGGTCAGCCTAATGTTTATCTTTTGCAGACAACAATTGAACTTGAACGCCCGACTCAGCTTTCGCCTAAGTCCGGACAGTTTTATCTGATTCGCAGTGCAAAATCAGCTGTAAATTATAACCGCCCAATTAGCGTTTACCACGCCGAAGAATGGATTAATAATGAAGGCAAAAAGAAGGTTACAGTTCAGTTTTTGATGCTGGAAAAAGGGCGTGGAACTGGTGAACTCTGCCACATGACTCTCTGGGATGATATTTCTGTAATCGGTCCTTTGGGAACTCCATGGCCTGTAGAAGAATGCCAGGAAATTGCCCGCAAAAATCCGGGAAAATCAAAAATCTGTATTGTGGGCGGAGGAATCGGAGTTGCGCCGGTTGCAAATCTTGCCCACACTCTGCCTGACGGCTCCTACGATTTTTATGCCGCCTTCAAATCAGGCTCTTATGGTCTTGAACACGTAAAGGCAAATAAACTTGCTATCACAACCGATGACGGTTCATGCGGACTTAAGGGAATGCTCCCTTGTGCCCTTTCTAAAGAGGCAATCAAAGAGGCGGGGTATGAATTGATTCTTGCCTGCGGTCCGACACCAGCCCTTGTTTATGTAAAAGCTGTTGCAGAAGAACTTGGAATAAAATGCTATATCAGCATGGAGCACAGAATGCTCTGTGGCCTTGGCGCCTGCCTTGGCTGTACCCTTGAAACTACAGAGGGCCTTAAACGCTGCTGTAAGGACGGCCCTGTTTTTGACGC
>JAILHD010000047.1 GCA_024696155.1 Treponema sp. | reverse complement strand
TTTGCAAGGATAGGATGGTCGCCGTTTACTTCAAGAATAGGCTTGATTTCCGGTCCCATCTGACCCATTGCCTTCATCATGCGTTCCATCTGATAGCTTGGGTCGTTTTCATCAACAACGATACATGAAGGGTTTTCGCCGCTCAAAGTCTTAGAAAGTTTTACTTCCTTAACCTTGTCGCCAAGAGCCTTCTTAATCTTTTCTACAACCGGTTTGAATTCCTTTTCCTTCTTTTCAGCTTCTTTTTTGTCGCCGCCAAGATCTTCGTCGCTGCCTGCGCGGTTTACAGCCTTAAGCTCAAACTCGTTCTTGTATTTGCCGAAGCCCGGAATTACGATGTCATCAATATCATCATCAAGGATAAGAACTTCAAAGCCCTTGTCTGTGTAAGCTTTTACAAGTGGGTTTGCGCGAAGGTTCTTTTCATCGCTTCCGCTGATGTAGAAAATTGCCTTCTGGCCAGTCTTCATACGCTGAACGTAGTCTGCAAAGCTTGTGTAATTGTCGTCGCCGGTGCCGCTTGCATCTGTAGATTTAAAGCGGATGATTTCTGCAATTTCATCGCGGTTTTCGTAGTCTGAATAAAGACCTTCCTTCATAGGACGGTTGAAGTTCTTTACAAACTTGTTCCAGTTTTCAATTGCCTTCTTTTCATCATCAGTGCGTTTGTCAGCTTCAGTCTTGCGGGCCTTATCTGCTTCTTCGCCCATCTTTTTGAATTCACCAAGAAGCTTTTTAACAGACTGCTTTTTGATGTTTTCAAGAATACGGTTCTGCTGAAGGATTTCACGGCTTACGTTCAAAGGTAAATCCTCTGAGTCGATGATACCGCGTACAAAGCGCAGGTAAGATGGCAAAAGCTCACGGTCATCATCAGTGATGAAAACGCGTTTTACATAAAGTTTGAGGCCGCTCTTGTAATCTGCCTGGTACATGTCAAAAGGAGCATTCTGTGGAACGTAGAACAATGTTGTATATTCCTGAGTTCCTTCTGCGTGAGTGTGTACGTAGTGGAGTGGATCGCTTCCGTCGTGGCAGTTTGTCTTATAGAATTCGTTGTAATCTTCTGCTTTAAGCTCAGATTTTGAACGCTTCCAAAGTGCGCTTGCTGAGTTTACCTGGTCGATTTTGCTTTCGCTTCCGGTTTCTTTTCCTTTGTCGTCATATTTTTTCTGCTCGTAATGAAGGAAAATTGGGAATGCAATGTGGTCTGAATATTTTTTGATAAGTTCTTCAATCTTCCATCTTGAAGCGTATTCCTTGCTGTCGTCATTCAGGTGCATTTCGATTGCAGAACCGCTGAGTTCAGCCTTATCAAATCCGTATTTTTTTGCAATTGCGCTGTCTGCTGCAACTTCATCAAGTTCGTAAGAGTTTGTACCGTCAGAAGACCAGTGCCAGATTTTTCCGTCGCCTGCAGCCTTGCGTGTATAAACGTCGATTTTTTTAGCAGCCATGAATGCAGAGTAGAAACCTACACCAAACTGACCGATAAGAGCAGAATCTTTTGCTGCGTCTCCGCTTAATTTTTCAAAGAATGATTTTGTGCCTGAGCGGGCGATTGTACCGATGTTGTTTTCAAGGTCGCTGTCTGTCATACCGATACCAGAATCCTGAACGGTAAGAATGTTTTCTTTTTCATCAAAAGTGATGTCGATGCGCGGGTCAAATTTAAGAGCCTTGTAAGCGTCGTCAGAAACTGTCAGATACTTAAGCTTGTCCAGAGCATCCGATGCGTTAGAAACGATTTCGCGCAGGAAAATGTCTTTGTTAGAATAAAGTGAGTGAATCAGCAGCTGCAAAAGCTGGTTTACTTCTGTTTTAAACTGATGTGTTGCCATTTTATAACCTCGATTTTTATAAGCAAAATTTAAATTCACTAATAAAAATAATAACAAAAGTTATAAAACGGCAAGAATTTTTATTATTTTTCTGGTACTAATTCTTTTCCTAATTGATATGGATCAGACTCTTTTTTAATATTTTTGCCTTTTTTTTCAGGCATCAATTCGTTTCCAAGTTCATACCAGTCAATTTTTCGGGTAATGAACATCAAAAGAATAACGACAATGAACAATCCTATACTTCCAATCAAAAGCGCATAGTCTTCGGCCTGCAGTGTTCCGTAAAGGAAGATGTATGATATGAACTGAACTCCGCTTAAAAGTCCACCCCATTTTATTTTTTTGAAAATTGCAGTGGCATAGAACAATGTTGAAAGGCTCACACAAACAGCACAAATCAGATAAGTAAAATCAAAAGGAATATGTTCGGAAATCGAAAGCAAAAGCAGATAGAAAATTACGTCTGCAAATCCTATCAGACAATACTGAACCGGATGAATTTTTATTTTAGAGAAAATTTCAGATATCAAAAGTGCTATAAACGGAATAATCAAAAATAGAAGGGCATATTTTACGCTTCGCTCTGTTTTTTTGTAAGTGTCTACAGGAATTATAAAAGAAACTTTTAAAGATTCAGGGGTAAACTTATTTTCACTAAGCCAGCTTTTTGGATAAACAGTGCTTAAACCGGCAATACTCCAGGCAGCAGAAAATCCTTTATCAGAAATATTGCGTTCTTTAGGAAGCCAACCACCAGAAAAACTTGGCGAAGTCCAGTCAGATTGCATTGTAAAATAGTTATCTGTAGCAATTGGTCTGATTTTTATACTTTCACCACCCTGAAAATCAATTTTGCCGTTCAAAAGCATTTTTTCTTTCATGTTAATACCAGAAAGTGTGTAATAAACTGATGTCTGAAACGGAGAAATTGAATCATATTTTATTGGAGACAAAGCCAGATTTTTATCATTCATAATAATTTTTGGCTGTGCAGTAAGATTTTTGGTGTTGGAAAAACCCAGAATTAAAACAGCATCTTTTTCAATTATATCTTTAGATTCAATTCCAAAATATGAAAAATCAAAATTACTGAATTCTGCATTTATATCTATGTTGCCATTAAATACCGGAACCTTAAAAATTCCTCTGGTCAGATAATATGGATAAACAGAAAAATCTGCTTTATATGTATCTGGTGCAAAAATTGCATATTTTGTTTCGATTTCTATGTGTGTTTTATCCTTTGAATCTACATATTCTTTGTAGCTTTTATACGGAACAGCAATAACCATTCCCTGAATCTCAGATTCTCCACCAAGCGGCTCAATAATAGAAGAAATAGCTTCTTCCTGATAAAACCTTCTGTCACGAATAAGATTCTTTATAAGACTGATTGGAATCAAAAATAAAAGAATCAGTAAAATAATTAATCCAAACTTAATCGATGAATTTGAAAAATCAAAGTCTTTCATTGCTTTCCTCTCTTTTTTAGTTTTATATAAGCGTACCACATGACATTATTATTTTAAAGAATTCTGATAGAATACCTTTATGACTTTTCCAGAATCTATTCAGCAGTTTCCAATCACAGAACATCTAGAAAATATTTGTAACACGCTAAAGGCATCTTCGTGCCGGGCACTTGTTTTAACGGCAGAAACTGGTGCGGGAAAGTCTACTGTTTTACCTCTGGCTCTCTTGCAGGCATTTGCAGGGCAGAAAAGCCGCATACTTATGACAGAACCACGCCGCCTTGCCGTAGTGGGCGTTGCAAACCGAGTTTCTGAGCTTTTAGAAGAAGATGTCGGGAATACTGTGGGCTACAAAATCCATCTGGAAACAAAAGTGTCTTCTAAGACTCGCCTGGAAGTTATGACCGAGGCAATTCTCATCCGCATGCTTCAGTCCGACCCGTCGCTTGAAGGCGTAAATCTTGTTGTGCTCGACGAGTTTCATGAACGTTCTATAAATACCGACCTTGCCCTTGCTTTTTTACACGAGGCAATGGAACTGCGCGATGACCTTTTTGTAATCATCATGTCGGCCACGATTGAAAGTAAAAAAATTGCGGACTTTTTAGGCGGTGCACCCGTTCTGGAAATCCCCGGCCGAACTTTTCCGGTGGATATTCAATATAAACCTGATTTTACGATTGATGACGCGGTGCTTTCTGCCATTGAATCCGACATGCCCTCTACCAACGGCGACGACATTGGCAAGGCCATTTTATGCTTCCTCACAGGCATTCGCGAAATCCGTTCAGCGCAAATGGAACTTTCCCAGGCGCTAAAAGCTAAAGGTAACAGTGTAGAACTCTGCGTTCTTCACTCATCAATTTCTTTTACTGAGCAAAAACACATTCTAACCCCACCGCCAGCCGGAACAATCCGCGTAATTTTGTCTTCTGCAATTGCTGAAACTTCTCTTACAGTTCCTGGCGTTACATACGTAATTGATTCAGGACTTTCGCGCGTAAACCGCATAAATCTTTCTACAGGCATGGAAAATCTTGTTACTGAAAACGAAAGCGAATTTTCTGCTGCGCAAAGGGCAGGGCGTGCAGGCCGCGAACGTCCAGGAAAATGCATCCGATTGTGGAACAAATTTGATGTTCGCCCAAAAACCATTCAGCCAGAAATCTTGCGAACAGATTTGACACAGCTTGTACTTGAATGCTCTGACCGTGGCATTTACGACACTACAAAAATTGCGTGGTTAGATTCTCCGCATCTAAACGCGTGGAAAAGCGCTGCAGAGCTTTTAAAAACTTTAGGCTGCATTGATCAAAACAATCATATTACACTACGTGGAAAAGCCTGCCTTCAGCTTGGAATTTCTGTTCGCCTTGCCTGCATCGGAATTGACGGAATGGAAATTTCTTCTTCAAAATTATCAAAAAAAGCGGCAGAGTATCTTATAAAATACGGTCAGTATTCACAAAGTCCAGCGAATATACAAAATCAATTTTTGCGAAATTTTGAACAAAAATTTTCAAAAATTTGCCAGAATTCGGCTGATTTTTCAAAAATTCGGTCAAATTCATCTATTTTATTACTTTCTGGATTACCAGACAGGATTGCTGTTCGCCTGGCAGAAACAAAAAAATCACCAGACGGAACACCAGTTCCAGAATATCAGTTTCCTAGCGGACGTAAAGCTGTACTTCAAAATTCAAGGCATAGTTCTGCAAAATGGATTGTTGCACCAGAAGTTATGGCTGGGCAATCAGAAGGCGTAATTTTTGAATTTGAAGAACTCGGCTCAGAAGCTGCAGAAAACTGGCTTTCTTCCAAAATCATTCAAAAAGAAGTCTGCGCTTTTGAAAATGGAAAAATAATTAAGCAGCAGAATCTTTGTTATGGCGAACTTGTTCTTTCATCAAAAAAACTTCCTGCCTCTAAGGAAGATTACGCTTCCGCCTGGTGTAACGAAGTTCATTGCAAAGGCCTGGAATCACTGCCGATTGAAGAAGGCACAAAAAAGTTAATAGAACGCATAAATTTTTTTGCGCAGCAAAATCATCAATCTACAGAACTTGCTCAAAAAATCACAAATCTAACCGAACAACCAGAAGTATGGCTTCAACCTTTTATCACAGGTTCATCTTTGAACGACCAGACCATCCACAATGCACTTAGCTGGTATTTTTCTGATTTTGACATAGACAAAAACGTACCTGAAATTCTGATTCTTCAAAACGGAAATCGCGCAAAAGTAAAATACGAAAGTCTTGCTTCACCAGATGATAAAACAAAGCTTGTACTTCGCCCGGTAATAGAAATCATAATTCAGCGTGCCTTTGGTGTAACAATAACTCCAAAAATCGCAGAAATGAAGGTTCTGTTCCGTCTGCTTTCTCCAGCCCAGCGCCCCCTCCAGATTACAGACGATCTGGAAAACTTCTGGACATCTACCTGGCCGGAAATCTGCAAAGAAATGAAAGGCCGCTATCCTAAACATAATTGGGACCCTTCAAGACCCCAAAAAGATTAAAAACAGTGCGTAAAACTCACTTTTTATTAGTATTTAAAATCATTAAACTCTTGATAAATCTAATTAAAAATCGTTCACTCCATAAATTAAAAATAACTGTTGTTTATCAGCAGAAAACAAGCATCTTTCCGCCAGATTTTTGAGAGTTATTCTGGCGGATTTTTTTATTTAAAAGTAGTATTATAATAATACTATGAACAATAAGCCTTTACATTCTATTAAGTTTTTATTCACCATTTTTGTTTTTAGCATTTTTGATTTTTTTGTTACAACACTTTTTCAAGACATTCTGCTTACGCCATTGTTTTTTGACACAATCTTTATGATTGCGGCTCTTTTTATTTTTGGACCAATAGCAGCTTTTTTTGAATATGTGATTTTTAACACACTTATCAGTTTAAAACTTTATATCTTTACAGGTTCTACCGAGCACATTTTTATTTATATAGTTTCTGCGCTTTCAATTATTACGATAACCTGGATTTTTATTAGAAAAAAAGAAAATCTTACAAAAGGCATAAATACAACATTTTTGTACATTCTTACAGCTTCTATTTTAGCTGGATTTGTATGTGCAGTCGTTTCTGGAACTGTTACAACTATAGATTATTATCTTTGTGCAAAAACCTTAAATTCAAATCATATATTTGATCAAATAATCTATGCTTTTATGGATAAGCATAATAATTTTCTTACCACTGCAATTATTGGCCGCATTCCTGTTACTATTTTGGACAGAATTATTACTACTTTTGCAGGATTCGGCATATATAAACTTTATAATAAATTTATTCAAGGAAAACAAAAACATTAAAAAGTATGAAAAAAATTCTTCCGCTTCTCTTAATTAACCTTATGCTGGTTACATCATGTAATGTAAAGGCCTTTAGCATTAATAATCGCAATATCAGTTTTAAACTGGCAAAACAAAAAAAAGTTTTTCCGAAGCTGGAAGATTCCCAAAAAGAAAAAATGACAAAAGACGAGGTTATCGTTTTTCTGGAAAATAAAAATCACGAGCTTGAAGAAACGCATCAGCGTTTTTTTGACTATTTTATGTGGGTTTTTGCTACAATTTTGGGCGGGTCAATTATTCTGATTTGTCTGAATGTAAAAGAAAGTCACAAAAAAGGTAAAATTATTTATAATTCCGAACAATTTTTGCAGCATTCCATTCAAGTTCAGGAAGCCGAACGCCGCCGAATCAGTCAGGAGCTTCACGATTCAATTGCACAAAGTTTACGCTATGTTTCTCTGTTGGCAGAAGGTCTTTCTGATAAGGCAATTGCCCAAAAAATCATTATTACTCAAAACGAAAATATTCAGAATATCCGTAAGCTTTGCTACAACCTTACACCACCGGTAATCAACGGAAGTAATATGATTCCATCTCTGGAACTTTTAGGCCAGAAAATTTTTGATTCTGATAACAACGACTTTCAGTTCCGCGTAGTCTGGGAACCTACAATCGACTTTGAAAACTGGGATGATGATATGCTTATGAATATTTACCGCATTATTCAGGAAGCCTTGCAGAATATTCAAAAGCACGCAAATGCCGATGAAGCTACAGTTTTTTTTAAGAAAAACGGCGAAAAGCTCAAAATCATCATCACCGATAACGGTTGCGGAATGGATCAGACTTTATTAGACCAGATAAACAGCGGATTATTTGAAGGCATAGAAAACATGCATTTTGGTCTTAGAAATATTTTTGAGCGAACCAAGCTTCTTGGCGGAAAAGTAACTTATTATTCTGGAGATGGGGTAGGAACCAGACTTACAGTTGAAATTTAGGTTTTGTTGCCTTTTAATATAAGTATATGGAAAAAACGTTTTACATTATAGATGATCACGAAATGCTCAGACTGGGAACTATTTCTTACATAGAAAATAATTCAGACTGGAAAAGTCTGGGCAGCGCAAATAATGAAGAAAAAACTTTTTCCGATTTAGAAAAATTTTCTGCAGAAAATAATCTTCCTTCCATTTTGATTTCTGATTTGAATTTTTATGGCAAAGATTCAGGCTTTAATCTTATAAAGAAAATTCACACTCTTTATCCACAGCAAAAAATTGTTGTTTATTCTATGTTTTTTGCCCCAGGAATTGTGCAGAACACAATTGAAAACGGCGCAAATGGTTATATTTCTAAAAATGCCTCTTCAGATGAACTGATTTTGTGCATGGAAAAAGTTTTATCTGGCGAACAGTTTATCCAGAATGAACTCCAGCCTAGGCTGGAAAAGTTCAATTCTTTTACAGATGCCCTGACGCGCCGCGAAAGAGAAGTCTTAGATCTGCTTTTGCGTCATCTGACAAACGACCAGATCGCAGATTCTCTGAACATCAAAAAGCGCGCCGTAGAAAACTATATTTCCAGCATTTACGAAAAAACTGGAATTAATGATAAAGCAGAACTGATTAAACGATTCGGCTAGGCTATTTGCCCATGCTTGCAGACTTATCGTAAGCCGCTACAACGGCAGAAATTACTGCGTCGCGAAGACCTTTGTTTTCTAGAGCAGCTACACCGTCAATTGT
>JAILHD010000002.1 GCA_024696155.1 Treponema sp. | reverse complement strand
CCTTTTTTCTGGCGGAATTCAAAGAGAACACCTTCTGCCATTTCTGATGCGTTTTCCTGTCCATAAATTGGAGTATAAAGCGCAAGAATTACAAAAAAAAGTATAACAGGATAAATAATTGACTTCTTCATAGCATTAGTATCGGCAAAAGAATCCTGCAACATCAGCTTGCTGATGTTAAACGATGGTTCGGAGCATCTGGAAGTTGGTGCTGAGATTACGACCATCGTCAGTCTAAAGCTTGCAGCTCTATTGCGATTTCCTCCATTTCGCGGTCTGTCATGGCAATTGTTTCTGCAACACGGAATAACTCTCTGCGAACACTGTCAGGCACTTTTGCACTTGTTTTATAGCGTAGCTGATGTTCTAAACTTGCCCAAAAATCCATTGCAATTGTTCTAAGCTGAATCTCTACCCGAACATTGTGTTCTGTCTTAGAAAGATATACCGGAATTTCCATAACAAGATGAAGGCTTCTGTATCCAGACTCTTTAGGATTATCGATATAATCATTTTCATGGATTAAAGTTAAATCAGGCTGTTTAAGAAGCATGTCGCGTACTGTGTAAATGTCAGAAATATATGGACAGATTACGCGAACCCCGGCAATATCGTTCAGATTCTTCATCATTGATTCAAAATTTACAGGGTAGCCTTTTTTTTCAAGCTTTTTTGCAATGCTTTCAGGTGTTTTTAATCTGCTCTTTACAGTGTTTATGGGATTTCTGGTCCTGTTTACCGTACTTTCCTTTTTAAGAATATCGAGTTTAGTTTCTATCTGTTTAATTGCGCTTTCGTAAATCATCATAATCTGCTGAAAATCGAAGGCTATTTTGTAAAAATCGGTAGGAATCGAAATTTCGTCAGAAACTGATGCAGGAAGCGTTTCTAAAATAATATTTTCGTCGCTCATATTAGTTGCTCATAAGTTTATATAATATAAAACATACTAACGCAAAAAAGGTTTCGACAAGTTTTTTTTTATAATATATGCTATACTTTGCCAAAAATTTTGTAGTGGTGATAATATGAAAGTTATTTTTTTGGATATAGACGGCACTTTAATCCCTTTTGGAAAAGCTATGCCGCCAGAGTCTGCCATAAAGGCTGTTGAAATGGCTCGTAAAAACGGGCATAGAGTATATTTGAATACAGGACGCTGCAGGGCAGAAGTTCCAAAAGAACTTGTGCAGATTGGTTTTGACGGAATTATCTGTTCTAACTCTCTTTATATAGAAGATGACGGAAAAGTTTGTCAGCAAAAAGACATTCCTCCAGCAGATGTAAAACGCATTTCTGACTGGCTTTTGCAGAATCAGATTGGATTCTTTTTTGAAGGACATAAGTCTGTTGCGGCAGTACGACTTTATTTTGAACAGATGGGTGCAAAGTTTGGCGAAAAGGTACTGCATGATTTAGAAAAAAGTTTTCCGTGCATAAAAGAAGCAGAACTTGATTATAATTGCATTGCAAAAATCAATTATGTTTTGCATTCAGGCGTTATAGAAAAAATTAGGGCTGAATTTGGTGATGAATTTCAGATTAATCAATGGTCACTTTTAGGTTCTGATAAAGGCATGGGTGATATTACCCGTAAAGATGCGGGTAAGGCTTCTGGTGTGCATTTTATTGCAGAAAAACTTGGTGTAAAAGTTGAAGACACTTTTGCTTTTGGAGATACAGCAGGTGACCTTCCTATGCTTAAGGTTTGCGGAACAGGTGTTGCCATGGGTAATTCAGAACCTGGCTTAAAAGAAGGTGCCGATTACATTACGGGAAACGTTGATGAAAACGGAATTTTCGATGCGTTCCAGCATTTTGGATTAATTTAAGATTCCAAAGGTTTATTTAAGGTGAACTTTGGCGTAATCACATTCCAGACCTTTTGCATCAACTTTGCAGGTAAAAAGGCATCCGTCATTTTTGCCGGTTTGATTCATTCCAGAGGTTGTAATAAAAAGAGTGTCTAGAGTTTTTCCCATAAAGCAGCAGGAAGTTACGTTTTGTGCATCTACATTGATTATGCCAAGAAGCGAACCGTCTTTTGTGCTTCTCTGTTCAATGCGCCGTCCGCCCCAGACTGCAACCCAAAGATTATCGTTTGAGTCAATGCACATTCCATCCGAAATACCTCCTTCTATATTAAATAGAACTTTTCGGTTGGAAATTTCTGCAGTGCCTAAATCATAATCATAAGAAAAAACAGCATGCAGAGGAGAGTCAGAAAAATAAAACTTCTGGCGATCGTGACTCCAAGCAAGTCCGTTAGAGATTTTTGTGTCGGGCTGTTTTAAAATTACTTTGTTTCCGCTAAGACAGAAAAGATTTCCGCTGTCTGGATGGATTCCATCGTCTACTGAAGAGCCAAACCACAATCTTCCTGCAGGGTCTGCCTTTGCATCATTTGAACGCTGAAAAGGTTTGTAATATTCCGAAAGATTTTTGATTAAGGTTGAACGTCCGTCTTCTAAAAGATAAAGTCCGTCTGTACCGGCAATAACATATTTTCCAGGAGTTTCAGCCGGAACTGCTGCGCCAATCGGTTTTTCAAATTTGTAAGTTTTTATTATGTCGTTTTTCCCTTTTGTGTAAAGGGTTGCCTTGGGAATATCTACCCATGAAAGTGTATTTGTTCGAATATCGTAAAACGGCGATTCTCCAAGATCATATTTTTCATTTGATAAAACTTGTGCAGTGTAGGTTTTCATTCTGACTCCTTTTTTAATACTTTAACTATAAACCATTTCCTGCGACTTTTGTGAAAAATTTTATATTTACTTTATACTTAAATAATACTAAAATACTTTAATATAAATAAAGTATTAAAGGGGTATTAGAATGTCTAAAGCATTAGATGTTTTGGAAAAAATCAGCCATTATATCAGCAAATTTATGGCTTTGATTGTTATTGGTGTTGCTGCACTTGCACTTTTTAAGCCTGCAACCTGCAACTGGATTAAAACAAGCAGTGTAAACTGGCTTTTGGGAATTGTAATGTTCGGAATGGGACTTACACTCAAGCCACAGGATTTTAAAGTTGTATTCAGCCGTCCAAAAGATATTTTGATTGGATTTCTTGCACAGTTCACACTTATGCCACTCATTGCATTTGTTTTGATTAAGATTTTTAATCTTCCTGCTGAACTTGCAGTTGGTGTAATGCTTGTTGGAACTTGTCCTGGTGGAACTTCTTCTAACGTTATGACTTATATGTCTAAGGGTGATGTTCCTCTTTCTGTTGGAATGACAATGGTTTCTACAATTTTTGCACCAATCCTTACACCACTTTTGACAAAACTTTATATTGGTCAGGTTGTTGATGTAAAAGTTATGGCAATGTTCCTTTCTATTGTAAAGGTTGTGCTGCTTCCTATTATTGCAGGTTTGATTATTAATCACTTCTTTGCAAAAGTTACTGAAGCTCTTGTTAAGGTTTTGCCGGCAGTTTCAACTCTTGCAATTGTAGCAATTGTTGCCGCTGTAGTTTCTGCAAGTTCTGCAAAACTTTTGAACGCCCTCAACACAAGTCTTACAATTGTATTTGTAGTTATGCTTCATAACCTTTTGGGGTATGCAACTGGTTTTGGTCTTGGAAAACTTCTTCGTCTTAAGCAGTCAAAATGTCGTGCCCTTTCAATTGAAGTTGGAATGCAGAACTCTGGCCTTGCTACAGGACTGGCAGCAGCTCACTTTGCGCAGTATCCACTGGCAACAATTCCTGGAGCAGTGTTCAGCACATGGCACAATATTTCTGGTGCACTTTACGCCGCATTCCTTGCTGCACATGCCGTTACAGATGAAAATGACGGTGCAAATAAAGAAGATAAAGCAGTTTCTGCTTAATCTGGTTTAAAATAAAAAAAACGGCCGCTTTTGAAGTGCACTTCATTAGCGACCGTTTTTTATTTAACTTCAAATCTTAATAACAGATTTGATTTTTAGTCTGCACTAAAATTGTTGCGGTCGTAATGGTGCTTAAAATTAAAGCTTCACCGTACCGCAACATCAAGTTTGCTTACGCAAACTTGACAATTAATCAGCCGAGAAGCGAATTGATTCCCAGTACTCATTGAATGTTTCAAGGTCTTCGCCTACGTCCAGCTTGAGTTCACAAGGCTCCATTTCTTCTGCCTTGTACATTGGAGTTGTAGTTCTGAGAGGCTCTGCAGAAGGATTTACAAAACCCGGGAAGCGGAACTCATCAAGGAATTTTACATATTCTTCCGGACGGTGAATAAAGTTGATGAACTTCATTGCAAGATCGTAGTGTTTTGCATTCTTAAGAATTACCATAGAGTCAACATACATTGGACCGCCCTCTGGAGGAATAAAGAAGTCAATCATTTCTTCCTGTCGCTCTTCTGGAACTTCGCCATAGACAACTTCTGCATATCCCTGGCAAACCCAGAAATCTTCATTTGCAAAAGATTTTCCAAAGCCTTCTGCATCAAATTTTACAAGATTTGGCTTCCATTTCTGGTTGATGTAGTTTGTAATGTCGCCCAAAACTTTGCTGTCAACTGTGTTTACAGAATAGCCTTTGAGTGCAAGGGCATCGCCCATAACTTCGCGCATATCGTCCATCATTGTCATGTGACCTTTCAAATCTTCACGTTCAAAAATTGTCCATGATTTATTGTAATTGTGAACTTTCTGCTTGTTTACACAGATTCCTGCAGCACCCATATAGTATGGAACTGAATAGTCCATGTTAGGGTCAAATGTAAGTTTGTCTAAAACTTTTGGATTAATATTAGATGCATTTGTAAATGCTGCATGATCAATCTTTTTAAGCATTCCCTGCTTAATCATAATAGAAGTGTAGTCCTGAGAAGGAAAGGTGATGTCGTAACCATCGGCACCAGCCTTAAGCTTTGCGTACATAACTTCGTTTGAATCAAAAGTATCAACCTTAACCTTGCAGTTATACTCTTTTTCGAAATCCTCAAGAACAGAATCCGGAGTATAGTAAGTCCAGTTAAAGAGATAAAGAGTGTTATCATCTTTTTTTTCGCAAGATGATAAAGTAATGAGGGCTGCAAGTGCTGCAACTCCTGTAAGAAGACTTGATTTTTTCATTCTAGTCCCTTGTAAATATAAAGAATCTTACCGGCGGAGTTGACAGCTCCTTAGGTCCGGCAAGTTATTCACAATTTAATTGCTGCAAAAATCACTTTTATTTTAGTGACTTGCAGCAATTCCTTTAAGTCCTTTACGAAGAATAAATGCAATTGCGCAGGTAAATAATACCATAACAAAAGAAAGTGAGTTGATTACAGGAGAAACGCCAAAGCGGATCATAGAGTAAACGTAAAGAGGTAATGTAGTAGAACCAGGTCCTGCAACAAAGAATGTGATTACAAAGTCTTCGAGTGACATTGTAACTGCCATCAAAAATCCAGACATGATTCCAGGCATGATTGCAGGAATTACAACCTTACGCATTGTCTGGCGTTCTGTAGCGCCAAGGTCGCGTGAAGCTTCTACAATAGAAAAGTCAAACTCGTCCAGGCGGGCATTTACCATAAGGAAAACAAATGGCAGACAGAAGGTTGTATGAGCTGCAAAAACGGTGAAGAGTCCGAGCGGAACTTTTACACCGCTAAAGAAAATTACCATAGAAATACCAATGATAATTTCTGGCAGAACCATAGGAAGGTAAGCAAGAGTCTGAATGAACTTTTTGCCTGGGAATTTGTACCAGTTTATTCCGATTGAAGCTGCAGCACCTAAAATAGTAGAAACCGCTGCAGAACTGAATGCAACTACAAGGCTGTTCCAGAGGGCATGCCACAAATCAGCTGAATCAAAAAAGAGTTTTTTATACCAGATTAAAGAAGGTTCTGTAAAAACAGCACTTTTTCCCTTGTTAAAAGAATAAACAATGATTACTAAAAGCGGCAAAAACAGAAAAACGATTGTAAGTCCCAGCATGATATGCGAAAAAGAAAAAATCGGATGGAGTTTTTTCCATGATTTTTTTGCATGCCTTGAATTTTCTGAAGTCGGTCGCTTTCCATTAAAAGCGTTATGTAAAAAAAAGTAAAAAGGATGGTCCATTAGTTTGTACCTCCTACGTAATTTTCTTCTTTTGCAATCTTCTTGCGAAGTTTTGCTTCAGCATCGTTAGAGCGTGTAATCCAGATGATTCCGAATACAGAAATCAAAGTGATGATAAGACTGAATGCCGCTGCCAGAGGCCAGTTACGAGTCTTCTGAACCTGATCAACAACAATGTTACCAAGCATGTAAGAATCTTTACCGCCGACCAGCAAAGGTACTGTGTAGGCACCAAAAATCGGGATAAAAGTAAAAATCAGGGCAGAAATAATTCCGCTCTTAATGCCAGGAATCAAAACTTTAAGCATTGACTGGGCTTTTGTTGCTCCAAGGTCGCGGGCAGCTTCCAGAAGTGAAAAATCAAAGCGGTCAACGGCAGTAAAAATCGGCAAAATTGCATACGGAATATACATGTAAACCGAAACAAGAATTACCGCAGTCTGATTGTACAAAAACGGCACGTATTCTTTGATTAAGTGCAGCTTCAAAAGAATCTGATTGAGCATTCCATCGTTGTTCAAAATACTCATCCAGGCAAAAATGCGGATAAGGGAGTTTGTCCAGAAAGGAATGATAATCAGAAAAAGCAAAATTGTCTGATGACGGCTTCTTGCCATTGCATAGGCGCATGGAAGAGATACCAGAATGGTAATCACAGTAGAAATTACTGTGATTTTAAGCGTTCTCATTACAATAATGCCGTATTCCGGCTTAAACATCTGATGGTAAGCCTTCAAAGAAAACTGCCATTCAACGCCGCCGTAAATGCCTTTTTTAAGAAAACTGTATATAAAAATGATTACAAGGGGAGCAATAAAGAAAATGCAGAACCACAATCCCATTGGCCAGCCGTAGAAGACACCAAGTCTTGCATCACGATGCTCCTTTGTTAATGTTTTATTTTTCATCGGTCAATATTCCTTCATGGCGGCTGCTCACTAGTTTCGCAGCCAACTGTTCTACCGATAATCCTAAAATGACCCGCTGCCGCAGCTCATTTTTTAACGGATTTTCGATTTTAAGTTTATTTCTCTATATCTTCTACAATGTAAGCGTCTTCTGCCGACCAGCTTACATATACTTTGTCTTTCCACTGAATTACCGGACCGTCATCCATGTAGTCTGTGTGCTGCTTGAAAACCTTGATGATTTTGCCTGTTTCAAGACGAACATAGAATTTTGACTGGAAACCAGAGTAAATAGGCTCTTCAACAATTCCGCTGAATACGTTGATGTCTGTGCGGCCACCTGTAGAAGGAGGTTCAAGAGTAATGCGGATTTTTTCCGGTCGGATTGTAAAGGCAACCTTCTGTCCTTTGTCTGTTTTTTCGTAATCAGTTACCTGCATGTAGCGGTCAAGGGCAGTTTCTGCGGCTGTATCAGTTGCAAGAGGAGCCTGCTTTCCAAGTTCCGGAACAGAAAGGGTAGCCATAAAGTCATCCTCACCTTTTGCAGTTTTGTGAGGAACGCAGTCAACAACTTCTGCATCAAAAAGGTTTGTTTCACCAATAAACTGTGCTACAAACTGGGTAGCAGGGCTTTCGTAAATTTCAAAAGGAGTTCCAATCTGAAGAACGTGGCCCTGATTCATAACTGCAATGCGGTCAGAAACAGAAAGAGCCTCGCTCTGATCGTGAGTAACGTAGATAAATGTAATTCCAATCTGGTCATGGATGCGGTCAAGGTCAATCAAAAGATTTGCGCGGAGTTTTGCATCCAAAGCAGAAAGCGGCTCATCCAAAAGAAGAACCTTTGGTTCATTGATGAGGGCGCGCGCAATTGCAACACGCTGTTTCTGTCCGCCGGAAAGCTGATTTGGCTTTTTATGGATATGCTGGTCAAGCTGAACCAGATGAACGTATTCGCGAACTTTTTTGTCAATTTCGTCTTTTGGAAGTTTTTTCAGACGTAACGGGAAAGCAACGTTTTCATAAACGCTCATATGAGGAAACAATGCATATGTCTGGAAAACTGTGTTTGAAGGTCTCTTATCTGGTGACAGCGGAATAACGTTTTTATCATCAAAAAGAACAGCGCCGTCATCAGGGAATTCAAACCCTGCAATAATGCGGAGAAGAGTAGTTTTTCCGCATCCAGAAGGACCGAGCAGCGAGAAGAACTCGCCCGGTTTAATAACAAAATTGATGTCGTCCAGCGCAACAAAATCACCAAAGTGTTTTGAAACGTGGTCGATGGTAACCTGACTTCCTTTCAACTCAAGTACCCCTTAGAAAAAAATAGCCGTCCATACGAACGGGCCTTAAAAAAAAGTTTTTTTTTGACTTCTGCCAAAAGCATCAGTCAGTAATGTTTACCATAATGTATATGTGCGGTTTTATCAACCTATATTTTTTACTTTAAAAGATAAATTTGAGTTATCTCCCAAATCAGCCGATAATGAAGTGACGTAATCTATTTTTATAGGAAAACAATATGTCAAAAATGGAAAAAGAGTTAAATTACGGACAATTTGTAACCAGAGACGGTAATGTTTTTCAAAAAAACATCAGATTAAAAACTCTTAATTATTCATCTGCCGATTCGGATGTAAGGCTAGCAACTTCTGCTGTTTCGCCGGATTTTGTTTCCAATGCCCTGCACCAAAAAAATCAGATTAATAATATAGAAAAAAAACGAAGAAAGCGTGTTGCAACCATCAATAAAAACATACAAAGATCTAAAAAAATTGCAGCCCGCCTTGATAAACTTCACCTTAAAACCCGCAAAAAAGAACAAAAAGCCAAAAAACGCAATGCAATAATCGAACAGAAAAAAAGACAGAAGCAGATTTCTGAAAGTCTTGAAAAAAGCCGCTCTTCAATTGGTATAAAACTTGTAAGCATTATTTCTAGCATTGTAATTATTTCTCTTGGACTTATTACTTTTCTTGTTTCTGTCTTTGTTTCTGGTGATACAAAAATCAGTGCAGAAGATAATAACCTTACAATCAACAGTCGAACAGCCTCTGATACAGAAAACCGTCTGACAACTGTAACTTCAAATGTAGGACTATTTCTGGATTTACTTAAATGTAGTCAGTCAGAAGAGGAAGTTGCAAGTCATACAGCGCTGTTTTTTAAGCGAAATCAGGATATTGCCGCTGTTGTAATGCCCGATGATAATCAATTTTTTGCCAATAAAACCTTTTTTGTAAGAAATGAACTGGACGAAAAACTGCTTTCTGATTATCTGGATTTTGAATCGGCGACTGTAGAAAAAGCCTGCCAGGGAAACTTTGTTCTAAAAAATGCCTCCCCAATTTTTAATGTGCCCACTATTGCAGTTTTTAGTCCTCTTTTTGCTGGCGAAAATACAAAATGCCTTATGGTTTTATATTCTTCAGAGGCGCTTTCTGAAACTTTTGGAACAGGTTCCATCAATCTTTCGTTTTTTGTAAATACAGAAGGAGAAATTCTGATTCATCCTGATATCAGTCTGATGATGGAAAACGTTGATTACAGTGATAATTACATCGTTCAGCAGATGAAAGAAAGTCTTACTTCTAATGGTCAGCTTACTTTTACCCAGTTTGATGGAGAAGAGGAAGTTGAATATATTGGTGCCTTCCGTAAACTTATAAACGGTAGCGGCGCCGTTATAACCGTTGTTCGAACGTCAGTGATTTTAGAGGCGGTAAACGCTACAACGCGGCGTAACATCGCTCTTACAGTGGCAATTCTTTCGCTCGCGATATTAATTATTTATGCCTTCTCAAGGTCGCTCAGCACTCCGCTAAAAACGCTGACGGCTGTTGCCAACGAAATTAATAAAGCAAACTTCAACACCGACCTTTTTGAAGAGCTTACAACAAATCGCAACGACGAAATTGGTGTTTTAATTCAGTCCACCAGAAAAGAGCGCGAAATCCTTAATACTTTTACAAAACTTACAAACAAAGGTGTAACAGACGCTATTGTATTAAAGAAAATCGACTTTGAACCACATTTAAAAGATATTACGATTTTCTTTAGCGACATCCGCGGTTTTACAGCGATTTCAGACGGTTTTAAAAACCGCTTTGGCGAAGAATCTGCCGCAGAAATTATTGGATTTTTAAACGACTATATGAGCCGCATGGTAACCTGTATTACAAATACTGGCGGCGTTGTAGACAAGTTTGAAGGCGACGCAATTATGGCATGCTGGGGAGTGCTTCGCAGTGATGATCTGGATTGTGAACTTTCGCTGGAAGAACATATTGGTAAAATTCAGCGTAAAAACAACCGCATTATGAGCGAAGAAGAAAAAGAAGAACTTATTGCAAGACGCGAAGAATTTGAAAAAAATCATGCGCAGAATATTATGGATGATGCTGTAAGTGCCATTACGGCGGCAATTGCAATGCGCTATTCTTTGATGAAGTACAACAAAGATGCAGAGGCCTTTACAAAAGTGCATGAAGGCGAACCTCTTGCAAAATACAAGCCGCACATCAGAATTGGTTCTGGTTTGAACTCAGGCCGTGCAACTGTTGGTTTTATGGGCTCTTATGACAAAATGGAATTTACTTCTATTGGAGATGCCGTAAACTTTGCAAGCCGAACAGAAGCCAGCAATAAACCTTGCGGAACAGATCTTTTGATTACAGAAGACACCTATAATCTTTTAAAAACACGCTATATCCGTTGTAAAGAAAATAATTTTACAATTGCAGAAGAAGATCTTCCTAATGAAATTATAGTAGAGCAGATTCCTGTTGAATTTGAAGTAAAAGGAAAGGGAACTCAGCACTTTTATGCAGTTGTAAATCTTCCTAATTTTGATATTGAAGCATTCTTTAAAAAGACAGAACCTGATTTTATTATTGATGAAGATTGCCGCAAGGCTGTTGGTCCTGAAGGTCCTGTAAATATGCATCAGGTTCGCGCAATGCTTGGAATCCCTGAACCGGATTTTGGAGGAATAAATCTTGACGAAGAAGAAAACAAGATCCAAGTCAAAAATCAAAGCCCAAATCCGTGATACTTTTATAGCTCTTTTTTTGCTTGGTGTATGTGCTTTAAGCCTTTTGTATTTCTGGCAGGATTTGAATCATAGTTTTACTAGAAATGATAAGGATGCAATTGCTACAATCAGTTTTAAGTACAAGGTTGCACAGCGAAAATTCAGCGACAGGGTAGTTTGGGAACGTTTACAGCAGAATTCACCTCTTTATAGCGAAGATACAATCCGCACTTCTGATATGGCAAGTGCCACAATCACTTTTAAAAGCGGAGAAGTTCTTGAAGTGCACGAAAACTCCATGATTCAGATTTATAAAAATGCCGATGATAGTGTGCTGCTTTCTGTAACCGACGGTGGAATAGATGTAGATACTTCTTCTGGCGATTCCGGCGTGCTGGCAGTTCTGATGGAAAATGGAAGTTCAATCATTGTAGAAAAAGGAAGCCGTCTTGCTGCAAATACAAATGCAGACGGAGAAGCAAGTTTTCTTTTGCGTTCTGGAAACGGTAGTATTTATTCAGGAAGTGATTCTTCTGAAGAAAGCCTTCTACTTTCTGCAGGGGAAGCTGTAAAGGTAGAAAATTCTGGACAGGTAAAAAAAGAGCCTCTTTCTGTAACTTCTATTCCAGGCGATTTGCTTATTTTGAATTTTGAAGAACAGCCTTCTCCTATTCATCTTGAATGGAATGCTTCGGAACAGCTTAGCGGCAAAAAAATAATTGTTCAGACTTCAAAAAATATTGATTTTTCTTCCATTGCAAGAAGTTTTTCTGTTGTAAATGCTAATTCTGTAGAACTTCCGTCAGAAGAGGGCACTGTTTACTGGCGTGTTTTCGAAGCTTCTGAAAAAGATGAAAGTAATGCTGTAAAAGGCAGAATCCGAATAGAAAATATTTCCTGCCCTGTTTTAAATTCTCCTGTAAATAATTCTAGTTACAAATATAGAAAAGTGCTTCCGGTAATCAATTTTGCCTGGGACGGAAATGATTATGCTGAATATTACCGTCTGGAAGTTGCAAAAACTCCTGATTTTTTTGAGCCCGTAAAGGTTGTGAATGTTCCGTCTGCAAATTATTCGTTAAGAGATTTGCAGGAAGGTGATTATTTCTGGCGTGTAACTCCGTTTTACCGTATTAACGGCACTGGTTTTGCCGGTGGTTCTAAAACGCTGCAGTTTGCCGTAAAAAAATCTGATACTCTTGATTTGCCGGTTGCTGTAAGCCCTGCAGAAGGTGCAAATCTCTTTTACGTTGGAGATTCCCTTGCTACTACATTCCGCTGGAAGTCAGATGAGACATCTTGTGACTATCAAATACTTGTTTCTGATTCAAAAGATTTTGACAATATCATCTTTACAAGAAATGCAGCGGAAAAATTCCTTCATTCTGAATTTACACCAGAAGTGCTTCCTGTAGGAACTTATTACTGGCGTGTAAAGCGGCGTGCACTGGTTTCTGAAGGCATAGAAGAAGCTCTTTCTGAACCTAAACAGTTTAATGTGTCTTTTTATGTTCCTCAAAAAAATAGACTTATCTATCCGCCTGAAAACTTTAGTATAGAAAAAGAAAATCTTTCTTCTGTAAGTTTTACATGGAAGACTGGGGATGAACTTAAGCAGATTTCAAAACAAGACGGAAAAGAGGTAGAAAGTCTTATTCAGTTTGCAAAAGATTCTTCGTTTTCTGAGGTAGTTTATGAAAATCAAACTGAACTTTCAGAACTTTCGGGTGTGAATCTGGATGGCGGAATATACTTCTGGCGTGTTGGTTTTGCTCTTTCTGGAAGTTCAAATTATGACTTTATTTCTCCAAACAGAATCAGCGTGTTAAATCCTTTGACGCTGCCTGTAATTACTGCGCCATTTGCGGGGCAGACAGTAATGGTTTCTCAGGTTCGTCCGGTAAAGGTTAGCTGGCAGTCTGTTGAAGGTGCTGATTATTACACTGTAAAACTTATTAATAAAACAAAGAATATTATTATAGAAGAAAGTACAGCTGTAAAAGACCTCGAAGCAAGTTTCCGCATGGAAAATATTGCAGAAAAGTCTGATTTGTTTGAATGTTCTGTTCAACCTGTAACAGAGGCAACGGATTTTTCCGGCATAAAACGAGGAACGCCTTCTTATGCAGACTTTAGAATAAGAAACGCTGAGCCTGTGAAACTTATTTCTCCAGTTGCGAATGTTAAAATAGATGGACTTAAGGCCTTTAGAGAGCCTGTAATTCTTAGCTGGCAGAACGGTATGGATGTGCCAGAAAAATCACAGTTTATTCTTCAAAAATTGCAGTCGGCGGGAAATTTTAAAACACTTTCTGTGGTAGAAAATCCTTCAAAACAGGTAAGCATGGCTGACCTTGGAGAAGGCACTTACCGCTGGACTGTAAACGCAAGTCTCTTGGATGGAACGCCTGTAAATGCTGCAGGCTATCAGACTTTTGTGATTCTGCCTGTTCCGGAACTGAATAAACCTGTACTTACAGAGCCTTCTATGAATTTTGTAATGGACGCCAGGTTCCTTAGAAAAAACAGAACGCTCAGATTCAGATGGAATGCCGTTGAAGGCGCAACAGATTATATGTTCAGTCTTTATAAGAAAATTCCTGGCGCTGCGGGGGGCAGTGGCGGTGGTGTAAAGATGCAGCATATCATCACAGAAAAAAGAGGAAAGAATACATTTGTTAATTTTAAGGATCTTAAACTTCTGGATGCCGGTGAATTTGAATGGCAGGTTACTGCATTCTCTTATGATAAAAAAGGTCGTCAGGAACAGCACAGTAAGGTTTCTGTTTCAAACTTTAGTATTAAGATTGATTTACCGGGAACTGTAAATATAAAAGATCCAGGAGAAATTTTTATAGAATAAAATGTTTGAGCATTGCAGAAAGAAAAACATTTATATTTATTTGATTCTCTTTTGGATTTTTATGATTCCGTGTGGTTTTGCCCAGACTAAGGGTAAAGTTGTGCCTCAAAAACTTGAATGGGCTGGCGACGAAAACGTTCTGGAATATACTGTTGAACTGCGTAATAAACAGACTGGCGAAGTAAAAAGTTTTACAACCCAAGATAATTTTATAGAAATTTCTGAAGCACCAGGCAGTTATGAATTCCGCGTAAAAACTGTAGATATTCTTGGACGAGAAGGAAAAGCTTCCGGCTGGCAGAGTTTTACGATTACAAAAGCTCTTATGCCGGACATTGTTTCTGCCCCCGCCGGTTCGTGGGTAATTCCGGAGACGGCAGAAGATTCTATGGTGATTTCTGTTCAGATTAAAAATATTTCGTCACGTACAAAGGTTCAGTTTGTAAATGCAAAAACTGGCGAGGTTGTAGAAGGAGAACTTATTACAACAGGCACGGGAGCTTCTGCGGTTGCGTCTGGAGTAAAACTGCCTGTGCTTCCAGAAGGTGACTGGAAGATTAAAGTAACAGATGCCAGCGGAAAATTTGCTGAATCTGCAAAAATTAAGATTAGTAATCCCTGGCCAGAAATACGACGAAAGAGGGCGGAGGAAGAAGAAAAGGCCCGCAGATTGGAAGAAGAGCGCCTTGCAGAAGAAAAACGCATTGCAGAAGAGGAGCAAAGACTTGAAGAAGAAAGACGTGCTGAAGAAGAACGCTTAGCAGAAGAAAACAGACTTCGCCAGGAAGAAGAACAGCGTTTAGCAGAAGAAAAAGCCAGGGTTGAAGAAGAGCAGCGTCTTGCAGAAGAAAAGAAACAGAAAGAAGTGGCTTTAGTAAAAGAAACAAACAAAGGCCTTGATTTTGATTTATCGGTCGGATACACACTTCCTGTTATTTTGTTTGATGAGCTTATTCCTGAATATATGGAAAGCAGAATCTGGCCAATAAGTGCGTGTATAAAAGCAGATATAATTCCAATAAAAACGTCCTTTGGAAACATTGGAGCCGGAATTACAGGATCTTACACAAGAATGAATGCTGATTTAGATTTATATAGCATTCACGGAAATCTTATAAATGTATATTTGAATCTGGTTTATCAGATTCCTGTTTTTATACATAAAGATGATGCAGAAAAAATCAGACAGGCTTTTGCCATTGAGCTTTACGGCGGGACAGGACTTACAGGGCTTGTAGGTTTTGAATCTGTATACGAGGGTAATGTTTCTGCAAAAACACTGGACAGCATTAATTTAAGTTTTGATGCTGGATTTGCAGTTAAGTTTTTTGTAACAAAAATGTTCTTTATTGACGCTGGCTGCGGTTTTAGCTTTGCTATGATGAAAGATGCAAAATTAGGGGTACTCATGCCAGAGTTTTGTGCCGGCGTAAGGTTTTAGAGAATAGTGTAAATTGATAAGCTGCAAAAGACTTAGTGTGTTTTATCTCTGCGGTGGTTCTTTTCAACTTCATCCAGGAATTTTCCGTTTCCGCCTGTAGCTCTGCGCGGACCAATCATTTTTGACTGAATTTCTCCTGTCTTCTTCATCTGGTTGACCATGCTTTTTTCTGGAACGGAGAGTCTGCTGAAGTTTCTTTCGTACTGGTTTGGAGAAGAGACGTATACGCTGAAAATCTTTGCAGAAAGAATTAAGAAAATTAAACCGGCTGCAATTACTAGTCCGATCACAGCTTTTTTTACAATAGAAATTAATTTGTCTTCGTTAATTCTAGCCATAATTTCACCTCCTTTTACAGAAGTTTCAAAAACTAGCTATCCCTTGCACAGTTATTATTGCACCTGATTTTCTAAAAAGCAAATTTAAAATTTTACATTTCAAACTTTTTATAAAAAAATGCAAAAATTTTTAATTTTTCATAAAACTGCTATTGACACTTTTTTGTATAAAGCTTATATTAATTAAGCATTCGCAAGAATGAGTTGGGCTACTAGCTCAGTAGGTAGAGCAACGCCCTTTTAAGGCGTGGGTCACTGGTTCGAATCCAGTGTAGCTCAGAAAAAAGTCTTCTGTTTTTCAGAAGACTTTTTTTATGTCCTGATAGATTTCCCGTTTATTAATCACAGTAAAAATCTTAAATATTTATATAATTCTGCAACAGTTTTTTAATATTTCTTCTTGACATATAAATTAATTACATTGATAATTCTAGTAAATAAAAGTGACATCTAATAAAGTTTAATTAAAATTAGCCATATTATGGCGTTCATCAAATTTTAGGAGGTGTCGTTGGTTTTATATTTCCTTTCTTAAAACGTCTTACTTGGTTTTATTATATTTATTTTAATTTCAATTTTTCTGAGTTTTCAGAGTGTATCAACAAAAATGTAGAAAACAATTATTTTACGGATGTGTAAAAGCATGTGTTTTCAATAGCCCCAGAGTAATTGATAGGGAGAGAAGAATATGACTAAAGAACAGTTTGTATGTGAATCGCTGGATAAAGGACTTGCTTATTGTTTTAATCCTGAGGTTTCTTCAGAAGAAATGGACAAATATCTTACAAAGGTAGAAGGTAAACTTGTTAACTATGTAATTAATAAGAAAATGAGTTATAACGAGTTTGCTCATACAGATGATATTCTTGTTCGTATGAAGAAAAAGAAGAAGCAGAGATTAGAAAGAGAAAAAGCTAAGAAATAGTCCAATTTTTATCTTAAACGCCTCTATATTTTATTAATTTTTCGCAAAAAGCTCCTTGTCAGATTTTCTGATGAATGGAGACTTTTTTTTTATAGACTTTTATATTATTATTTAACTTACAGGGAATGTATTTACCTGATATTTGGAGGCTTGATTTATGATTTCTATTATTGTTGGTTTGATTTTTATTGCTTTTACAGTTTTTGCGGTTCTTCCTTCTTGTCCATTGAACTGGGGTGCTGATGTAATTGCATTCCTTAAAGGTTTTGCACCAGTTCTAGCAGCATTTGTAGGAACTATTTGCCTTTTTATTGGAGCCGCTGATATTAAAGATAAGAGTGAAGCAAAAAAAGAAGACGCTGAAAAAGTCGAAGCGTAATCTTGATTATTTTTTCTAAATCTGATAATTTATATTACCCCGTATGAAAATCGGAACTGCTCATTCTGGTTTTCGCAGGTTTAGAACAAGATGCAAATGTTCTGAAACTGCAAGATAAACTTTATTATTTTCAAGGTATTATCATGAATACAATTTTCGTTAAGGAAAGTGAACAGGCTCGCAAATGGTATGTTATTGATGCAGCCGGAAAACCACTTGGTCGCGTTGCTGCAAAAGCTGCTGCAATTGCTCGTGGAAAGAACAAAGTAACATTTACAAAGAACCAGAATATGGGAGATTACGTAGTAATCATCAATGCTGACAAAGTTGCTGTAACAGGCGGAAAGGAACAGAAGAAAGTTTACTACCACCACACAGGTTTTGTTGGCGGACTTCGTGCTCATACATTTGAAAAATTGTTGGAAAAACATCCTACAGACCCAATCGCTTTGGCAGTTGCTGGTATGCTTCCACATAATCGTCTTGGCCGTAAACTTATGGACAATGTAAAAATCTACGCTGGTGCAGAGCATCCACATGCAGCTCAGAAACCAGAAGCTATCGAACTTTAAGGCTAGGAGAATACTATGGTAAAGAATATTGCTATCGGTACAGGAAGAAGAAAGACAGCTGTTGCACGTGTATTTGTTCGCGACGGATCTGGTAAAATTGTTGTAAACGGTAAAGACGTAAAAGAATATTTTGATTCATTGGAACAGCTTCAGGTTGTTCGTCAGCCTTTGCTAGTAACTTCTAATGACGGTAAATACGACATCCTTATCAACGTACAGGGTGGCGGTATGAACGGTCAGGCTGCAGCTTGTCTCCACGGAATTTCTCGTGCATTGGTTCAGATTGATCCAGATGCTCGCACAGCTCTTAAAGCTAACGGTTACCTTACTCGCGATTCTCGTATGGTTGAACGCAAGAAGTACGGTCAGAAGGGAGCTCGTCGCAGATTCCAGTTCTCAAAACGTTAGTCTATACTTTCGTTTGTGCAAAAGGTGCTCGTTATGGGCACCTTTTTTTTGTTTAAATGCAGTTGGGGTGGTTTAGAGCTAAAAAATGTTGTAAAATTAAAAATATGAACATGAATGATTTACGGGCTATGGCTTACGGAAAAAAAGAAAATCTTGGAAAAGTTGAAAATGATGCAAAAAACGTTCAGCCTTTTATTCCAAAAACTTTTATAAAATCAGAGCCAGGAAAATCTGATGCTCAGCCAAAAAATGTAAAATCATTTGTGCCTCCAAAAATTAAGAGTGTCAAAGAAGAGGAGCCTGCCAGAACTCCAAATGTAAAGGCTTTTAAGCCTGCGACTTTTGAAAAATCTTCTGAGCCACAATTTGAAAGCAAGCCTCTTACAGAAAAAAAAATCACCCCTTCAGATACCACAAAGATTCTTGATGATGCAGCTGCCTATCTTAAAAAAGGCGGATTAATCAAAGTTCCAGAGCAGAATGCGGATGGAAAAGATTCTGTTTACCGCCGTGTAGCAAAGTTTCTTCTTTTAATCGGCGAGGATGAAGCTGCAAAAATTCTACCGCATCTGAATGAAAAGCAGATTGAGCGTATTATTCCAGAAATTGCTTCTATTCGCACTGTAAATAAGGACGAAGCTTCTGTAATTCTTGCAGAGTTCAACGAGCTTCTAGTGCAGGCAAAAACTGCTGGCGGTGTAGAAACGGCACGTGAAATGCTGGAGAAGGCCTATGGTAAAGAAAAAGCTGACCAGATGCTTGCTACAGCAGTTAAGTTTGACGGAGAAAAGCCTTTTGCATATCTTAAGGATTTTGACGAGCAGCGGCTTTATCTTTTGCTAAAGGACGAAAACGTTGGTGTACAGTCTATGGTGCTTTCTTTCCTGGCACCAGAAAAATCTGCAAAAGTTATTAATCAGATGACTCCAGGAGAAAAACGCGAAGTTGTAATGCGTCTTGCAAAAATGGAACCTGTAAGTCCTGATGTTATCCGCAGGGTAAGTCAGGCTTTGCACGAAAAATCTGAAAATCAGGTTGTGGAACGTGCAGAAACAATTGACGGCCGCGCAGCTCTTGCTCAGATTCTAAAAAAAATGGATTTGCAGACAGAAAGCGATATTCTTGGAGAACTTTCTGAAAATGATCCTGATTTAGGGGATGATTTACGACAGCGATTGTTCACCTACGAAGATGTTATTAATGCTGACGATAAGTTTGTTCAGCAGGAATTACGAAATCTTACAGAAGTTGATATTGCTTATATGATTGCAGGAAAGAATGATGATTTCTGCGAAAAAATTCTTTCAAATATTTCTGCAGGGCGCAGAAGCGAAGTTCGTGCCCAGAGTGACATTCTTAAGCCAATGCGCAAAAGTGATGTGGAACGTATAACAAATCAGTTTGTTGCACGCCTTAGAAATGAATTTGAAACAGGAAACTTAATAATTAAAGACCGGAACGAAGATAATTTTATTTAATTACGGATATTGTTTACTATGAAATTCTACGAAAAATACAAGGTTGGTGCTGAGTACAAAGATTTTATTGTTATCAGCATTGACGATTTACATGATTTTAAGGCTGTGGGAGTTTACCTGCGCCACAAAACTACAGGATTGGAAGTTTATCATATTATAAATGATGATGAAGAAAATCTCTTTTCTTTTAATTTTCGAACCCTTGCAAAAAATTCTTACGGTGCGGCTCATATTATGGAACATTCCGTTCTTTGCGGTTCGGAAAAGTTTCCGCTAAAAGAGCCTTTTACAACTCTTGAAAATCAGAGTGTTAAGTCGTTCTTGAATGCAATGACTTATCCTGACAAAACAAGTTATCCTGCGGCATCTTTAATTCAGTCTGATTATTTTAATCTGATGGATGTTTATGCCGATGCTGTTTTCTTTCCTAAATTAAGCCGTCAGACTTTTGAACAGGAAGGCTGGCGTGTAGAGATGGACGAGAAGGGTAAACTTTCTGTTCAGGGCGTTGTTTATAATGAGATGAAGGCTCGCTTTTCTGATTTTAATCAGGTGTGCATTGACCGGATGATTGATACAATGTACCCGGATTCCATTTACTGCTACGAAAGCGGCGGTGATCCGCTGGAAATTCCAAATCTGACTTACGATAACTGGCTGGAATTCCATAAACAGTTTTATTCGCCTTCAAACTGTCTTTTGTTTTTGTATGGAAATATTTCTACAGACGTTCAACTTGATTTTATTGCAGAAAAATATATTCCGCGCCTTGCCGCCTCATACCCGCCTGCAAATATTCCCGATGTTCGCGCAGAAACACCTTTTATAACTGCAGAAATCCGCGAACTTCAGAAAACTCTGCCGCTTAAGAGTTCTGTTTGCAAAACTTATACGGCTCCAGACAATGGTGCTACTGGCGCAATGGTTTGTACTGCCTGGTACACAGGGGAATCCAGCATCGAAAAGACCTATCTTACAGAAGTGCTTTCTGGTAATGACAGTTCTCCGCTTTCAAAAATGCTGCAGGAATCTGACCTTGGTGATGATCTTGCGCCTGTCTGCGGAAACTTTGGCTATGTTCATCAGAATAATTTTATTGCCTATGGCCTTAGCGGTGTTAAAAATGGCGATGAAAAAAAGGTGTTTGACCTTATAAAATCTGCCGTTCAGACAATTTACGAAAACGGCGTTTCCAAGGCAGATATTAATTCTGCAATTATGGGAATTGATTTTAATCTTCGCGAAGTTGGCCGTCACTTTGGACCTTATTCCATTGTGCTTATGAGCAAGGTGCTTGCGGGCTGGACAAACGGATTTAAGCCGAATCTTCATCTTTCTCCAATCAGCGATTTTGAAAAAGTAAAGCAGCAGATTGCACTAGATCCTGATTACACAAAAAATCTGATTAAAAAGTATTTTATAGAAAATTCTGTTCAGGCAGATGTAATTGTTGAGCCTTCTAAAGAATATTTTAAAGAGCGCGAAGGCCGTGAATCTTCTCTTTTGGAAAATTTTGAAAAAACTGTAGATAAAGAAAGCTTAAAAAAAGATCTGGAAGAATTGCACGCTCATCAATCACGCGTAGAAACTCCGGAAGAACTTTCCTGCATTCCTCATTTGAAAATCAGTGAACTTACGGCAGATTTAAATCATATCACAACTCAGGTTAGCGCGGTTCTGGGGCTGGACGGTGAAATTCCTGTAGTTTACAGTGACGAAGCCACTAACGGAATTGTGTATGTGGATGTTGCCTTCCCGATTGATAATGTTGCCCCTGCCGATTTTAAAGATCTTCCTCTTATGATTGATTCTCTTACCGACCTTGGCTGGAACGGTAAAAACTGGGATGAGTGTACTGCAGAAATGGCATGCATTATGGGGGACGTAGGCACTCGTACAATTATTGGTGATCTTCCTGAGTCAGACTATAGCCGTGCGACAGTTGCTGCTTACAAAAATAAAAATGTTGCCGGTCGCAGCTGGATTACTATTTCTGCAAAATTTTTGTCGCATAAAACAGAAGAAAGCTTAAAACTTTTGAGCGAAATTATTTCTAAAATGAGTTTTGATGACGCTAAGCGTCTTAAGACAATTCTTAGCGAAAATCAGCTTGATAAAAAATCAAATTTTGTTCATCACGGAAACCATTATCTTTCTTTGCGTGGCAGAAGCTTTTTTAATAAGGCGTCTGCAATGAACGAGCTTTTTTATGGTGTTAGTCAGTATTTCCATATCAATTCCTACACCAAAAAGCAGGTGCCAGAGCTCTTAAAAAAATACAAGGCGCTTTACGAGTCAATTCTGGATCAGGGGTGTGTAATTCACGTAACTTCGGATTCTGATTCTCTTAAGGCAGTTGATGCTCTGCTTCCAGAGTTTGTAAAAACTACAGGGCTTAAAACTCTTAAACCAAGTATAGGCTATGAATATAAAGATTATCTTCCTTATATCTATCAGTTTGAGCCAGAAAATCATGAAGTAGAAGCTTTTAAGATTAATACTCAGTCGGGATTTTCTGCAATGTATTTTCCTTGCACAATCTGGCTTACAAAAGAAGCTGCTGCAGAAGATATTCTTTCTACCTGGCTAAACGGTCATCAGCTTTGGGAAAAAATTCGTATGACTGGCGGTGCCTATGGCGGTTCTTGTGCACCAGATGCTTCTGATAAGATTTTTGCGATGCAGAGCTGGCGTGATCCAACTCCAGTAAAATCTCTTGATCTTTTTATTGAGTCGCTTGAAGAAGTCTGCAAAAAAGAATTTACAGAAGAAGAAGTTGAATGCTGTATTATTTCTAACTATAGTGATGAAATTGTTCCAGACAGTCCTAGTCAGCGTGGTGTGCGTGGCTTTAACCGTTTTTTGTTTGGAACTACAGCCCAGATGATTCAAACTCGACTGGAGCAGACGCTTTCTGTTACGCCGCAGGATGTTCATAAAGCTGCAGAAAGACTTTTGGAATACAGTAAAAACTGCCGAAAAGTTGTAATTTGCGATAAATCCAAAGAATTTTGTGGAAAAGTAATTCAAATCTAGGTATAATGTATAGGAATAAAAAGTGATAATGATTTTTTATTGTGAGGCAATATTATGGATAAAAAGGTTCTTGAATGTGTAAAAATGCTCAGAGGTTTAGTTTCAGATGTACAGGGGGCACCTTTCCCGGGCGAAGATATAAAAACTGAACTTTATCAGATCTGGTACGAACATGCTCAGAGAGCAGCCGTTCAGTGTTTTGAATATTTGAATGATAACTTCCCTAAAGAACAGGAAGAATTGAATAAAGCAATTGGAAGAATGATTCCGTAAGTATTAATCATCGATTTTAATACATTTTCAATTTTTTACTTTATAAAAGTCCTTATTTTACCGAAAATTAAGTGAGTACGTAGAATAAGGATTGTTTTTTAAATGACCAGCAATGTTAAAACAATAAATTTTATAAGGAAGGGTTTTAAAAATTCAAAAAGGATAGGTGTAAACTGGTGGCGCTTTATTTTTACTGCCATTGAAGAGCACTCTGGAGTGGAAAAATCTTTCTTTATTGAATTTGAAAGTATAAATCCTTCTCTTTCTCCTTCTAATCCTCTTTTAGGCTTTAAGCCACGCGTAAAAATTTCTGAAGACGATTTACAGTACGTGCTGGCAGGAACTGCGGCTGCAAAAAGCCTGGAAACTGAATCAATTGTGCGTCCGTCATACTGTTCTGTAAGAATTGGTATGGTAGGAAAAGAATCTAAACAGCTTTGCGAATATCGTTCGCTGCGTGACTGTGTTTTAAAAAATAAACCGTTTCTGCTTTCTGTTGGAAAATGCATTTTTGATGAAAACCATATCAGCGGCGAAATTGAAATTACAGAAGATGATGTAAAGGATCATCCTGAATATCTTTGTGCGGCTGGAAGTTCTAAATGGAATATAAATTATGAGCTTAAAACCAGTTTTACAGAAGGATTTGAAGGTAATAAGGCTGTGTGGTTTCCGTGCGGATGTCTTGCAAAATTTAGCGGCAGTCTGATTTTTGACGGAATAACATATACAATTGACGAAAAACATTCTTACGGTTATTCAGACCGTTATTTTGGGAAAAATTTTCCTGAACGATGGTTCCATGTTTCTTCAAGCAATCTTACAAGCAATATTACTGGTAAACTTCTTTTTGATTCTAATTTTGCAATTCAGGGCGAATTTAATAATCGTATTAGTTTTTTGGGCACTTTTGAAGGCACAGAAATTTGTTTTACTGCTAATTCTGGCAAAAAGAAATATTACTGCACCTGGGATTGTATTCAGAGCCCGGAAGGCAGTGATGATGAAGATCGTCTTCACTGGTCTGTGAGCGTGCATAATAAAACTTACGTAATTGATGTAGATATTTACTGCGACGTAAAAGATTTGTATAACAGACTTCTTGAATTGCCGGAAGGTGAACGTAAAGTTATGAATCTTATAGAAGGTTTTTCTGGTACAGGAGAAATAAAACTCTATAAAAAGAATGGAAAAACCCTTGAACAGCTTGAGTATGCAAAAATAGCAAAGGCTGTTTGTGAATTTGGACATACAGAAGACGGCGAATTATAAAATCTAACAAAAAACTTGCCGAAAATAAGCCTCCGTTATTATTTTAATTGTGATAATTAAAAATAATAACGGAGGTTTTTATTTATGGATTACGAAAAATTTACAATAAAATCTCAGGAGGCATTGCAGGAGGCTTCCAGTATTGCTTTAAAAAACGACTCTTCTGAAATAACAGGCCTTCACGTTCTGCTTGCCCTTATCGAACAGAAAGATGGCCTTGTTGCTCCAATAATTGACAGAATCGGTATTCCCTCTTATGAGCTTGCAAAAAAACTTAAAGATACAATTTCTTCAGCTCCTAAGGTAAGCGGCGCTGCTCAGGTTTACCTTTCTAACGAAATGCAGAAAATCCTTGCCAAGGCAGAAGGGGAGATGTCGGCTTTAAAAGACCAGTTCCTTTCTACAGAGCATATTCTTCTTGCCATGAGTCAGAGTGATGGTGAGGCAGGTCAGTTCCTTAAAAATAGTGGAATTACGCATAAGGCAATTATCGAAAGCCTTAAATCTGTGCGCGGTAATCAGTCTGTTGATTCAAATGATCCGGAAAGTAAAACCCGTTCTCTTGAAAAATACTGCCGTGACCTTACGGCTCTTGCCCGACAGGATAAGATTGACCCTGTAATCGGCCGTGACGAAGAAATCCGCCGTGTAATGCAGGTGCTCTGCCGCCGAACTAAAAATAACCCTGTAATCATTGGTGAGCCAGGTGTCGGAAAAACTGCCATTGTAGAAGGGCTTGCCCGCCGAATTGCCAGTGAGGATGTGCCGGAATCCCTTAAAAATAAACGTCTTCTTGCCCTTGATCTGGGAAGTCTTGTTGCCGGTGCAAAATTCCGCGGTGAGTTTGAGGAGCGTCTTAAGGCTCTGATTACCGAAGTTCAGAAATCTGACGGACAGATTATCCTATTTATTGATGAGCTTCATACCCTTGTGGGAGCTGGAGCCAGCGAAGGAAGCATGGATGCATCCAACCTTCTAAAGCCGGCCCTTGCCCGCGGTGAGCTCCGTGCCATTGGTGCAACAACTCTTGACGAATACCGTAAGTATATAGAAAAGGATGCCGCTCTGGAACGCCGTTTCCAGCAGGTTTACTGTGCTGAGCCAACAGTGGAAGATACGATTGCTATTTTGCGTGGCCTTCGTGACAAGTATGAAATCCATCATGGTGT
>JAILHD010000150.1 GCA_024696155.1 Treponema sp. | reverse complement strand
CCATGCTCCGGCGTTGTGTCATATAAAATTGTAAGTATTACTTATTAAAGAAAGCTGCAAAAGGATTGTAGCTCATTCCGTCATCGCTGCCGGAATTGTAGTTTCCACGGCCGCCGTTGCGATTACCGTTTCCGCCGCGGTTGAAGTCGCGGTTGCCGCCGGCAGCAGAACTTCCGCTTCCAGCCTTTTTAACAACAACTACGCGCTTTTTACCGTCACCAGATGCGGCCACTGTAGAAGCAGGCTTTGTACCTCTTCCCATTCCGCCGCCCTGTCCGATTCGGCTTGCAGCGTCGCTCTTCAAAGAAAGTCCGATACGTCTGCGGTCTTTATCCAGCTGGATGATAGTAAATTCAAATACATCACCAACCTTTACAACTTCCATAGGGTCGCTTACAAAGTTGTCGGAAAGCTCACTTACGTGAACAAGGCCTGTTTCGTGAAGACCAATATCAACAAAGGCACCAAAGTCTACTACGTTACGAATTTTACCAGTAACCTTCATACCTTCCTTCAAATCTTCAAACTGCAGAACACCCTTCTGCATGATTGGTGCAGGATAACCGTCACGAGGGTCGCGGTTAGGCTTCTGAAGCTCATCGATGATATCGTTGATTGTTGTTTCACCGATATTATATTTTTCGCAAAGTGCCTTGCGTGTTTCGTTAGAGATTTTTTCACCTTTTTTAACTGCGTCGTAAACTTCGCGGGCAACATCGTAGTTTTCAGGGTGAACCCAGGTGTTATCAAGAGGGTCAGAGCTTTCTGCAATCTTTAAGAAACCTGCACACTGTTCAAAGGCTTTTGGACCAAGGCCCGGAACCTTTTTCAAATCTTCGCGGCTTGTAATTTTTCCGTTTGCATCGCGGTAAGCAACAATCTTCTTAGCAGTAGAAACATTAATACCTGAAACGTACTTCAAAAGCATGTAAGAAGCAGTGTTCAAATTTACTCCAACCTGATTTACAACCGAACCAACAACTTCATCAAGCTGTTCGGCAAGTTTTTTCTGATTTACGTCGTGCTGGTAAAGACCAACGCCGATAGCCTTAGGGTCAATCTTTACAAGTTCAGCAAGAGGGTCCTGCAAACGGCGGCCCATAGAAATAGCACCGCGAACCATTACGTCCAGGTCAGGGAATTCTTCTGTTGCAACAGGGCTTGCAGAGTAAACAGAAGCACCAGATTCATCAACAACAGTAAATTCAACATCGCTGTCCTTGTAGTTTTCGCTGATAACCTTACTTACAATAGCCTGAACTTCCTGAGAACCAGTTCCGTTTCCAACAGCCAGAACCTGAATGTCATACTTATCGATAGCGTCATTAATTGCATCGTAAGCACCCTGAGGATCCTGCTCCTGGAAAATCTTAAAGAAGCCAAGATATTTTCCTGTTTCGTCCAGGGCGGCACACTTTGTACCGTTGCGGTAACCAGGGTCAACACCAAGAACGCGGCTTCCCTTAATCGGCTGCTGCATCAAAAGGTTTTTAAGGTTTTCGCTGAAGATTCCGATTCCGTGGTCATCTGCATCATCAGCTTCGTCACTGCGGATTTCGCGGACAACAGCAGGAGAAAGCAAACGTACAACGCCGTCTTCAATTGCGTCTTTATGATAGTGATTGTGAATTGCGGCCTTTTTCTGAAGCTCTGCAACTGCTGCATCAACATCAATGTCGATTGTAACTTCAAGAGCGCCTTCGCGTTCACCGCGGTTAATGGCAAGAATGCGGTGAGGTTTTACCTGATTAAGAGGCTCTGAATAGTCCCAGTACATCTGGTAGGTAGAAGTTTTTTCTGCCTGTTCAGCGTCCTGCCCGTCAGGAACAATACCCTTTGTTACGATATTTCCTGTTGCAAGGTAAAGGTCGTGGATTGCTTCACGGTTCTTTGTTTCCTGGCTTACGCGCTCAGCAATGATGTCCTGAGCCCCGGCAAGTGCATCAAGGGCTGTTTCAACGTTAAGAGCGGCATCTTCATTATCAGTTTTGATGAATTTTTCAGCTTCTTTTTCGCAAGACTTATCGTCGTTGTCGGCAAGAATAAAGTCTGCAAGAGGCTCCAGTCCTTTTTCCTGGGCAACCATACCGCGGGTCTTCTTCTTTTTCTTGAATGGAGCCCAGAGGTCTTCCAAAGCAGTAAGAGTTGTTGCGCTCATTACGGCATTGTAAAGTGATTCTGTAAGCTTTCCCTGAGCAAAAATGCCCTTTACAATTTCAAGGCGGCGTTCTTCAAGATTTTTATATGATTTGAAAAGGTGGTCGCAGTCGCGAACCTGAACTTCGTCCAGATTGTCAGTTTTGTCTTTGCGGTAGCGGCTGATGAAGGCGATTGTACAGTCTTCATTAATCAGGCTGATAACAGCGCTTACCTGCTGCACACGGATGTTGAGCTCCGCTGCAATTTTTTTCATGATTTCCACTTCGTTAACAACGAGTGCGTCGATTGATTCTTGTGTAAATTCCATAGTAGGTTGATTTTAATGAAAAATAGGAATTAAAGGAATAATTTATATAAATAAATGTTAATAAAAATTAGGCTCCCGGTTGCGAAGCGACACTTTTTATTAAATCCTATCGTCGTCGATATCGTTAAGTTCTTCTACGCCGCTGTTACTCAGCTCTTCTACACTGAACTTATTGTAAATCTGTTCAAGAAGATTTTTGCAGTTAGCACTCATAAGCTGATAGATATTTGGAACTAAAAGCTGTTTTATACGCTGATCAAGACCATTGGCACCAGTTGAAGAAACAAATGCAAATACATAAAGTTCTTCGCCATTTACGGAACGCTGCATAATCAAAACGGCATCAGAGCGGAACATAAAACCGCGGATATTAAAGTGGAAGTCAGAAATCTTTTCGTACATCTGGACAGAAAGTCTGCCTTCTGGGAATACAAAAGAAAAATGAGAAAGACTTATGTCCTGCAAAACACCGTTATGAGACTGTCCATTTATTGTACAAGAGAAGGTGCAGGCCTTTGTACAGAGCGCACGAATATTCTTACGGCGTCCCTGTGCCTGGTTTGCATACAAAATCTTTTCTATGATTCCAAAGTTTGATTTTTTCTGATATTCAAGCTGAATACATCCGCACGAAAGTCCAATTTCGTAAAGATACTTATATTCAAGCTTTGTTTTTTCATCTTTTGACTGGCGTTTTGTGTAAAGAACTCCAATACAAGCCTGGTTTCTATACTGTTCGGTAATTCTCTTAATAAAAAGCGGCCATTCAACATCAGGCACGTTATAATCAATATTAAAGAAGATAATTACATCATGGAAAATTGAAATCAGAATATCAATTTTCTTTTTAAGGCTGATTCTTTTGTCATATTCAATAAAGTAGCACTCGTAGCCCAGGGCAAAATAATCTTCCAAAAATACTTCCGGTATGAGAGAAGTGTCTGGTGTAATGAAAAAAGTCTTGCGGCCTGCAACAATCTCTTTAATTGATATGCCCAAATTCGTCTCCTGATTATAACAACTCAATTATAACACGAAATAGCAAAACCACAAGTTTTTAATTGTCAATTTCATTAAATAAAATGCTGAGCCCTATGATGTTCAATTGTCTTATTCTTTACAGAAATCAGATAACTTCCAAACATAGCAGTAGCTGTGTCAAACAGCATTGCAAAAGAACTAATCATAAGAGCAGCCGGCTTTAGCAATAAAAAGCTTGTTTCAAAACCACGCGCATAATTCTGGCACAAAATAGTTACAAGAACAAAAGCACAGCCAGAAGGAAGTCCGCCAAGCATAAAAGAAAAAATAAAAGAAAAACCAAAAATCCAGAGAATATCACCAAACGGAATGTTCAGGCTGGAATAAGAACGCCAGATTACTACAAAGCTGATTACACTTACTAAAGCAGAACCGCCGCGTGCAAAAATAGAAAAAATAGGGAAAGTAAAACCAGAAGTTCGGCGGCGGATTCCAAGGCTTTCTTTTCCGTGTCGGATTGTAAGCGGAAGTGTAAGGTTTGCATCGTTTCCTACAAGGGCAAGCAAAGCAGGTGCAATAGAAGCATACAAAACACGGTAAGGATAAGGATCATGACAAACATAGCGGATAATCAATGGATAAATAACGCCTGCAACAATTGCAAAATCCACAATAAACATAATCAGCATTGGTGTGTAAATTCCTGTCAAAATGATTGTGCGGAATTCTACAAACCATTTTGTCATAATCAAAACCATCATAAATGCCATGATTTCTGTAACAAAAACTACAATATTGTAAAAAAGCTTAGAAAGCGAATCAAAAAGCTGATAAACAGGCTTAAAAAGCGGAGTATCAACAGCTGTAGCACTTTCAAAACCAATCAAAACTGCAAAAACAAAACTAACCAAAAGGAAAGAGCCATCAATAAGGGCTGAAAATGCAGAAGTCGGGAAGAGTGATAAAATCAAACTTTGAATATCAAGCTTAAAAACTTCGCTGCTTGTATCTACAGTAATTGGAATACGTGGAAGTTTTACAATCAAAATTGAAAGAAGTCCAACTACCGTCAAAATAAAAGACGAAGCCAGAATTACAAGGGCTGTCCATCGGGCAGTTTTAAAAAACAATTTTGAAGAGCGGAGTTTATTTACAGAAACTATAGCAGTAGAAAAAACAAGAGGAATTACAAGATAGCGGCCAAAACGCACAAATAATTCAGTCACAAAAGAAATAAAGCCTGCAAATGCTGTGTTGTTCATTGGCAGAACGATTGCAGCAAGGATTCCCAACAAAATAGCAAGTAAATATTTAATCCAAAGTTTCATAGAAAGATTATAACACATAAACTAGAAAGTCCGCAATTTGTGATGTATAATCTAGATATGGCTAAGTTTTTATTGATTGGAAAAGATATTCCTGAAAATTACGATTTTGCAAAAGGAATTTTGGGCTCAAATAATGATGTATTTTGCGCTGAATCGGAAGCAGATACACAGCCAGATGATTATAATGACCGAATTTTTACAACTTCCTGGAATAAAGCGTCGGCAATTTCTACACATTCATTTTTAATTAAGGCAGAAACCAAATTTGACCAGATTGAAAATGTAATTTTTTATTTTGACGCAGATTTTCTTTCTACAAAATTCATAGACAAACATTCAGATAAAATCGCAACTGCTGTTGATACAATGATTACTCCGTTTCTCTACATGACGGACGAAGTTTTAAAACGCGCTGATCAGAAAAAAAATCGGCTTTGTGTAAGTTTTATTGTAAAAGACCACAAAAATGATCAGAACAGCGGAATTGTAAAAATTGCACTTGCAGCTTTTTGCCAGCTGGCAGAAAATTTTGCACAGAATGTTGCAGAGCGTGAATATCTGCGTGTGTGCCTTGCAAAAAGCAGTGCTGTAACAGAAATTGTGGCGAACGAACAGCAGCTTGGTGAATGGACTGCAAAATCTATGATAGAACTGAGTGAAAAAAAACAGACTGTCAAAAACGCCTCCAGCTGGAATAAAGCTGGTGCAAAAGTTGGCAGTGGATTCCCATTCTTTAAATAGGACTTGCCATGATTGATTTTCATTTACAAGATACCTTATTCAACGACATTGTTGTGATTTTTTTGGTGCGCACTTTATTGAGCGTTTTCTGCGGTTTTTGTCTTGGACTTGAGCGCAAAATCAAAAAACATCCAGTTGGAATAAGAACCCTGGTTTTCTTAAGCCTTTCTTCCTGCCTTTTTGGAATGACATCAATCACAATGGCAAAACAGGGAATAATAACAGGTGATACAACAAGAATTGCTGCCGGAGTTGTAAGTGGAATCGGATTTTTAGGTGCAGGAGTAATCTTCCGCCAGGGCTTTAATATTCACGGTCTTACAACGGCTGCCATAATTTTTATGGACAGTGCTCTGGGCCTTGCCTGTGCAGACGGACTTTATGTACCAGTTTTTATAACCCTTGTACTGTGCATTCTTGTAATGACATTAATCGAAAAACTGGAACATCTGTTTTTTCCGCCAGAAACAGCAAAACTTGTTAATATTGAATTTTCAAATGATGAAGTAGACGAAACAGAAATAGAAGTAATTTTTAAGCGTGCAAAACTCAAACTCGTAGATGCAAATTACAGCTACGACATTGAAAGAAAAACAGTTTCAATTTCTTACAAAGTTTTTAAGCCGAATAAATTTGATTTTACAGATTTTTCTCAAAAAATCCGTCAGATAAAAAATGTACGTTTTTTTAGTATGACACAGGGAGATATAGAATAATCCATTCTCCCATTCTTACTAAAATCTTCCTGTTGCAAGGTAACGGCGGATTGAGTCGCAAAGTGATTTTGCAGATTCTGAGCCAGGCATAAAGGCTGCAGACATTACATCAGCACGTGCTCCATAACGACAACTTGCCGCAAAAAAGCGCACATCATCTGCCTGAACATCAAAACTTTCACCACGCAAAGCAACTGGTCCAAGCTGACTTCCCATAGAAAGTGCAGACTGAGTTTCTTCTGTTAAAAGATTCTGAATAACCTTATCGCTTATAGACTTTTTAGAAAATTTGATGGCACAAAGAGAAGGCGCAATCAAGGCATGATCCACAGCTCCAGAAGCAACAGGTGCTCGTTCAGTAGAAAAATCGCGGATCAGTTTATAAGGAATTGTACGGTGAACAGAAAGCTTTGTAAAAAGCACAGCAACCTGACCGTCTTCCATAAAAGCCAGAATATCGCGGTATTTTGCATTAAACCAGTTTGGATGAACAATTCCATTCTGCTGCCAGTTTATAAACTCATCAAGGATATTCTGAAGTGTAAAAGCCCCGGAATCTCCAAGCTGAAGAGTTAGAAGTTTTTCCAGAGTCGGTGTTTTTTTTGCAGCAGAAACAAAATCTACATATGCCTGATAACCGCCTTTAGCTTCTATTAAGGTAGAAATTAAACCAAGAAGAATTTCATCGTCACCGCCGTTTGTAAAAAACGGAGTAAATGTGTACTTTTTTGATTTTTCCAGGAACTCTTCGAATTCAGAATAGTTTTGCGGATCATCCATCCCGATTTTTGAAGCAACGCCTGTGTGATAAGAAAATTCAAAATGATCTAACAAAATAGGAATTGATTTTCTGTCATTAGGTTCATTCTGGCGGCGCAGCGAAGTTGGAAGGTAATTAAAAAGCTTAGAAGAAATATTACCGCCGCGGGCTTTAAAGTTCTCTGCAGCAAGGCCATCGTAAGCAAAAAGCAGGTCATAGGATTTTACAGCCGAATCCTTATTCAAATCCTGCAAGGTAACATCTTTAAAGATAACCTTACCAAGTTCAAGTTTTTTTATATTTTCCTGAAGTACCTTAGACTGATTTTCTGGAATATTATAGAAAGCAACATTTACTTGCTTTTGAGCAGCAGAATTAAAAAATCTGATTATTAAAACACATAAACAGGCACAAACAAAACCAACAATGGCAGAAAGAGTGATTACTTTTTTAAGATTCTGATTCATAAATATATTATAGGAATAAACTTATAAATCTTACAAGTTTAAAAAACAAAAAGAGCGGAACAAGCCGCTCTTTTACATCATTTCTGCCTTAATTTAGTCTGTAAAACTGCAAACGCTAAAAAGGCTTATATCAAGTTTGCAGCAAAATCTGCGTTTGCTCACCTCGTACTGCGTACGACGTGCTTGCAGTTAGTCTGTGAAACGTATACGTTGCCAGATGTTGTAGAACTTTTCTACGTTGTCTCCAAGGTCATCCTTAAGAGTACAGGTATTTGCCTGCTCTGGAGGATACATAGAAGGCTTTGTTGTGTACTGCAAAGCTTCTGTGTTTACAATACATGGATAGCGGAAAGTATCAATAAAGATTGCATACATATCAGGGCGATGAATAAAGTTAATAAATTCATTTGCAAGTTCTGGATTTGGTGCATCCTTAAGAATTACCATACAGTCCATTGTTGCAGGACCACCCTCTGGTGGAATAAAGAATTCAATTGTGTCATCCCAAAGGCTTTCATCAACTTCGCCGTAAACAATTTCTGGGTATCCCTGGCAAAGCCAGAAGTCGCCACTTGCAAATGATTTTCCAAAACCTTCTGCATCAAATTTAACAAGATTTGGACTCCATTTGCTCTTAATCAAGTCTTCTGCTTCTGCAAGTTCAGAATCATTAAGACTGTTCAAATCATATCCAAGGTGAACCAATGCACAGCCAATAACTTCGCGCATTTCGTCCATCATTGTAGCGTGTCCTGCAAAACGTGGATCTTCAAAAATACTGTAATCGCGTGGATAGTCGCCAGAAACCTTCTTTTTATTTACCATTACACCAGTTGCACTGAAGGCATAAGGAACACAATACTTCATTGTTGGGTCAAAGCTAAGTTTTTCCATAACAATCGGATTGATTTTATCGCGATTTGTAAACTTAGACTGATCAAGTTCCTGAAGCATGCCCTGTTTAAGCATGATAGAAACATAGTCGTTTGAAGGAATTACAAGATCATAACCTTTTGCACCAGCTTTAAGTTTTGCATACATTTCATCACAAGTTGCATAAACGTCAAGTTTTACCTTGCAGTCAAATTCTTCTTCGAATTTTGCAATTACTTCATCAGGTGTGTAATAAGTCCAGTTGTAAAGGTAGAGAGTTTTTTTCTTAGAACAAGAAAAAAGCGACAGAAGTGAAGCTGCAAATGTTACAGCTAACAAAGATTTGTAGAAAGTTTTCAATTGAAGACTCCCGGACGCGCACGTCCTAAAATTTTTTTATTGTTGGTTATACCCCAAAATTTGGCGGACTTATAAAGCCCGCTTTAGAATAAACGCATTTTAGCACGAATAATAACGCCCCCGCAAGCCTTCTGCCATAACTTAGGCGCAACGTATGTAAGAGAACGTACGTTGCATTCGGAAGTTGGAAGAAGGCATTGCAATGTTCAGACTACATACAGGTATAACCACCATCAACTGGAAGGTTTACGCCGGTAACATAAGTAGAAGCAGGACTTGCAAGGAATAATGCAGCACTGTCAAGTTCGCCTTCGTTTCCATAGCGTTCAAGTGGAATCATTGTTTTTGCATTCTGCTGGAAAAAGTCTGAATCCAGAGTTTCTTTTGTAAGCGGAGTATAGAAGTATCCCGGACAGATTGAATTTACAGTGATATTGTATTTTCCCCATTCAGCGGCAAGAGCACGTGTAAGATTTACAACACCACCTTTTGCTGCGTGATATGGAGCAGAACCTGCAATCTTGTTTCCTACAAGACCATACATAGAAGCAATATTGATAATGCGGCCATATTTTGCAGGAATCATTGCTTTTTTAGCAGCTGCACGTGCAAACTTAAAGGTTCCGAACAAATCTACATTCATCTCACCTGCAAACTGATCATCTGTAATATCTTCTGCAGGAGCAACGGCACCAGTTCCAGCGTTATTGATAAGAATATCAATGCGACCGAATTTTTTAAGAATTTCATCAACAGCAGCATTTACTTTTTCTGTATCTGTAATATCACACTGAACAGCAAAAGTTTCTACCTTAAATTCATCTGAAATTTCTTTTGCAACCTTTTCTATTAATTCCTTGCGACGTGCAACAGTAACAATTTTTGCACCCTGATTAGCAAGAGCCTTTGCCATCTGAACACCAAGACCTGTTGAACAACCTGTTACGATTGCAACCTGACCACTCAAATCAAAATAGTTTTTAGACATATAAAACCTCGTATATTTTTTATTTGCTCTTATAAAAAATTATTAGCTACATATCTATCTTATTACAGCAAATGCCGTATCGCAAATATAAAATAAAAGCATTACAGCACCTTCACCGCGTTTTACAGTTCTTCCAGTAATAGAAAAAATCAGAGTAACAAGGCTAACAAAAATTAAAATAGCCATATCATATATAGAAGCAACATTCACTGTTACAGGATGAATTGTTGTAGAAACGCCTAATATAAATAGAAGATTAAAGAGATTTGAACCAACTACATTTCCTACAGCGAGCGAAGTCTCGCCTTTTTTAGCAGCAACTATAGAAGTTACCAGTTCTGGAAGTGATGTTCCTAGAGCTACAACCGTAAGACCAATCAAAGTCTCTGTCATTCCAAAAAAGCGTGCAATATTCTGAGCGCTATAAACAACGGCTTTTCCGCCTGCAACAATCATAATCACACCAATCAAAATAAAAATTAATGCCTTCCAGAGCGGAATATCACTTATTTCTTCTTCTGTAACAGGATGGCGGATTGCATCAAAAATCAGATAGCCGATGTAACTTACAAAAATCACAAGAAGAACAATTCCAACAATACGTGAAACAACTCCTGCATTATCTGCCATGGCTTTAGAAAAAATCTGCCCGCTCAAAAGAGAAGTTCCACCAACTGCAGCAAAAACTCCCGCAGTAAGAATTATAGAAAGCGGAAAATCACGGCGAAGAATAACTTTATCAACTGGAACAGGACAAATTACAGCACAAAAGCCAAGCACAACAAGAAGATTAAAAATATTTGAACCGATTACATTACTAAGCGCAATTTCATTTGCACCGGCAAGTGCCGCAGTCGTACTAACCGCAAGTTCTGGAAGTGATGTTCCAAGGGCTACAACTGTAAGACCAATAATAACGCCTGGAACCTTAAAAATCTTGGCTAGAGCGGAACTTCCGTCTACAAAAATATCTGCACCTTTTACAAGTGCAACAAAACCAATAATCAAAATTACAAAATAAAGAAATATCATGGTTTAAAAATAATAATAGAATCAGAAATTTTCAATCTATAAATTTTTATAAATGTATAGAATAAGTTCAAATATTACTTTATAATGTGCTTTTAGTATGAAAAATCTGGCGAACACAAACTTACTAAAACACATTCTTTGTAGTGACGGTCAAATTTTTCATTTTATTTATTGCATTTTACAAAACTGAATTCGATTTCCGGATTCAGTTTTTTTTTAAATAAAACGTGAGGTAATTGTGAAAAACGCAGTTTTAGTCTTAGCAAACGGCATGGTTTTTGAAGGAAAAAGTCTTGGAGCGGAAGGCTGCATTATCGGTGAAACAGTTTTTACTACCGGTATGAACGGCTACATTGAAACGCTCACAGACCCTAGTTATTATGGTCAGATTGTAACTCAGACTTTTCCATTAATTGGTAATTACGGCGACATCTCTAAGGATTATGAGAGCGCTAAATGCAATCTGCGGGGATACATTGTTCGGGAATGGTGTGAAAATCCTTCTAACTTCCGCTGCGGCGGAGACCTTAACTCTTACCTCAAGGCTCAGAATATCATTGGTCTTTATGATATTGATACAAGAAAACTCACAAAGATTCTGCGTGAAACCGGCGTTATGAACGGTATGCTTATTAGCGGCGACAGCGCAGAAGCAAAGGAAGCATTTGCAGCCCTGGAAGATGAAGGTAAAAAAACTGAACTCCTCAAAAAAATCAAGGCTTACTCAATTGTAAATGCAGTTGCTTCGGTAACAGGAAGTGCTACAGGTGTTGAAGAGCCAGCTGACGTGGTTTTCAGTGAATCTGCAAAATATCGCTTTGTACCAGTAAAGGCTGACGGAACTAAAATCAATGATCCTGAACTAGCCATGAAAGACGGAAAGGGCAAAAAAGTTGTTCTCTGGGACTTTGGTGCAAAGGCAAATATCCGCCGCGAGCTTTTGAAGCGTGGTCTTGAAGTTATTACAGTTCCTGCAAGCTACAATGCACAGCAGATTCAGGCTCTCAACCCGGACGGAATTATGCTCAGTAACGGTCCCGGAGACCCTGCAGAAAACGTTATTATTATAGAAGAAATTAAAAAACTTTTGAAAACCAGCATTCCAATTTTTGGAATCTGTCTTGGCCACCAGCTTTTAGCACTGGCAAGCGGCGCCGAAACAATGAAGCTTAAATACGGTCACCGCGGTGCAAACCAGCCGGTAAAATACCTGAAAACAGGCCGCGTTTACATTTCCAGTCAGAACCACGGTTACGCTGTAAAAAATGAAAGCCTGCCTGCGGGAGCTCACTTGAGTTTTGTAAACACAAACGACGGAACCTGTGAAGGCCTTGTTTACACAAATACACCGGCCTTCAGCGTGCAGTTCCATCCGGAAGCATGCTCGGGTCCTCTGGACACAAGCTTCCTCTTTGACGAGTTTGTAAAGCTGATTAATAATCACGAGTATTTTAAGAACTTCAAGGCTGAGTATGAGCGCGTAGACGCAATTGCCTACTTTGCTTCGACAATTAAACAGACAAAAAACAGGTAAAGCTAAAAAATTGCTGCATCGCAATTTTTCTTAACGCTTTGCTATAGAACACCGCGGGCTCTGACCGGCCCGCTTACACAGGAGAAAACAAATGCCTTTAAACAAAGATCTTCATAAAGTAATGGTAATCGGTTCTGGCCCTATTATTATTGGTCAGGCTGCGGAATTTGACTATGCGGGAAGCCAGGCTTGTAAGGCTTTGAAGGAACAGGGACTGGAGGTTGTTCTTGTAAACTCTAACCCGGCGACTTTGATGACTGACCACAGCATGGCAGACCATATTTATATTGAGCCGCTGACTGTAGAAACTGTTCAGAGAATCATCGAAAAGGAAAAACCGGACAGCATTCTTTCTTCACTTGGCGGTCAGACTGGTTTGACCCTTTGTATGGAGCTGGCAAAATCGGGCTTCCTTGAAAGCCACAACGTACGCCTGCTTGGTGCAAAACCGGAAACTATTGATAAGGCGGAAGACCGCCAGATGTTCAAGGACACAATGGAAAGCATCGGTGAGCCTTGTATTCCTTCTAAGGTTGTAACAACTTATGAAGACGCCCTTGATTTTGTAAAAAACGGCATTGGATTCCCGGCAATTATCCGTCCTGCATTTACGCTTGGTGGAACCGGCGGTGGTATTGCTCACGATGAAAAAGAATTCGACGAAATTGCACATAACGGTCTTCACCGCTCGCCTATTCACCAGATTCTGGTTGAAAAATGTATTTCAGGCTGGAAGGAAATTGAGTTTGAAGTTGTGCGCGACCACAGCGGAAACGTAATGACTGTCTGTTCAATGGAAAACTTTGACCCGGTTGGCGTTCACACAGGAGACTCTATCGTAATTGCGCCTGCCGTAACACTTTCTGACAAAGAATATCAGATGCTGCGTTCAGCTTCATTGAACATTATCAGCTCGCTTGGAATGGAAGGCGGCTGTAACTGTCAGTTTGCTTTGAACCCTGAAACTTTTGAATATGCCGTAATCGAAGTAAACCCTCGTGTTTCACGCTCTTCGGCACTGGCTTCTAAGGCTACAGGATATCCTATTGCTAAGGTTGCGGCTTTGATTGCCATCGGTTACAACCTGGACGAAATTCCTAACTTTGTTACAAAACAGACTGCTGCCTGCTTTGAACCGGTTCTGGACTACGTTGTCGTTAAATTCCCTAAATTCCCGTTTGATAAGTTTGTTTACGCTGCCCGAAAGCTGGGAACTCAGATGAAGGCAACCGGCGAAGTTATGGCTATCGGCCGTACCTTTGAAGAAGCCTTGATGAAGGCTGCCCGCGGTGCTGAAATCGGTGTAAACTCTTTGAACCTTAAGGTTTTTGCAGAAGAAAGCGACGCAAAAATCAAAGAGCGGGTTGCAGACTGCACTGACCAGCGCGTATTTGCCGTTTTCCAGGCTCTTAAACGCGGAATTATGAGCGTTGACGAAATCCACGCAGTAACAATGATTGACGAGTGGTTCTTAAACAAGATGAAAAAGCTTGTTGACCGCGAAGCTCAGTTTGCAGAAATTAAGGCCGGAAAAGCTCAGCTTTCTCAGGAACTTTACCTGGAAGCTAAAAAGGACGGCTACCCTGATAAAGTAATTGAAGATATGACCGGCGTAAAGATTCCGGGAAGCACTGGTGTTATCGAACACGATAAAAACGAAGCTTCTACCGCGAACACAATCGACGCCAACAATAAAAAACTGGCCGAATTGCGCGCCGCAGGAAAGGTTACCCACGTTCCGAGCACCTTCAAAATGGTTGATACCTGTGCCGGCGAGTTCAGTGCAGAAACACCATACTTCTACGCCGGTTACGACCAGGAAAACGAAGCTGAAATCTTCTTAAAGAACCTGCACGGAAAGCGCTCTTCTAAGGGAACAATTGTCGTTCTTGGTTCAGGCCCAATCCGAATCGGTCAGGGAATTGAGTTCGACTACGCCAGCGTTCAGTGCGTATGGAGCCTTAAAAAGCTTGGCTACGAGGTTGCAATCATCAACAACAACCCGGAAACCGTTTCTACCGACTTTGACACCGCAGACCGCCTTTACTTCGAACCGCTCACTCCGGAAGACGTTATGGGCGTTATCAACACAGAAAAGCCGGTTGCAGTTGTAGTTGCATTCGGCGGCGGAACAGCAATCAAGCTTGCAAACTTCCTTTCTGAGCAGGGAATTCCGATTCTTGGTACAAGTGCTGATGCAATCGACCTTGCCGAAGACCGCGAGCGTTTTGAAGAACTTTGTGAAAAACTCAATATTAAGCGTCCTAAGGGACTTACAGTCATGAATGCCGATGAAGCCCTTGCCGCAACAAAAAAGCTGGGTTACCCGGTTCTGCTGCGTCCTTCTTACGTTTTGGGCGGTCAGAACATGATTGTTGCCTTCAACGATGCCGACGTAAAAGAATACATGAAGATTATTCTTGCCCAGGGAATTGAAAATCCGGTTTTGATTGACCAGTACATGATGGGAACTGAGCTTGAAGTTGACTGTATCTGTGACGGCGAAGACGTTCTGATTCCGGGAATCATGGAGCACATTGAGCGAACAGGTATTCACTCGGGCGACTCGATTGCAGTTTATCCAAGCTGGAATCTGAATGATGTACTGCGCGAAAAAATCATCAATCAGTCAACAGACCTGGCCCTTAAGCTTGGAACAAAGGGACTTGTAAACATCCAGTATCTGATTTACAACAACGACCTCTATATTATTGAAGTAAATCCTCGTTCTTCCCGAACAGTTCCTTATATTTCTAAGGTTACAAACGTTCCTATGGTTGAACTTGCTACCCGCGCCATGCTTGGAGAAAAAATCCGCGACATGGGCTACGGCACCGGCCTTTACCGCCTGCCTCCTTACTTTGCCGTAAAAGTTCCTGTATTCAGCTTTGAAAAACTGATGGACGTAGATACACACCTGGGACCTGAAATGAAATCTACAGGTGAAGTTCTGGGAATTGCTTCTACAATGGAAGAAGCAATTTTCAAGGGACTTATCGGCGCCGGCTACAACATGAAGCGTGCCGGAGATTCAGCTTCCGGCGAAGACGGAGAAGACAAAAACGGCGGCGGAGTTCTCTTCAGCGTCCGCAAAACAGACCGCTACGAGCTTCCTGACCTTGCCCGCAAGTTCTACGACCTTGGCTTTAAGCTTTACGCAACTGAAGGAAACGCAGAGACAATCCGCGACTTTGGAATGGAAGTTGAAGTTGTAAACAAGATTCACGAAAATCCTGATGACAACCTTTTGACACTGCTTGATTCAGGCAAAATTGACTATGTAATTTCTACATCTGCAAAGGGACGCGACCCTCGTGCCGACAGCGTAAAAATGCGCCGCCACGCCGTAGAACGCGACATCCCTTGTCTTACAGCAATCGATACTGCAAATGCAATCGCAAACTGCCTTAAGTCAAAATACTCGGTAGAAAACGTTGAACTTGTTGATATCAACCAGCTGCGCGACAAAAAGCAGAAAATCCGCTTTACAAAGATGGATTCAACCGGCAACGACTTTATCGTTATCAACGCAATGGAGCAGGAAATCAAAAATCCAGCCGGCCTTGCAGTCCGCCTCTGTGACCGCAGAAACGGCGGAATCGGAGCAGACTCACTTGTACTTATTGAAAAATCAACCCTTGCCGACGCCAAAATGCGCTTCTTCAACCTGGACGGTTCAGAAGGAAAAATGGCCGGAAACGCCATCCGCTGCGTAGGAAAGTACCTCTACGACTACAACGTAAACGGAATCTGCGAAAAATACGGAAAGAAAACCGACGCAACCGAAACAATCACAATTGAAACCGGAAGCGGCGTAAAAACCCTTATCCTCTACAAACAGAACGGTAAGGTTACTTCGGTAACAGTTGATATGGGAAGCCCGACCTTTGCTCCGGAAACTCTCCCTACAACTTTGAAGCTGGCAGATCTCCCTGCAAGCGAAATCAACGCAAATCCCGACTCTGCGGCCCTTCTGCCAAAACAGGCAATCATCAACCAGCCGCTCAAGGTGGACGACAAAACTTACAAGGTTACCTGCGTCGGCGTTGGAAACCCTCACGCCGTAATCTTCAGTAAGTTTGTAGATAAAGAGCCTGTTTGCGAAGACGGTCCGAAAATTGAGCACCACAAGGCCTTCCCTCAGCGTACAAACACCGAGTTCGTGCGCGTTGTGGGCCCTAACGAATTGAAAATGCGCACCTGGGAACGTGGAAACGGCGAAACTCTTGCCTGCGGTACAGGTGCCTGTGCAGCCGCAGTTGCCGCAGTTTTGAACGGCTTCAGCCCGGTTGACCAAAACATCACCGTAAAAGTCCGCGGCGGCAACCTGATTGTAAAATACACCGGCAAAACCGTCTTCCTCAGCGGAAACACCAGCATCTGCTACGAAGGAGAAGTGGAGATTTAATTTAATTCTCCCCGCAAAATACCCCGACAAATTCCGCAAAAACGGATCTTGCCGGGATTTTTTTTTTGGGCGAGTGCCCCCTTCCCAATCGCCTTCCGGGCTCCCCTACGGTCGGTCTTGCTTCGCAAGATTGGCTTTGCCACCCTCCACGCTCGCGCCGGATGTAACCTGCAATATAAAGTGCTGACACCCAAAATTTTTACTTGCCCAAAATTATTACATTTTATTATATTCATTCCATGACAGTAACAATAACACCACATCAAAATTCAAAAATTGCCGTTTTCTTATCAAAGGGCTTTACAGAACCCGTTCTGAATGCAGTCCGTAATACACCTGAACGACAATGGAATAATGAAGAAAAATTATGGTTTATTCCGAATACACAAAAACACATCGATGTACTTCTGAATAATCTTTATCACACAGGCTTATTCAATTCTCAAAATATAGAAGAACACAAAGCGCCATTAAAATCAAAAATCGAAATAAATTCTCAACAAAACATAAATAACACAGAGACTGATTTCAAAAAAGAAATTGAACAGGTCAAAACAATTCTCATTACAAAGCATTACAGTCCATGCACAATCGAAAGCTACACAAAATGGATTAAATTATTTCTTTCTATATATAAGAACCAATTTGAGAATTTATCACAAAAACATATAAATGATTATCTTTCAAATCTTGCAGTAAAATATCATGTAAGCCCTTCTACTCAAAATCAGGCAATGAGCGCTTTGTTATTTTATTTCAGATATATAAAA
>JAILHD010000140.1 GCA_024696155.1 Treponema sp. | reverse complement strand
ACGGAAAGCCCATACACATATCCAACTTCAAACTAATTCTGTCGTAACTGCGTGAGGGATAGTAGCAGCAGCCCGAAAGGGCTGTTCCGAAGCGAAAGCGGAGGAATGGAGCGCGGGTAGCGCGGAACGGCGGAAAGCCCGACCGGCTGCTGAACGAAAGTGAAGCAGCCGGTCACGCCCATTAATTGTGGATGAATCTTGCTGCTATTCCCTTACCAGTTCCCGGTCCAGATAATTTTTTGTGATTTTGCCGACGAGCGGACTTCCAGAATGCCCCACATTCCCTGCTGTGCGGGTTCTTTTACATTTGAACTTGCATGTATCATAACGGATGAGCCGAGGCCTGCTTCGTTACTGAAGGCTCCTCTTCTAAAGCCCCAGGAAACTGCTCTGTTAAATCCGTAGCCGATTGCTCCCCAGATGAAGGTGTTCATTGCGTTATTAATGTTTGAAATAATTGAAATCATCTTTTCTGCTAAATTTTACATTTAAAAGTTGCTTTTTCCAACTTAAATTTTGCATATCAATGATATAATTATTTTTAGACAATCAGGAGGCTGCTATGAGTTTTCAAAAATTAATTAGCCGCTCTGCCATGCTTGGCTGCATTTTATGTAAGGATCCTCCCTGTTCCCAGGCTTGCGGGAAAATTGACTGCGGAAAGCTTTTACGAAGCATCTGGTTTGAAAACGAAGAATTTGCTTCCCTTACGCTGCCTGAAAATAATCCCTGCCTCGGCTGTCCTGCTCCCTGTGAAAAAAGCTGCGTAAAGAATAAGGCTACTGGTGCTGATTCTGTAAAAATCCGAAAGCTTCTGGAGGCACTTTATACCGTAAAAAAAGATCCTCATGATATAGAAAACATAGAAGATATTGATTTTTCCTGCCTTAAATCTGATATCTGCGGTATTCCGGTTGAAAATCCTTTTCTTCTGTCTTCTTCAGTTGTGGCCAGTACTTATGATATGTGTGCCAGGGCCTTTGAAGCAGGATGGGCCGGCGTCTGCTTTAAAACAATCTGCAATTTCCCCATACACGAATGTTCCCCACGTTTTTCTGCTCTGGAAGGCGACAATAATTCTTTTACCGGTTTTAAAAACATTGAACAGCTTTCTGATCACAGTGTAGAAGAAAACATGACTATTTTTACGGAGCTCAAAAAAAACTATCCGGATAAATTTATCCTCGCTTCAATTATGGGGCAGAACGAAAAAGAGTGGGGGATTCTTGCAAAAAAATGCCAGGATGCAGGTGCTGATGCCATTGAGCTTAATTTTTCATGTCCAAATATGGCAGATGGAGGTTTAGGTTCTGACATTGGTCAGGTTCCGGAGCTTGTGGAGCGTTTTACAAGAGCTGCAAAATCAGCCTGTTCAATTCCTGTGATTGCAAAACTTACTCCTAATGTTGCAAATATGAGTCCGGCAGCAGAAGCTGCAAAAAAAGGCGGGGCAGACGGAATTGCTGCAATCAACACTATAAAAAGCATAACGGGAGTAAACCTTCACACCTATGTAAGCCAGCCTTCTGTTCACGGAAAATCGGCTTTGGGCGGTTACAGCGGTGCTGCGGTAAAACCTATAGCACTGCGTTTTATTGCAGAACTGGGGTTAAACAAAAAACTTGATGGACTTCACATTACAGGCATGGGTGGAATTGAAAACTGGACAGATGCCGCAGAATTCATACTTTTAGGTTCCGGCTCCCTGCAGGTAACCACTGCCGTTATGAAGTACGGTTACAGAATTATTGATGATTTAAAGACCGGCCTTGCCCTTTACATGAATCAGAAAGGATTTAAATCTGTTTCTCAGATGAAAGGGCTTGGACTTGATTCCTTCTATCTGAGTACAGACGTATTGGAAAGGGACAGCATCATCTACCCGAAGTTCGATTCAAAAAAATGTGTCGGATGCGGCCGCTGTTCTGTTTCCTGTGCGGACGGAGGTCACCAGGCTCTGGAACTTACGCCGGAAAGAAAAATCCTCCTTAATGCAAAAAAATGTGTTGGCTGTCACCTTTGCATTCTTGTCTGCCCGCAAAAGGCAATTTCTTCCAGCGGAAAGCGCATTCAGCCAAAGTAAAAAAATCTTCGTTATTACTCTTAAAACAGTGATTTTATCACAGAATTTCCTCCGTATATTGTGTAATATTTAGTATATTGAATGAATACGGAGGTATTATGAAAAAGCTTGTTACTTTACTCGCTGTGCTTGCACTTTCTTCTATATTATTTGCACAGAAGGCCGGTAAAAAGATTTCTTTTAATTCTGTTGATTTGAATGGAAATACGGTTACAGATGCCGTTTTTGAAAAAAATAAAATTACCATGCTGAATATCTGGGGAACTTTCTGTCCTCCTTGTATCCGCGAAATGCCGGATCTGGCAAAATTGAATGAGGCGTATAAATCCAAAGGTGTAGAGGTTATTGGAATCCCGATTGATATTATTGATCAGTTTGGAAATATTTCTCCAAATGAGAGGGCTGCTGCCGACAAAATCATCAATGCGACCGGCGCTCATTACGTTCATCTGGTTCCAAATTACGGCATGTTTTCGACTTTTTTAAGAAATATTCAGGCTGTTCCTGCTACAATTTTTGTTGATTCAAAGGGCAATCAGATTGGACAGATGTATCTTGGAGCCAGAAACCAGCAGGACTGGCAGAAAATAATCGATAAGCTTTTGAAAGATGCAGAATAAAATCTGGCGGAAATTTGCAGGGATAATTCTTCTCGTTCTTGGTCTTGTTATGATTGGCGCAGGAATCCTTCGCGGAGAAGCGGTAACTGTGCTTCAAAAAGCCACAAAAATCTGCCTTGAATGCATAGGAATCGGATGATATGAATGCTGCGAAAAGAAGTAAAATCCGCCTTATTATTCAGGCATCTTTTGCCGCTCTTTCAAACGGCTATGTAAAGGGGTTTACAGCCGGCAGGATTTTTGAAGGAAAATCAAAGTTTCTCTGCGTGCCCGGGCTAAACTGCTATTCCTGTCCCGGAGCCCTGGCTTCCTGTCCGATAGGCTCTCTTCAGGCAACGCTCAATGCCCGCCAATACCGCATTTCTCTTTATGTGGCAGGTCTTCTTGTTCTTTTTGGCACTATTTTAGGCCGTTTTGTCTGCGGATTTTTATGTCCTTTCGGTCTTCTTCAGGATTTATTTTTTAAAATCCCCTTTGTCAAAAAAATCAGGAAGCTTCCCTGCGAAAAAGGCTTACGCTGGCTGAGATTTTTCTTCCTGGCAATCTTTGTAATTCTTCTTCCCATGTTTGTAATTGACATTACAGGACTTGGCGAACCATGGTTCTGTAAATTTATCTGCCCGACCGGTACTCTGGAAGGTGGAGTTCCCCTTGTTTTATTAAACAGCGCAATGCGGGGAGCGGCTGGTTTCCTCTTCAAATGGAAGCTTTTAATTCTGATTATCACGCTGCTTTCTTCCATCGTGATTTACCGTCCCTTCTGCCGTTACGTCTGCCCGCTGGGTGCAATTTACGGCATCTTTAATAAAATCTCATTTTACCGCATAAAAATCGACTCAGAAAAATGCACAAAATGCGGCGCTTGTCAGAAAAGTTGCAAGCTCGACATCCCTGTCTGGAAAAATCCGGACAGCATGGACTGTATCCGCTGCGGGGAGTGCAAATCAGCCTGTCCGCAAAAAGCAATAAAGTAAAACCCTGAAAACTCCGAATATAAGTATGAAGGTGACATCTTATAAAAGCGATAAATTCGCGAGGAGTAGTCCATGCAAAATCGTATTGATAATCAAAAAGTTCTTCAGAAAGTAAAAAATATTTCAATCTTTCTGGTAGTTATTGCTGTTTTTTCATTCTTCATCGGTTCAAACAAAATTTACCATTTTAGCGAGAAAAATCCTGTGATGTATGCAGTCAATTACAACCGTCTTTCAAACACCGGTAAGCATCTTGCCGATTCCATGAAAAAAACATGCGAAGTACAGGAAAGAATCCTTGGCCCTACACGTGGAAATGGAAACGGCGGTTCAAAATTCTTTGACGAAGTTTCAAGAAGAAACAGAAAATAATCACTAATCAGCCGATTTACACATAAGAGCGTACAAAACCGGAATCAGAACCAGCTTTTATAATTACAGGAATAGTATCTTTGGAGTTTGCGTTATATCGGCGGATATTTGCTTTTACCCGTGCACAAAGTTCAAGCCCGTCAAAAGGCTTTTCAACATAGTCATCAGCGCCAAGATCAAGTCCAAGAACTTTATCAGAAGAAGAGGTGCGTGCAGTGAGCATAACAACTGGTTGTACCGCAGGCAGCTTGACTGCCTGTCGGCTACGAACCTTTGTTAGGTTGCTTCTATATTAAATTAGCATAATCTCTTTTTGCATAAAAGATTCTCATTATAGATACTTCTTTCTCAACATCATCGATTAAGTACAGAGCGATATAATTTTTTTTGAAAAGAA
>JAILHD010000127.1 GCA_024696155.1 Treponema sp. | reverse complement strand
GTGAGGGAAGAAAATATCTGTACCAGTAGTTCCCAAAAGCTCCAGATAACCTTTTTTTGCGTAATCTGCAAAGGCTTTTATTAAATCACTGTTAAAAGATTCTTCATAACGGATTTTAAGGTAAGAATTTCGATTAATCTGGGTCTGAATATTTTTTACAATATTCTGATCATTCTTATTGCGTACAAGTTCACGCTTACCAACTTCATTTCTTTCATCAAGCCACAAAGTATAAAGTGTGTGAATCGAATCATCAGCAAGCAGATTGCACAAAATTGGTGGAAGAACGAGTCCCACTTTTACAGGAATGCCTTCTTTTTCAAACTTTTCGAGCATATCCAGAAGCGGAATATAAACGTTAGAAATTGACTCAAACAATCCGTTCAAAATCGGCTTGTTCTTTTTAATATCATTTTCTGTATGTCTTACAAAATCCTGATTTGCCTTTATGATAAACGCTATATTTTTATTCATTTTAGTATCCACTTTATGCAATTTTTAATTAAGAAAAAGAATGTCTGTAATTTTTATACTGATTTTTTAATATCTTACTCATGCCCGAAAGTTTGATGATTTCGGGGAACTTGTCGTCATCGCGGCCAAGCTGAAGGTCTGTTAAGATTGGTGCTCCTTCCGGAATAGGAATTACCGGAGAAAAAGCCAGAACCTTTCCAGAAGTTGGTGTTACATAAACAAGTTCTACTTTGATGTATTTTTTGCCAGTCGGCAGAAGGACAAACTGTTCCTGACTTTCTGTAACAGTCTGAATCTCAAACGCTTCTACAGGCATAGCGTCTTTAGAAGATTCCAAAGAACAGATTCTAAGTTTTAATGTGTAATTTCCAAGTTTTTTGAGGGCATGGAGGTCTGAATCTCCAATATTCCAGAAAACAAAGAGCCAGGCAGGGTTTGCAAGCACGCACGAAACCTGAGTTTCGTTATAATTCTGAGGCAATTTAAATTCAGGAGTATCACCATCAGATTCCTGAGAAACTTCCATATCATCCTGAATCTGGTTAAGTTCCTCATTAATTTCCAGCAACTCTGCGATTAAGAAGCGTCTGTCCAGATCAACCGGAACATCCACTCCAAACCTATCCGCTAATACACTCAAATCCGAAAACGAAAGAGTTTCCAAGTAAGCACGACTAATCTGTTTTTCGTCCATATCGAAGATAATCATCTAAAAAAAATCGTTATTAGTCAAGCGACGAAAACACAATCCGCGATAAATAGTTACAAAACTTTTTTTTAAAATTTTTTAATTTTTTTACAAAAATTCCTAAAGTCAAAATGCTAATCCCCGATAATAAAATTAATGGGGATGAACTTCGGGTGGGTAAGACATCCAGACACCTGATTAAAGAATTCCTTTTTTGTTTACTTATAAAGGCAGAAGAACGTGTGAGGTTTTTCTGCCTTTTTTTCTTTTGTTTTTAAGATTTAAGTGCGATAATAAAGGATAGCCAAATTTTGTCTACTATAAACTTTTTACGCAAAAATACCGAAAATTACTATTGGAATAATTAAAAAATGGATACGGTAGCAGCAGATTCATTAACAGTAAACTCTTCTTTTACGGGCGACCTGATACTAGACAGCTCTTTTCTTTTACTTCCAAGAGGTGCTGATGTAACAGAGTCCCTTATAAAAGCACTTAAACACTGGAATGTTGATACTATTCTCTGTGACGGCGCCCGCAGTCTTGGTGGCGAAATTGACGAAAATCTTATTGATCTTGAATCTGTTATTGAACCGCCTCCAAAAGAAGAAAAAATAACTCTAAGCATAAAAGAAATTATAGAAAACTCTAAGCAGGCAATTTTTGATAATACAGAAGAAAGCCGCTTAGCTGCAGCTCAGGAAGTTTATGACGAATTTCTGAACTACATTGAGCGTGTATTTACACACTTCTCTACTCATAAAATCATAGATCAGGTGGAACTTGCAGATTCTGTTCAGCAGCTTTGTGTATTTATTAAGGAAAACAGACGATTTATTCTTCGCGTAAAACCAAATTCAAAAGATAAAGACAGAAACTTTATTGTTGTTCATGCAATGCGTACTACCGTGCTTGCAATTGCTATTGCACAGCAGCTCCATATGCCGCTTTCTAAGATGGTTGAACTTGGCATTACGGGTATTCTTCATGAAATCGGAATGCTTCATCTGCCGCCGCAGCTTTATAACACTTCAAAAAAACTTACAGCGGGGCAGAAGGCACAGATTGCGCGTCATACAGTATTCGGTTACACAATTGTAAAAGATCTGTTCTTTCCTATTCCGGTTCAGCTTGGAGTTCTTGAACATCACGAAAAAGAAAACGGAATGGGTTACCCGCGCCATCTTTCGGGAGATAAAATCGAACCGATTGCAAAAATTATTTCTGTTGCGTGTTCTTACGAAGCAATTTCTTCTCCGCGTTCCTACAAAGACGAACGCACAACCTTTGATGCACTTTTGGAAATGATTCAGAATAAAGAGCACGCTTATGATGAAACTGTTCTAAAAGCTCTTCTCTATACCGTTTCTCTCTACCCTATTGGAACTTACGTTTATCTTTCTAATAGAAAAATCGGCGTTGTAATTGATTCAAATCAGAAAAATCCAAAATGTCCGATTGTTCAGATGCTTACAGAAAAAGAAGAAGATGGAAGCCCAAAGACAGTTCAGACTTCGCAGGAGCTTTCTATTCTGCGTATTCTTTCTAAGCAGGAAAAAGAAGATATCTTAAAGGTTGTTGAATCAAAAGAAAATGCAATGGCAGAAGCACACTTAATTGAAACTGATAATAAAGTGCCTCAGGATGAAGAACAGCAACAGCATGTGCAGAAGGCACAGAGCATTACAGAAATGCCTGCCGTAATGTAAAATAAATTGATTAATTAAAGAAATTTCTTATCAAATCTACATCTGCCTTGAATTTTTCATCAATTACAGGCGGATGCTCATAAAAGTATAAAATCTGTTCCAGTTCTTCCTGTGTCTGTACACCCCAGATAGGAATTACACTTTCGTACTGGTGCAAAAATCCGAATGCCAGCGGAATATTCTGAATAATGCCTCCACCAAGCGGCTGCATGGCAATAAATCCAACATCGTGCTCTTCGCAAAGCTTTACAATTTCTACAGATTCATCAGGGCTTACCATGCTGAACGGGAACTGAATTGTGTCATAAAGATCAGATTCTACGGCCTGTTTAGCAAGGTCAAAGTTTGTGGTAACAATACCAATGTGTTTAATTTTATTATTTTCCTTTGCATCGGAAAAAACTTTGTAGATACCGTCTTCCCCATCAGGCAGAGGCAAAAAATCCTCTGTTTCAAACTGATAAAGGTCAACGGTATCACAATGAAGAGTCATCAGACTTGTTTCCAAATCTTCTTTAATTTCTTCTGCGCTTTTAGAAGCTGTTGTTGTAGAAAGGAATACGTTTTTTCTGATGTCGTAAAGCGCGTCTCCTAAAAGTTTTTCGCATTCCGGAGTTTTGCGCGATGTATCAAAAAAATTTATTCCTTCGTCGTAGGCCTTGCGGACAATGTTTGCAGCGTTATTTTCGCCTTCACTGTCCAAAAGACGCATTGCGCCAAAGGCTACGCGTGAAATTAAAGCATCTGTTTTACCAAGTCTTATGTAGTCCATTTCTTACTATGCTCTTTCTACTGGTTTATAGTTTTTAATAGCCTTCTGAATAAAGAATACCAGATCATCCAGAGAAACGCGTTCCTGTTCCATGCTGTCGCGGAAGCGGACTGTAACAGTGTTGAAGAGCTCGTTCTTTGAACCGTCTTCTTTTGTTTCCTGAATTGTATCGTAGTCTACAGTTACACAGAAAGGAGTACCAACTTCGTCCTGGCGGCGGTAGCGTTTACCAACAGTTCCAGATGTATCGTAGTCAGTTACAAAGTCTTCCTTCAACAAGTGCTGGATTTCCTTAGCTTTTTCTGCAAGACCGTCTTTCTTCATCAATGGGAGAACGGCAACAGTGATTGGTGCAAGGCGTGGGTCAAGGTGAAGTACAGTTCTGTAGTCATCTTTTCCGTCTGTACCAACGTTCTGCTCTTCGTATGCTTCGCAGAGGAACATAAGGAAGTTGCGGTTAAGACCGGCTGAAGTTTCAATTACATAAGGAACGTAGCGTTTGTTTCCGTCTTCCTGGTCGATATAAGACATATCCTTCTTTGAGTATTCCATGTGCTGGCTAAGGTCAAAGTCAGTACGGCTGTGAATACCTTCGATTTCTTCAAATCCAATCGGGAAGTTGTATGTAATATCGTAAGCGTCTTTAGCATAGTGAGCAAGCTTGTCGTGGTGGTGCCACTTAAGCTGTTTTTCCGGGATACCGTATTTAAGGTAGAACTGCCAGCGGTCTTTTCTCCAGCGCTCAAATGTTTCGTCTTCTGTACCAGGTTTACAGAAATATTCCATTTCCATCTGTTCGAATTCACAGGTACGGAAAATAAAGTTCTTGAAAATGATTTCGTTACGGAAAGATTTACCAACCTGAGCAACACCA
>JAILHD010000126.1 GCA_024696155.1 Treponema sp. | reverse complement strand
CATTATCATTGCACAGTAGTATTCCACCTACTTGCCTTCTTTCCATGCTGTAGAAATTTTCTGCATCATTCCGGCATTATTTTTAATATTTCCTACTATATAATTAACAAATGCCAGACAAACAAAGAAGAAGAAAGAAACAAAGAATGTTAATACAAGGTTTTTAGATTTGCTTTTTACCTCTGCTTCTACCACAAAAGGTTCATCATTCAAAGTATAAAAAGTTACAGGCGCTTTTTTATAGGCTTCTATATCCTGTAAAGTTTCTCTTAAGCTCTGTTCTGTATCTGCACGGCCAATTGTTGTGGCAGAACTTGTATTAGAAGCACTGGTTACTTCGTTATAAGATTCCATTGTTTTATTTTCTAATGTTACAAGATATTCCTGTGCCTGTTCCTGCACCTTCTGATTAATTAATTCAAGATGTTCTGTAATAAAACTATCCAGAATGCCATCTTCAAAGCGTTCTGCAGGAAGTGCACATTCAAGATAGAATGAGTTACCTACTCTTTTAGACATTATGATTTTTTTATCTTTACCAATATCTTTTTGTGCTTTACCAACTTTATTCTGGAAGGTATCCAAAATAAGCTTATTATATTCAAGCTTATTTTCCGGGTAATCTGCCTTCATAAGCGGGTATTTTTTATACTCTTTTGCAAGGGTTGGGTAATCTTCAAAAGAATTTGCAAGTTCTCCATTTATATCAAAGCTAACACCAAGGCGTCCTAAACCAGAACCGATTGTACTTGGGAACTGTTTTACTTTAATAACGTAGGTTACTTTAAGCTGTTTTTCCTGTGATTTTGGCATAACTTTTGGTCTTACATAAAAAAAAAGCCCTGCCAAAAAAGTAGTAATTAATGTGCCAAGAATTATCATTTTTCTGTAGCGCAGCATTACTGCAAACAAATCTATTAAATCAACTTCGTAATAATCATCTGTACGTGCAACTTCGTTTTCCATTTTTTTTGCTCCTAATTATTTTGAAAGTATATCACATAATTGGCGTATTCACAAATATAACATTTGATTAAATCCAGTAATAAATAATTTGAAAATTCCTTAATCTGCCCTTACAATTAGAAGAATGAAGTGGTTATTGATTTCTGATTCTGATGATAATTTTGACGAACTTGGTTCAATGCTTAAAAAAAAGGACAAGGACTTTGAATTCCTAAATCCTGGCCAGAGTATTGAAAATCTATATAAATTAAAAAATGACTTCAAAGAAATTGCTGCATGTTTTATATATGCCAGCGGCAAAAAAGATTTTAATGAAGCTCAGGCTTTTATTGCAGGAACAATAGCAGGAATTCTTTGCACTAATAAAGTAGAAGTTTTTACAAACTCCGATTTTATTTACAATAATTCGCTTTATAAAGATGAATATGTAAAGAAATTTGCAACGATTAAAGAAATAACAAAATTTACCAAGCAAAACATTGATGAATTTGCTGCAAAAGCAAGAAAGCGCATTGCAATAAATAAACTTTTAGACAGAGGTATTCCTTTTACACCAGACTGCTGTGCCACCTACATTGCAAAAAATAAAGAAGAAATTTTTGAAGACTTTATTGCTGCCGGAATTGACGTTAATTCCCGTGATGATTTAGGAACCCCTCTTCTAAATATTGCAATCAGAAACGACAACGAAGCCTTTGCCGAACGTTTGATTTCTTTAGGAGCTGATATTAACGCTTCTTCCACCGACCGCGGCTACACCGCCGTTATGGATGCCGTCTGGCGCGGTAACGAAAAGCTTACAGAATATCTTATTAAAAAAGGTGCCGACCTTAACACAATCAGCAAAGAAGGTCAGTCGAACCTCATTCTTGCCGTAGGTGCCGACAGAATAAAAATCTGCAAACTTCTTGTAGAAAACGGCAGCGACCCCGACGTAAAAGACAGCATGGGCATGAGCGCCTACCAGTACGCAACGCTCTTTAAGAAAGAGAAAATTGCGGAGATACTGAAGCCTTTCCATAAGGAAGGCTAAAAGGCATTTTTATTCAAAGAAAAATTTCACAAGAAGAAAGTTGGTTTCAAAAACACTCTGATTGTTGCGACCGCATAAGCGGTCAATCCTATAGTTACTTTACAACAATCAGCGTGTAGCACGCTAGCGTGCGGTTTTGGAACCAACTTTCGACTGGATACATTTTTAATTTAAAACAAAAAGCCCTTAGAGATTGATGGATTATCTCTAAGGGCTTAAGTTTTTTTATCTATTTTCGCTCAGGCAGCCTCCCCGCTGCCCTTACCTATTTATTAGCGTTTAAGCGAAAGTACAGTTTCCAAAAGCGTATCAGCTGTCTGAATTGTCTTAGAGTTAGCCTGGAAGCCACGCTGTGTAACAATCATGTCTGTCATCTGCTCAGAAAGGTCAACGTTTGACATTTCCAAAGCACCAGCCATCAAAGTACCTTTTCCTGCAACTCCAGATTCACCAATTCGTGCCATACCAGAGTTGTTAGACTCTACGTAAGTATTATCTCCGGCTTTTTCCAAACCGCGGTCATTTGCAAAACTTGCAAGAGCAATCTGTCCGATTGTACGGTTTGTTCCGTTTGAATATACACCTGTGATTGTTCCGCTTGAATCAATCTTAAAGTTATCAAGATAACCCATGGTATATCCGTCCTGATAGTAAGCCTTTGTTGTAGACTTAGAAGCAGACTGTGTGATTGTATCTTTAAAACTTCCGATTGTTCCAAGATTAATATTCATTGTCTGGCGGTAAGGATTTCCTTCTGCATCAGGATTTGCATCGCTTACTGCAAAGCTTGCCTGAATTACAACCTGACCTTCTGGATTTGTTACGTTACCTGCACTATCTGTAACTGACTGCAAAGCACCAAAGTTATCAAAACTTACAACAAAGCGGTTTTCCATACCGTCTGTTGTACCAAGACCTACGCGAGTTGATGTGAACTCAGCATTGTCCGGGTCAATATTTACAACCGCATTCCACTGGTTAGAAGTTCCAGGAACACGTGTAAAGCTTACAGAAAGCATATGTTTGTTTCCAAAGCTGTCGTAAATTTCCTGTTCTGTTCCCCAGGTTCCTTTTAGAATATCTTCTGCACTTGCACCCTCTGCAATTTCAGGAGTATTTTTATTCAAGTTGCAGGCAAAGTTTACATTTGTTGTTTCGCGTGCAGGGTCTTTTGAACCTACAGGAATAATCAAATCTGTAGGGGTTGCGGCTGTAGAAACAATATCCTGACCATTTACTTCCTGTGCCATCCATCCCTGAACACGCATACCGTTTGCAGGATTTACTAAAGTTCCGTCGCGATCCAATCCAAAAGAACCGTTACGAGTATAAAAACTTTCTTCACCACTCTTCAAAAGGAAGAAG
>JAILHD010000075.1 GCA_024696155.1 Treponema sp. | reverse complement strand
TATTTAACTTCTTTTTCCATGAGGAAGCCGCCAACGCTTTCTACTGGCATGAACTTAGCGATAGAAGCTGTAGAAGCCTGATCGCGGTGAGCAGTTCCGAATGCATCGTTTACGAAGATGTCTCCGTATGTAGCAAGCTCTTTTGCCATTACATCGCGCTCTGCAGCGTCCTTAGAAGTCTCTTCTTTGTGGAAGCGAACATTCTCAAGCATTGCAACAGCTCCTTCTGGAAGAGCATCAATAGCAGCTTTCTGTCCGAGTGCATCTGGAAGGAATGTAACTGGTTTTCCGAGTTTTGAAGCAAAGTATTCAACAACAGGCTTCATGCGGTTCTTTCCGTTGATGAACTTTTCTGCATCAGCGTCTGTCCATGTTTTACCAGCTTTTTCAGCTTTTTCCTGAGCCTTTTTTACGTCCTTTTTCGGGTCACCAAGGTGGCTCATAAGAACGAGAGAACGTGGGCTCTGTTCAAGAATGTATTTAATAGTAGGAAGAGCAGCCATGATACGAGTATCATCCTGAACAACTCCGTCCTTCATAGGTACGTTAAAATCAACGCGCATAATAATGCGTTTGCCTTTAAGATCAACATCTTTAACTGTTTTAATCATTGCGAACTCCTAAAAATGATTTACAAAAACATAATAATGTGTTTACAAGATAAATTCTAGGGTAACTAAAGCACAGCTATATTCCTTGTTATAAAGCATTACAGTCGTTAAAATTATAGATATGAAAAAATCACACAGTTTTCTTCCAACAGAAATAATTTTCTCCTGCACCACTGTATGTAATCTTCACTGCAAGCATTGTTTTGTAAATCGCGCACCCAGGAAAATTGAAATAGAAGATGCCGTAAACTTTCTTAACAACTGCAAAGGCACATCTATAGAAAAAATCGGATTTTCCGGCGGGGAACCTTTTTTATACATGGATTTTCTCTGTCAGGTTACAAAAACTGCTATTAACTGCGACTTTATGTTCGATCAGATTATGACAAACGGCGACTGGTGGAAGGATGAATCTGACCTCCGCGCCACACTCCAGAAGCTCTACGACACCGGTTACGACGGCAAAATCGGTCTTTCCTGGGATTCCTACCACGGTCAGAGTAAAGACCGAATGATGACTTTTATCCGCACCGTCCAGCAGATTTTTGGCGAAGACTCAGTAAATATTCAGACAGTTTTAGATGAAGGGGAAAGCCTTCCCCTCGCTCGCACTTCGTTGCTCACTACCCCTTCTGCGGGGGACACCCCCGCAACGCCCCCAGTCTACACTCTCCAACGTTCATTTCCATCCGATGACGCGCACGCCTGGCAATACAAAAAATGGTTTCGCGAAGACTACTGCGAAGGCCCAGGTCACATTCTATATGTTCATGCCGACGGTAACATTGCCCCTTGCTGTGGCTTTTCAAACGAAAATCCATCACTTTTTATAGGAAATATAAAACAGGATTTTCAAACAATTCTGCAAAATGCTGCTCAAAACCGCATGGTAAAACTCTGCTACGAAGAAGGACTCTCTCATTTTCGCCGCCACGGACTTAAAAAACTTCTTAAAGCAAAAGGCAAAAAACTCCCAAAAGGTAAATGCGGCGACATCTGTTCGTTCTGCGATTTTGTGTGTAAAAGTTTGTAAAAATCCAATTTATAAAGTAGATTATATTTATGAGAACAACAAAAAAAACAGAATTACAAAAAGAAAAAATAATCCAGAGAATAGAAAAAAATCTTGGTAAAAAAATCCTAAGCTACGAGCTTGCAGAACTCCGCGGAACAATAGAAACCGTAAACAAAATCGGAATTTACCCAAAATCAGGATTAGGAACAGCCTGGGGCTTAATCCTTTTCTGTCAGGCAGAAAACGCAAAACAAGACATATATTTTTACTACCCTGCCACAGAAGGAATGTTCGACTTCTTCTTCCGCCAGAACAGCGGCGATGCTCCCGCAGAAGACCAGTTCATCTGCCTGAGCGACCTTCCAGAGATTATTTATGAAACACCCAAAAAATCATTTTTCTCTTTCCTGAATCCCGACGAAAAACGCACTATTTTTGTAAAAGCTAAAAACCCCGAAAAAGAAGTAAAATTCTGCTTTATGCTCATGAAAAACAATGCAGAAGAAGTTGCAGAAAGATTAAAAAATCTTTGACACAGATGGATGCAGATAAACACAAATAGGACAGGTATAATTCCTAGAAGTTGTTTTCTGCTAATCGGCTCAAGCTGCGAGACTTGCGAGCAGCTCTAAACAGCAAGAACGATTAAGTACGTTTAAAATAAATAAAGGGCACCTAAGATTTCTCAGGTGCCCTTATATTAATTAAGTCTTACTTAGCAGTTTTCAGCAAAGTACTTAATTGTTCTTACCCCTTCGCGCAGGGGCGCTCGGCATTTTCGGCGGTTGCTGCGTCACTCGCAACCTTATTCCCGAAAATGTCTGAGATGTGTAAGAGTTTTCGTTAGAGTACCCGCGGTCGTAGCTGGCGTGCGACCGCGCGGAACGATTTTGCGCAGCAAGAATCGTGACTGTATAATCTGAATGATAATGAAAACTCATTTCAAAAAAAAAGCCTCGCACGAAGCGAGGCTTTTTACTCAATCAATTAAAACTTAGCAGTTCTCTGCGAAATATTTAATTGTTCTAACCATCTGGCTAGTATATGAGTTTTCGTTATCGTACCATGAAACAACCTGTACCTGATATGTATCGTCATCAATCTTAGATACCATTGTCTGAGTAGCGTCGAACAATGAACCGAACTTCATACCAATAACGTCTGAAGATACGATTTCGTCTTCGTTGTAACCGAAAGATTCAGTTGCAGCAGCTTTCATTGCAGCGTTGATTCCTTCTTTTGTTACATCTTTACCCTTTACTACAGCAGTAAGGATAGTTGTAGATCCTGTAGGTGTTGGAACACGCTGAGCAGAACCAATCAATTTTCCGTTCAATTCAGGAATTACAAGACCAATAGCCTTTGCAGCACCTGTTGAGTTAGGAACGATGTTCTGAGCACCAGCACGTGAACGGCGGAGGTCACCCTTGCGCTGTGGACCATCAAGAATCATCTGATCACCAGTGTATGCGTGGATTGTTGACATGATACCAGAAGCGATTGGAGCGTAATCATTCAATGCTTTAGCCATTGGAGCAAGACAGTTAGTTGTACAAGAAGCAGCAGAAATGATGTTGTCGTTCTTTGTCAAAGTTTTGTGGTTTACATTGTAAACGATTGTAGGAAGATCGTTTCCAGCTGGAGCTGAAATTACAACTTTCTTAGCACCTGCTGTGATATGAGCAGCAGCCTTATCTTTTGCACAGTAGAAACCTGTACATTCAAGAACTACGTCTACTTTGTTAGCTGCCCATGGACAGTTAGCTGCATCTTTTTCTGCAGAGATTTTGATTTCTTTTCCATCAACGATGATAGAATCTTCAGTAGCTGATACAGTGTGTTTTCCTTCACCAATGCGACCCATGAATCCACCCTGAGCTGTATCATACTTCAAAAGGTGAGCAAGCATTTTTGGGCTTGTCAAATCGTTGATTGCAACTACTTCATAACCATCAGCTTCGAACATCTGACGGAAAGCCAAACGACCAATGCGGCCGAAACCATTAATAGCAACTCTAACTGCCATAATATATCTCCTAAAATTAATTAGATTAGAATTTAATACAATAAAAATAATGAATTTTTAACAAATAGTCTACTATCTAATTGTACCTGTAACAGACACTTAGGCGAGATTCTTTCACCCACTCGCCTTCCGCCATTACGCTGACGCTCCAACCTCCTCACTTCGTTGCGGTGGTCGCCTCCGGCGTGGCTCCACGCTCGCGCCAGCTGCCACTTTAAATGAAATAAGTCATATTCCCAAAAATCAAAAATAATATATATAACCTATAATTTCCGCCTTTACAGCACTGACGCATAAAATAAGGCGGACAACAAACCAAACCAACCAAAATTTACAACGAAAACGCTAAGAAAACTCGCCGTCAAGATGCTCCGTTGAAGTATTTTAACAGCTTCACTGCCGCTCCCTGCCTGCTTTCATCTCAGAACAAAAGTTTTATCTTACCCTCATGCATCTAAAGTCACTTACGTCGTCGTAAATACAAGGCAATTACATGCCGTCCATCATCTGTAGTGCTGTGTGCACCCGGTACGCCTCCGGCTCCGCTCCATACAAATACACTACCCTTCAACGGATAAAAAAATGCCCCCCCTCATACCAGGGAGTCTTTAAATTTGTAAGTTTAATAAAAAGCACCGCAGTCACTGCGTACCTTTTCAGGCTTTTGTATTATAACAGCTGCAATGTTAAAAGAAAAAAAGCGCCGCAGTCACTGCGTGCCAGCTTAAGCTTTTTTGTTTTAACTGCGTTAAAACAAAAAAAGCCGGCAGCTGCCTGCTTTCGTCGCAGAAGCAAGCTTCTGCTTACCCTCAAGCGCCGACGCGCTTTCGGCCGCCCGCTTCGCCTTACGGCTCCGCTCTATGCCTTCTCCACTGCTCTTCAGCAAGAAAGTATAAAAAAAAACTCCCGAGTTTTAGGGAGCTTTGATAAATGTACGTTTAAAAAGAAAAAAGCCGGCAGCTACCTACTTTCCCGCTGAAGAGCAGTATCATCGGCGTAAGAGAGCTTGACTTCCGTGTTCGGTATGGGAACGGGTATTGCCTC
>JAILHD010000043.1 GCA_024696155.1 Treponema sp. | reverse complement strand
AAACTTGTAGAAAAACACAAACTCAACCTGGATGATAATATCTATCAGTTCTTTCCAGATTTTAAGCACGGCAAAAAAATAACCATCAGAATGCTTTTAAACATGCGCTCTGGCCTTACAGACCACATAAACTGCGCCCACGATTTTTTTCCAAAAAGCATTCATTCTGTAATTGCAGGAAATCAGCTGCAAAACATTCACGTTGATTATAATTTTGTTCAGGTTTATCTTCCAAATGCGCCAATTGTGGCTGAACCAGACTCCACATATTTTTATTGCAATACAAATTATTATCTTCTTGCAAAAATCATTGAGCAGGTAAGCGGAAAATCTTACGAAGATTTTATGACTAAAAAAATCCTCTACCGGTGCGGAATGAAAAATTCAAATTTTGACTTTCAGAACACAACGGCAAAAGGCTATGTTGGCGGACGTTATTACAGTATTCCAGCAGGACTTGCCTTTGGCTGCGGAGATTTGAACTCTTCTGTAATGGATTTATACAAATGGAACCGCGCCTTTTTAAAAGGCAAAATTGTTTCTAAAAAATATATCCGAGAGCTAAAACATGCAAAGGGATATCATTACGGATGGAACTGCGGCAACAAAATGATTTTTCACGCGGGAAACACAAATGTTTTTAATTCTTACAACAGCTATAATTTTAAGACAAAAACTCAAATCATCGTGCTGTGTAATACACCTGTTGGAAAATGTAATGCCACAAAAATTGCAGGGGTCTTAAATAAATTCTTGTAGAAAAAAATCGCACTTTCTTCTATTATGTGGTGCATGAACGAACTACAACTTAAATACGGATGCAACCCGAACCAGAAACCGGCGCGGGTTTTTATGGATGACGGAACAGACCTTCCAATTACAGTTTTGAACGGAAGACCTGGTTATATCAACCTTTTGGATGCACTAAACGGATGGCAGCTTGTAAAAGAGCTTAAAGAAGCAACAGGACTTCCAGCAGCAACAAGCTTTAAACACGTAAGTCCTGCAGGAGCTGCAGTTGGACTTCCACTAAGCGACACCTTGAAGCAGATTTACTTTACTGACGGTGTTGAGCTTACTCCTCTTGCCTGCGCTTATGCCCGTGCACGCGGTGCTGACCGTATGAGTTCATTTGGTGATTTTATTTCACTTTCTGATGAGTGTGATGAAGCTACTGCCCTTTTGATTAAAAAAGAAGTTAGCGATGGCGTTCTTGCTCCTTCATATTCAGAAAAGGCTTTGGAAATCCTCAAGGCTAAGAAAAACGGAAATTATCTTGTAATTCAGATTGACCCGAATTATGTTCCTGCAGATTTGGAAAAGAAGCAGGTGTTCGGTGTAACTTTTGAACAGGGACACAACTTCCTTAAGATTGATGAGCAGTCGGCTCTTTCAAACATCGTTACAAAGAATAAAACTTTGAGCGAAGATGACAAACGCAATCTTATTATTTCCCTGATTGTTTTGAAATACACACAGTCAAACTCAGTTTGCTTTGTAAAAGACGGACAGGCAATCGGTATTGGTGCTGGTCAGCAGAGCCGTGTTCACTGTACACGACTTGCCGGTCAGAAAGCTGATAACTGGTGGCTTCGTCAGTCGCCAAAAGTATTGGGTCTGCAGTTTGTAGACGGCATTAAACGCGCAGACCGCGACAATGCTATTGACGTTTACATTGGTGAAGAATATATGGACGTTCTTGCCGAAGGTAAATGGCAGAACATCTTCAAGGTAAAGCCAAGTGTATTTACCCGCGAAGAAAAAGCTGAATGGATCAGCAAAAACACAAATGTTGCTCTTGGAAGCGATGCCTTCTTCCCATTCGGCGACAACATCGAGCGCGCACACAAATCTGGTGTTACCGCAGTTGTTCAACCTGGTGGTTCAGTTCGCGACGACCTCGTAATTCAGGCCGCAGACGACTACAACATGACAATGTGTTTTAATGGAATCCGTTTGTTCCATCACTAGACGATAATCGAAGAAGCGTTAAAAGCAAGGCTGCGACAGCGGGCTTGCTTAGCTTCATCGATAAAAATGTCTCAAGCGGCGAGACTAGCGAGCCGCCTCGCAGACAGCCTTCGCCAGCTGGTCAGCACAGCTGGTGCGCTTAAAGCCGCAAATATTTCCTTTTAATTTTGCGGCAATTTCTTCCGCCTTCATTCCTTCTACCAGCTTAGAAATAGCCTTTAAGTTTCCGTCACAACCGCCGTCAAAACTTACATCAGTTATAGTTCCATCATCATTGCGTGTAAAATGAATTGTTCTGGCACAAACGCCGCTAGTTTTATAAGTAATTTTTTCCATGTGAATTTCCTAAAAAATAATTTTTACAAAGAATATCATTAATTCTTAAAATACTCTAACAATTTTTATTAGAAGGCCCATATCTTTATCAATTACCATTGACTTCTATCAACCTGATATTTCTTAAATGCACCTTTATTTGAATCCCATAAAAGCGAAATTCCTTCAGTTACATTTTTACCATCATCACAATAATAAGTTGTATGAATAAATCCTGTCTTCTCTGTAATATCAATTTTCCAACCATAAAATTTTTTTTCTTTTATATTAGATGAAAATATAACTGTATTGTTTGATTCTATTTTATTTTCAGAAAATTTTGCATGAACAATAATTTCTTTTGTATTGTCTGTTAATTCATAAATAATAGCTTTATCAAATATCTGTTTTGCAGAATCAGTATAAGTCGCTGCAAGATACATAGTCTTATCACAAATCTTAATTTCTTTTATTTTATAGTTGTCATTTTCTAAATATGTACCTACATATGAAAAAGACTCTGTCGAATATATAACAAATGGACATACTAGAAATAGAAAAATAGCCGAAAATGTTTTTAATTTTTTTTTCATAATTACCATCTAGGTATCCATAGAATTATATTAATACATTTTTACAGTTATTCCATTAACTTTCAATTTAGTACAAATATCAGAATATATTTGCTGATACGTTAACAAATTCTCTGGAAGCATTTTATCTTCTTTTTTTAAAAGTAGAAAAAAATCATATCTAGACTTTTCATTCTTCCAATAAAGCTTATTATTTTCATAGACAAAAATATCCTTTAATTCCTTTAATCTATGTTTTTCCGCTTCAGAACATCGATATTCTAGCCAAAATTGATAAATTTTATCATTATCAATGAAATAAATATGGTATGAAAATATTCCATCAGCTTCTAGTTTATCATTATTAGCGCAAAAACTAGTCTCACCAATTATCTCATTATTAATCTTTAATTTTCGATAAGAGTTATACTCTACCGTAGGCTGACAATCATACAAGATGAAGTTCTGATTAGAATTCAGATATTGTAATATATCTGATTTTTGAATTTCATAATATTTCTCTAAATGCTGTCTTATTACAGAAGACAATAAATATGGACGCTCATCTTTTAAATCTGTTATCGGTTTTATTTCAATTTTGTAAATAATTTTTGAATCCACACCAAAGGCACGCTCTTCTCTTGGTAAATTATACCAATCATATGCTTTATCATTTAAGAATACCCTTAAATTATTTTCTGCAAAACAAGAAAAATGAATAATTAGGAGCAAAATTATAAAAGTTATTTTTTTCATATCATTCTCCATCAGGTGAATATGTTAATGTTCTTGTAGGTCCAAGTCCTGATTCTTGTAGATGAGTATCTCCTACTGTACCAGTTTCTCCATTCCATGGATCATGGTAAGTGCCATCCCCATTTGAGTTTGTAAAATGTTCTGGCACACCATCGCTATTAGCATCCTCTGCATAAATTGTCGATGTTGGATTATCACCACCATAAGAAAAACTTCCATTTTCTCCAGTTGTACTCCACATATCATTTGCAGCTCTTTCCCAATTATTCACATTTGCATTATTAGCAGATACACTTCCACTCTCAACCGCGGCAGTCATTGCTTGTTCTGCTTGAGCATCAGTCATTTGAAGCCCAGTATTTCTTGTATATTGTTCCGATACTTCATTAAGTAATGAAGTTGCTGCACATGCATTATTTCCAAAATTATTACCAAATGATTCCGAAAAATCCCTCTGATTAAAATATCTTGGCTGAGTTTCAATTTCTATTGTACCAGGACCTGTTGTTTCATATGATTCAACAGGTGCAGTATCATTATCAACTTCGATACCTTCATGAGCAATTTCTATACGTTCAAGTGCAAAAGTGCTAGAACACGAACAGTCAAGTTTTGGACAAATCCAACGACATGGCATTGCACGAAAAAAATTCCATCTTTTTATTTCGTTACCTTCCGAATCTTTTAGCACAATCGCGCCACTTTTACGTTCAACTTTTTCTTCAACTAAGTAATTTTTATACCAGCTGAATAATTCATTATTATCGCTGATACCTTTTTCTAGAATTAAGTTTGGATAACGAGTGCGTCCCGTAAAATGATGAACAGCGCCTCCGCCTTCTTCGATTTCTAATACTTGAGTTTCAGCCTCAAGACCTTCGCATTTTTGAAATCTGGCGGTCTCTATTCCATCTAATTCAACAGTAAATAAATAGGATTGTAAGTTTGAGTTATCTGACATTGTGGTACCTTTATTTATTATATATTAATAACATACTTTTATAATAGTAGTTACACCTTTATACACTAAACGAAAGACTAAGAAATAATGTAATCTAATTTGTACTGGTATACCGCGCAAGGGTATGGAGCGGTTGCGAAGCAAGCGACCGCAACGAAGTGAGGACGCCGAGGGTACCGAGCCGCGGAACACCCGGTCTGCGCAAGGTTGTAATTTCTTACACCAACTTCCGAATGAGTTGAGCCTTGCTATAACTTCTGAAAGCAGAAGTTGACTTGGGTGAATCTTGCGCAGGATGCGCCCAGAAAAAAAAGGGCTGCCCGCGGAGTTTTGGCGGACAGCCCAAGTGTTTCTAACATTTTTCCAGCACTATCTGGACGCTACCGCCGTACTGTGGCATGTACGGGAGGTAGAGGCCTACATTCATCAGCTTGTCGCCGGAGGTTGCGAGACCAGCTGGTAACGGTGCAAATGTACTTTCCGGAAGGGGGAAAGGGAAGTCGGCAAGGAGGGCACGGATTGTGGCACTTGTCGAGCAAGTTAATTTATATTTGGCCTTTGGATCCAGACCTTTTAACTTAAGAAGTACAACTTCTGGATTTCCTTCGGCAAATTGCCATGAAACTGTGAGTACAGCCTGTTTTTTATCTTTGGAAACAATGTTCCATGCAGTATATGCACTACTTTCGGCTGGAGCTGCAGCATCCCAAGAAGAACGAAGTCGGTAAAGATCTCCAAACTGAACTGTAGAACGGATTTTTTTGTAAAGGGCAACCTGCTCTTTGATTTCGTCCAATTCAGGTTTGCTTAGTTTATTCAAATCGAGTTCATAGCCAAAGGTTCCAGCCATTGCGGTATGTCCGCGCTCGCTGATGTTTGTTACGCGGCCTGTCTGATGATTTGGGACAGCACTTACGTGGCAGCTCATTGCACTTGCAGGATATGCAATACTTGTTCCGCTCTGAATTGCAAGACGAGAAAGTCCATCGGTGTTGTCGCTTGTCCAGCACTGTGGCATGTAGTAAAGGAAGGCAGGATCGAAACGTCCGCCGCCACCCGAGCAGGATTCAAAAAGCACGTTCGGGAACTTCTGAGTTACACTCTCAAGCAGACGATAAAGTCCCAGATAATATTTATGCGCAGTCTTCAGCTGATTTGCAGGACTTGCAAGGGCACTGGCAACATCTGTCTGCGAACGATTAAAATCCCATTTTATGTAGTCGATTGCTACGGTAGAAAGGATTTTGCTCAGAGTTTCTATAAGATAATCTACTACATCGTCTCGGCTGAGGTCTAAAACTAACTGATGGCGTCCGAGAGAACGGTCGCGACCTTCAATGTGAAGACACCAGTCCGGATGAGCACGGTAAAGGTCACTGTCTGGCGAAATCATTTCCGGTTCAACCCAGAGACCAAACTTAAGTCCGCGTTTATGAATTCCTTCTGCAATTTCTTCAAGACCGCCGGTAAGTTTTTTTGTATTTACAAACCAGTCACCAAGGGAAGAATGGTCATCATTGCGTTTTCCAAACCAGCCGTCATCAAGAACAAAAAGTTCAATTCCTTCTTCTGCGGCACGGTCTGCAAGCTTAAAGAGTTTTTCTGCATTAAAATTAAAATAAGTTGCTTCCCAGTTGTTGATTACAATCGGACGCTCTTTTTTCTGCCATGGGCCGCGGCACATATTGTCGCGGTAAAGGTCGTGGTATGTTCGGCTGAGTTCTCCAAGTCCGTTATTACTAAAAACCATAACAACTTCTGGAGTTTCAAAAGTTTCTCCCGCTGCAAGTTCCCATTCAAAATTGTAAGGATTAATTCCAATCTGAACGCGGCTCATATTGAACTGATCAACTTCTGCGCCTGCAACAAAGTTTCCGCTGTAAACAAGATTAAAACCGAATACCTGGCCTGTAGTTTCTGTTGCTTCATAATCTGCAAGAGCAATAAACGGATTATGCTGATGACTTGAAGTTCCGCGGCGGCTTTCTACGCTCTGTGTGCCAGGAACAAGCTTTTGCCAGATTCCATGACGTTCGCGGGCATGTGCGCCAGAAAGCTGAAGCATTTTGTAGCGGCTTGTCATAAAATCTACGCTTGCACTCATTACACGGCGAAGTTTTACGCTCTGATTTTTATAAATGCCCTCTGCCGAGCCACTGTTATTTTTTACAATTGTGTGACGACAGATTACATCTCGATTGTTCCAAACTGTATATACTAATGTTACCAGAACTCCGGTAACAGGGTCTTTCAAATTTAATTCCAATGTGTCAGCTTCGCTTTCCGAAGTAACATATGTTGCCGGAAGACCTTTTATTCCAGGCTTTCCTTTTATGATTTTATGTGATTCGTAAAAAAGATCTGCGGCAATTGTGCCGTCTGCGCAAAGTGCTTCAAATGCGCCGGTACGGAAGTCAGTTCGTCCGCTTGTTGGGAATTCCTGCTGAAGTGCATTTAAAGAAAAATCAACTTTTCCGTGAAGTTCTGCAGGCACAGGAGCAAATGCGCGGTCAATAAGAGGCATAGAGCAAACATCATCGTCCCAGTCATCAATTCTGCTAACCCAACCACCGTGAAGAACATATTTGTTGTCGTAAATTCTTATGATATAGCTTGATGACGGCGTATTTAATAAGAAACTGTTTGTCTTTTTATTAAAGATGATACTCATAAAATCCTCTAAAAATTATTTATAACGTGTTTGTAACTGTAATTTTGTACAAAGAAAAGCTAGCGGCGAGCGAACCATTAGGCAGTCCTTGCGAACAATTCTATCCGTAGAACCCGTATGGTTCTGCCTCATGGTTCGCCGACACGCTTTTCTTTGTACAGGTATTAAGCCTTATAAAGACTTATATAAACTTATTTGAAAAGGTTCAAAACCTCTTTGTTAGAATCCTTCAAAGCTGCTTCAACTCCCTTCTGATCCAGGAAGATCTGGTCGAAAGTACGAGTCATAATCTGACCAATCATTACAGAGTTGTCTACGATTGGGTAAAGGAATGTTCCGTTTGGCTCCTTAGCTTCATCTGTGAATGCAGATACATCCCAGTTTTTGCTTGCATACTTGTTCAAAGCATTGTTTACACCAGATTCGATAGCTGGGAATACAACACCGTAAGAACCAATGATGTCCTGAGCTTCTTTGCTTGCAAGGTATTTAACCCACTGCCAAGCTTCTTCTTTGTGTTTTGAACCAACCCAGATTGAATCACCAAGACCGTTAATCATAGATTTACGACCAGCAGGTCCTTCTGGAAGGCGTGCAAATCCTACATCAAATACACCGTTTGTTTTGTGAACACCAATCATCCAAGAACCGTCGAATACCAAAGCTGCTTTTTCTGCGTTGAAGAGTGATGCATAACCATTTGATGTTTCTGTGTAAGGAGCAGAGAATCCTTCATCCTGCATTTTCTTCATCCATTTGATTGTGTCTACAAAACGTGGATCATCATAGTGATAGTTTGAATCGTAGAGTCCATCTGTATACATCCAGCCTGTAGAGCAAGCAAGACCAGAGAACTGAGCCTGACCGCGGTCATCACTGTGAGCAATTGCCCAACCATACTGAACAACGTTTTTCTTATCAAAGTTAGGGCTAAGACCGTTGTTTCCATTTGCATCGATTGTAAGACGTTTAATCATCTTTTCAAATGAGCCACCGTCTTTAGCATTCCATGTAAGGTTGTTAAGTTCTTCGTGTTTTACGCCAGCTGCATCTGTAAGGTGCTTGTTGTAAATGATACAGATTGTATCCCAGTCTTTTGGAAGTCCGTAAGTTTTTCCATCCTGGCTCTGCCAGAGTTTTTCAAGATCGTTCATGTAGATAGAAGTGTCTACATTGTCGCGCTTGATGTATGGAGTTAAATCTACAAGCTGATTTTTGCTTGCAAAGTCCATATATTTTGCAAGGTGATCTGTAAATACATCGCCTGCAGTACCACCAATCATTTCTGTCTGAAGTCCAGTCCAGTAGTCATCCCAACCAAGCTGAACAATAGAAATTTTAATTCCAGGGTTCTTTTCCATAAACTTATCTGCCGCTGCCTGATAAGCTGGAAGCTGTGCAGAGTCCCAGAGCTGATAGCGAATAGTTACTTCCTTGCTTTTTTTACCACCGCAAGAAACGAAACTTAGGGCCATTAAGCCGGCAAGAGCGCCTGCCAAAATAGACATACATTTTTTCATATATTTTCCTCCTAAAATGAAAACAATTTTATTTCTTCGGACACCGCAAGACGTCCAAAGAATGTAAAGCTAAAAAAAAGCAGTGCTTTTTTCGGCTCTCTCATTATTTAAATCCGTTAAAGCCAATTGAATTAACGATTTTCTTTCCCATAAAACTGTAGATAATCATAGCAGGAATGATTGCAAGAACAGTTCCCGCCATCATACCAGACCAGTCTGGCTGTCCCTGTGGAGTCTGCGAACGGAAAACACCAAGAGCAACAGTCAAAGTACGGAGTTCTTCTTTTTTACCAACAATCAAAGGCCACATATAATCGTTCCAGCTGTTGATAAAGGTTGTTACAGCAAGTGTTACAAGAGCAGTCTGCATCAAAGGCAGAATAATCATAAAGAAGGTTTTGTACTGTCCGGCACCGTCAAGGTAAGCCGCTTCTTCAATTTCCTTATTGATTCCAAGGAAGAACTGGCGCATAAAGAACACACCGTAAGGCGTCATAAAGAAGGCCGGCGCAACAATACCCGCATACGTATTCAAAAGCTTAAGCTGACGGATGAATACAAAGTTTGGAATCATCATTACAACGCCAGGAACCATCATTGCCGCAAGAATCAGGGCAAAAATCTTGTTGCGTCCAGGAAATTCAAGTCGGGCAAAGCCGTATCCTGCCATTGAACAGAACAAAACCTGGAACACTGTAGTCAAAATCGCAACCACAAGCGAGTTACGAAGGTTAATCAAAAAGTTTACGTGCTGACCAGTTCCACCAAGCGCAATCGCTTCCTGTGCAGGAATAAGACCAAGAACACGAGCATAGTTTTTTAACGTAATGGTACTTGGAAGCAGTTTTGTAGACTCCGAAAATATCAGATTATGCGGTGTAAAAGATGTTCTGATAACCCAATAGAACGGAAACAGAGTAATAAAAAGAAGCAGAACAATCACTGCAATAATCATCACACGCGATGCTGCACTTTCAGCCTTGTATTTATCAATTCTATTCATAATTAAACAACTCCATTTTTATGTCAACTTCACGAAGTGAAGTTGATTAGCAGCCTATTAAGACTGTCATTTTTAATTTGCGTTTTTAGACTGCTAAGCGTCACTCTCGTTAGCCTTCATAACCTTCATCTGAATAGCACTGATCATTGCAAGAATTGCGAAGAGCACCATAGAAGCTGCACAAGAATATCCCATTTTGTAAGCTTCAAAACCGTTTTTATAGATAAAGAGATAAATAGCGTAAGTAGCAGTTACTGGTCCACCCTTAGTTGTGATGGCAATTGTATCGTAAATCTGGAACGAACCGATTACAGTTGTAATTACAACAAAAGCAATTACTGGTCTGATATAAGGAAGAACAACACTAAAGAAACGGCGAGCAGGACTACAACCGTCAATCATTGCAGCTTCTTCAATTTCTCTTGGAACCCCCTGAAGGCCTGCAAAAATCAAAAGCGCAGTGTAACCCATATGACGCCAGATATTAATCATTGCAATAGAAGGAAGGGCTGTCTTTGTATCAGTCAAAAAGTTTATTTTATCAAAGCCCATCTTCATAAGAACAGCATCAATAATTCCAACAGGAGGATCGAGCATCCAGAACCACAAAAGGGCAACTACAACGTTCGACATAATCCAGGGAACAAGGAAGATACCTTTCATTAAAGAAGAATTTCCAACAGCCTTATTCATAATCAGCGCGATTATAAGAGCAAGCACAGTCTGCAACGGAATATTCAAAAGAACATAGCAGACAGTTACTTTCATAGCTGTCCAGAAATCTTTGTCACAGAAAAGTGTCAGATAGTTCTTAAAACCTACAAATTTTGCCTGACTGAACAAATCCCAGTTGGTAAAGCTGTAGAACAAGCCTCGAATAGTTGGCATTAAATAGAATAGGAAAAATCCTAAAAGGCAAGGAACAACAAAGCTGAATGCAATTATATTCCTTTTCAATTTATAACTTGCTGTCTTCATAATTTTAACTTTAACACAGTTTTGTAAAATGTAAAGTTAAAAATGTAAAATTTTACATAATTTTTGTAAAATATTACAAAACGCTTTACATTTGGAAAGTTTGCCTTTAAAATAAAATCATGACGATTACTGAATTAGCCAACGAAGCTGGAGTTTCTATTGCAACCGTTTCCCGTTTCTTAAATAACGGTCCTGTAAAAGAAGAAACCCGTAAAAAACTTGAAGCCCTGGTTTTAAAGCATAATTTTGTTCCATCAAAAATTACAAAAGAAATCATAAATGTACAAAATAAGTCAATTGCAGTGCTTACCCACTCCTTCAGTAATCTTTACACTGCAGAATTTTCTGAGGCCGTAGTAAACCTTTGTGGCGAACGAAAAATGACCTGTTACACAGGCTGCTGCTCTGGCCTTGAATCTGAATATAACTACCTTCTGGATTTTGTAAGTAGAAAAATTAACGGTGTAATCCTTCACGAACCAAAAGATGGCGAAGCCCAGCTAAAATTATACGAAAGAATAGCCGGCCGCATGCCTCTTGTATGGATTCACTCTATTCCAATAGATATAGAAGTAAACTCTGTAAGCGTAAATCAGGAAAAAGGCATGAAAATTGCCATGGAATACCTTCTGAGCCTTGGACATAAAAAGATTGCCTATGTAACGGGCGAAAAAGGCTATTCTTACACGCTTAAGCAGCAGCTTTGGAAGGAAGCACTTACACAGGCAGGCTTTCCACCAGCGCAAAGCGATTTAATTACAGTAGAACGCACAGACTTTATAGACGGAATCAAAACCACAAAAGAAGCCGTTTCTGCCTACCTTGCAAAAGGCAATCATCCAACGGCAATTTTCTGCGCAAACGACATTATGGCCATGGGAACCATGAACGCTCTTAGCGAAGCAGGACTTCGCGTACCAGACGATGTAAGCATTATGAGCCACGATAACACCGTTCTTGCCGACAGCATGAATTTTACCTGCGTAGACATGAAAATCAAAAGCGTAGCCATTGCCGCTATGGATTTACTGGACTACGCTATGAACGGCAGCGACAAAACTCCGCGCCACATAACAATCATCCCGGAACTTGTAATAAGAAAGTCGTGCCGCAAAATATAGGAAAGATTTAATAAATTATTTATACTAATCCTATGATGCAGCTTAGCTGGGACGATAAACCCGAACTCTATGATGACGAAAATGAAGTTTTAAAACTCAAGATTTACCGCGATCAGGATGAAAATCAGATTGTGCCTATGTATCTTTCGCCAGACGAGTTTGAACGAATCCTTCACTCAGAGCAGCACATTTTTGTAGAAGGCGACAACTATCCGTTCTTAAAAATCATTTCCGGTCATCTGGAAAATCTGGTAGACCTAATTTACATAGACCCGCCTTACAACACGGGAAACTTTTTTTCTTACAGTGATAGTTTTTCTGAAAATAACGATAAACACAGCGCCTGGCTCAGTTTTATGAACCGACGCCTTACCCTGGCCCGCAAAATTCTTAAAGAAAGCGGATGTATTTTTATAGCAATCGATCAGAGCGAACTTTATCAGCTCAAACTTTTGTGCGACCAGATTTTTGGCGAAGAAAATTTTGTAAATGATTTTATGTGGCTCCACGGAAAAGGCAAAAAAGACAAATGGTCGCGCACACTACAGCAGCACACTCTTTGCTATGCAAAAAATAAAAAATCACTTAATTCTTTCTGCGATGTAGAAGTAACCGACTGGGCAAAATCTAACCCTGATGATGATCCGCGAGGAAACTGGTTTAGTGGCAGCATTTCCTTTACAGAAAAACGTTCTAATCCAAAGCACAAAAACTTTTACGAATTGATTTCTCCAAGCGGTAAAAAATGGAACCGCCAGTGGCTTGTTCCACTAGAAGAAATGGAAATGCTTCTTGCCACAGACAAAATCTACTTTGGAAAAAAGCCAGAATACGATCAGGTGCCTCGTATAAAAATATTCAATTCGGAAGAAACAGAAATTATTCCAAAAAATATAATTGATACAGTTGAATCAACCCGCTCGGCACAGCGCCATTTAGACGAACTTTTGGGCGAAAAACAGCTTTTTGACAATCCAAAACCGGTTGATTTAATTGAACACCTTATAAAAATCACCCGCCAGCCAAAAAACGCTCTGATTGTAGACTTTTTTGCGGGCAGCGGCACCACTTTTGAAGCTGTAGAAAGCCTTAACAAAGAAGACGGAGGAAGTCGCCGCTGTATTTTAGTTCAGACAGCAGAAGATAACCTTCGCAATCCAGAAGTGCCTATTAGCGAAGTTTGCCGCCGACGCATAAAAAAAGTTGCGGAAAACTTAAGTCTTCCGCAACCAGTAGAATTTCTAACACTTAAATAAGTAGTTTTTAGTCAAACAATTTAGTCAAACACTTTAGCCAAACAAGCGTCTGCATTCAAGGTAAAAGCGTTTTTCATCAGCCTCACCCATACTAAAACTCTTACGAGGAAGTGGTCCGCGGCCGTTTATTGTCTCAAAGAAGCTGTCTTTAGCAATCGGTGGAAGAAGCACTGAAACAGCACCCTTCTGAGCACCAAGACGGAAAACTTCCTCACTTCCGTGAATATAGTCAATTTCCGGCTTAGCACCAGCACTTGGTGTAAGGCCTTTTAAAAACTCATCAATAACAGGCTGCAAACGAGCAACGGCAAGTTCCTTAATCTGAGTCTTAAGCAAAGTAAACTTCTGATTTCCGTCAGCATCAAGATAAACAAAACCAAAATCAGCCTGACTTGCCTTTACAGCAGATTCCAAAGCCTCCGCAGAAGAAACTTCGCTCACAGTTCCATCAAGTTCTGCAGCAAGTTTTTTAATCAAAGCCTGCTCATCAATATTAAAGATTACGCGGTGAATAGGCTCAAAAGTAAGACCAGAATCATAAATATTTACAATTTCAATAAGTGCAAAGCGAACAGGATTTTCTGCAAGTTCAGCCTCGCTGGCACCGCCGGCAATTAGTTCTGCCTTATATTCATCCCAAACAGCCTTTGCAGTTGCAAGAGAGTGATTTCCATCGCCCACAGCAAAAAGGAAAGTAGAACCATCATCAGCACGGTTACTGTCTGCAATCTTATTGAGCGCCCCGGTAATATATTCAAGGTCTGCAGCAGATTCCAGTGCCCAGCCAGTAATCTTTCCACCATTACACATCAATTCGCCATCATACAAAGGCGCACGACCATCGTGAGCAATTTTTCCAGCGCCCTCTACCAGCACGCCATCCTTATCATTTACAAGCAGCATAATGTGAGGAAGCTCCAGCGGTGCCCCCTTACGGATTTCCTTTCTTGGAGGAATACGGTCTACAATTGTAGCCTCTGTTGCGCGGATATTTGCCTTAGAAAAAGGCTTCCATTCGTAAGTTTCAAGGTCAATCTGAGCAACAAGACCCTTACGAGTGCGTCCAAAAGCAGTAGTTCGTTCAAGATAAACAAAAGCCTTTCTGGCAGCTTCAAAAACGCCGCCGTCAAGATAAGACTTCATTTCCTCTCGGATTTTTGCAATTCGTTCAGCTTTATCGCCGTCATTCAAATACACTTCCGGCAAAATCAGATTAAGAGTGCTAGGGTTCCCGCCCGCTGTTTCTGCAGCCTTTTTCCAGTAATCTCTGTCCTGAGTGTATTGATCACACGCAATAACAGACCAGCTTTTTAAATCAATATTTTTAGGTAAAAGAATTTCGGGAACACGAAGTCCCAGCTCGTTAATCGTTTTCATGGCACAAATTATACAGATTTGGCACGAAATGTGCTATAATATTGGCGTTCCCCTGCCGCTTCGCGGCAGGGTCGGCGCTTCCGGGCTCCCCTACGGTCGGTGCTTCGCACGCGCTTTGCGCCCCTACAGTGCCTAACGCGTTTACATATGGCAGATTTCGAATTTTCACAGCGTCAAACTCAGTCTCAAAAGCAGGTACAGCGTCTATCTCAAAACCTCGTCTACGGGCTAAAAATACTCCAGATGCCCACAAAGGACTTACGCTCAGAAATCTACAGGGTTGTAAACGAAAATCCCGCATTGGAAATTGTCCGTGACCCAAACACCCGCCAGCAATCTGCTGAATGGGAAGGTGAAGCTCAGTTTAAAAGTCAGGATTATCAGGCACTTTTAGAATCGCGTGAAGACAACCGCGAAACTTTACAGCAGCATCTTATGCATCAGCTTAATTCCATGCGCCTTACACCAAACGAATACGATCTTTCCCAAAAACTGATTTACAATCTTGATAAAACAGGCTGCTACGGTTCCATGCGCGCCCCGGAAACTTTACTAGATAAAACCCGTCCTCTCCAGAGCCGTGCCATGCTTGAACAATGCATTTCCCGCATTCAGAATATGGATCCAATTGGAACCTGCTGCCGTACACTGGAAGAAAGCCTTTTTGTTCAGGCAAAAATCGCTGGCGATGCTGCACCTGTTACACTTTTTTTGCTGGACGGTCATCTGGATTTTTTAAATCCGCCAGAACCAGAAAAAGTCGTAAAAAAGATAAAAGATTTTCTTTCTGAATGGCACAGTAAAAAATTCGCTCAAAAACTCCCTGTAGAAGACGAAGCAATAAATATTCAGACAATAACAGAAGCCATTCACTATATTTTGCGACTTAATCCACATCCCGCTTCTGAATATTCGTGGGAAACCTCACTTGCAGAAACAGCTCTGCCAGATATTGTTCTTACAGTTACAAAAGAATCTGGGCTCATCCCAGCTGATGATTTTTCTCACGGTAAAATTGCCGTTCCTAAAAAAGACTTTCACTTTCAGGTAAAATACGCTTCTGGAGTTTTGCCAGAAATCCGCCTGAATCAAACAGTAAATTACGATAAACAGACCTTAGATGCCGCAAAGCAATTTTTAAACAATATTCAGTTCCGCCAGAACACAATTGTATTACAAGGCTGTGCCATAGTAAAAAACCAGCTGGATTTTTTTGAAAAAGGCCCCGGAAACATCGCCCCTCTTACCCGAAAATCAATTGCAGATTTTTTAGGCATTCACCTTTCAACTGTTTCCCGCATGACAGCCCGCAAAAACAGCAAGTACATTCAGACAGAGTTTGGGTTATTCCCAACAAGTTACTTTTTTTCTTCCGGCGTTACTGCAGAAGATAATTCTTTAATCTCTGCCGAAGCCGTTAAATCAAAAATATCAGAAATCCTTTCTGCCCCAGAAAATCAGGGTAAAAAAATCTCTGACAATGCACTGGCAAACCTTCTTTTGGAAGAAGGCATAAAAATCGCCCGCCGAACAGTAGCAAAATACCGGACTCAGCTTGGACTTCAGAATTCCTTCCGCCGTTAAAAAAAAATCCTGCACCCCAAAGAGCACAGGATTTTAATCAACTTAGATTAAAGTTATGGATTAACAGTAGTCTTGTAAGTTGTTACAAGTTTACCGTCTTTCTTAACCAATTCAAGCATTACAGCTGATTTTACAGGGTTGTGTTTTGCATCGAATGTAAGGTGACCTGTTACGTAATCACCAGAGTTAGCTTCCAAAGCAGCGCGGATTTTTACAGAATCAGATGTTGTACCAGCCTTAATCATTGAATCTTTTACCATGTAAACTGAGTCATAAGCAAGAGCAGCAAAAGAAGTTGGTTCACGGTTGAACTTAGCCTTAAAGTTTCCTACAAACTTTTTAACAGCAGCGTCTGTAGAGTCTGTTGCATAGTGGTTAGAGTAGAAACCGTTCAAAACTTCATCACCAGCGTTGTCTGTAAGACCATCCCATCCGTCGCCACCAACGATTGGACAAGTTATACCGTTTGCGCGGAGCTGTTTAGCAACCAAAGCTACAGTTGCGTAGTAATCTGGAAGATAAACAACATCAGGATTTACACTCTTAACTTTTGTAATAATTGCGTTGAAGTCTTTTTCACCAGTTGAGTAAGATTCTTTTGTTACTTTTCCACCAGCAGCCTTGAATGTCTTTTCAAAGTTATCTGTAAGACCAACTGAATAGTCGTTTCCGATATCATAAAGAATAGCAGCATTCTTAGCATTCAATGTTTCTGCAGCAAACTTAGCACCTACAGTTCCCTGGAATGGGTCAATAAAGCAAGCACGGAATACGAAAGGAATTGTGTTTCCTTTTGCATCAATTGTGATGTTTTCTGCAGTTGCAGCAGGAGCAATCTGAAGAACTTTTAGAGCCTGTGACTGATCTGTAATAGCCTTTGTACAACCAGATGTCAAAGAACCAACAAGAACTTTTACCTTATCCTGAGTTACAAGCTTTTTGAATGCACTTACAGTTTTTGCCGGGTCACCTTCATCATCTTCACTTACAAGAGCAAGTTTCTGACCAAGTACACCGCCGGCAGCATTGATTTCTTCTACAGCAAGCAAAACACCGTCGCGAGCTTCAGTTCCGTAAACTGCTACACCACCAGAAAGAGGTCCAATAAAACCGATTTTTGCATCGTTTGATTTTGGTTTAGCAGAAAGAGAAGTTGTTACAGCACATGCAAGAACTGCAGCCGAAAGAACTTTTGTTAATCTTTTCATAATAAATCCTCCAAAATATTTAATATAATTTAATCTCTTTAATAATACTTAATTTTTTTTTGTATGACAATCTTATAGGCAAAATTTTATATGGATTTTTACAAAATTCACCGATACTATAATAGGTTGATTGTGAGTATTTTATGAAAAAAAAACTGTTTAAAATTTCTTTTATTGCGTTAGTTTCTCTTTCTTTTTTCAGTTGTAATTTTGCCTCAGGCGATGATGATCTTTTAAATGCTCCTTCTGTAAGTTCAAAAGAAAGCACAAACAGCATTGTAATTACTCACGAGCGTTTAAGTTCTACAAACGAAAGGGTTAATATAGAAAGAATCAATGTAAGTCTGTCAAACGCAGAACCAGTTCTTATTGCAACTCTTTATCCAAATAAGATTTCTTCAGATCAATTAATCTACCAGGATCGTCTTATTCACAAAGATAAAAAATACAAATACAGATTCGTTTTTATAGATTCAGAAACAAAAAAATATTACACAAAATGGTCAGATGCAATAACAGCGCAAGAAGGCTACACAGAAGCTTCTACTCCATATCTTTCTTATAATTTATCTGGTGGAGCTTCATTATTATATGATGATAAAGAATATAAACTCGAATTAAAGTCTGGCACAACTATTCCCCCACTAAATGATGGAAATACTGTAACTATAGACAATTTTACAGATGAGTTTTCTCCAGTTTTAATTTTAAAAGCAGGCGATACTTCCGTTGCATTTGATTTAAGTGCAGACATTCTTGACGGAACAGAGCCAACTTTTTTTGATTTACAAAAACTCCCGCTTAATTTTTATAATAAAAAAATCTATATACTAGGAATTGCAGCAAAACATCAGGTAAAACCAAACAGTTCTGACGTTACTGGTCTGGATTGGACAGAATTAGTTCCAATTAATGTATATTTTAAAAATCCAGAAACAGGAACAGCAACCACAGAAAAAGTTAAGTATATTACTATCGATCCTAACACAAGCACAGGAACACCGTTCAATTAATCCCTTATTTTTGTAGCGCAAATTGACAAAATCATCACTTTTTGTCAAAATAAATACATGAATATATTAGTCGCATTATGCGCAGTCGGTGCAGAAAAAATTTTAGGCAACGAAATCAAACATTTAGGATACCGCCTTATTTCAAACGCTCCGGGGCGTGTTACTTTTGAAGGTGATGATGACGCTCTCTTCCGTACAAATCTCTGCCTCCGAACTGCCGACAGACTTTATCTCCAGCTTGCTCAATACAAAGCCTTTGGTTTTGATGACCTATATGATGGCGCATACGCCGTAAACTGGCAGGATTTTTTACGTAAAGATTCACGCATTGTAGTAGATAAAG
>JAILHD010000025.1 GCA_024696155.1 Treponema sp. | reverse complement strand
TATGACATTCAGGTTCTGGCTGTTGGAAACGGAACAGGTTCTCAGGAAGTTCAGGCTATTGTAAGTAAGGTTATCAGCGAAAACTACAAGGACAGCGATGTTGAATTTACTGTTGTTGATGAATCCGGTGCTTCGGTTTACTCTGCAAGCCCTGTTGCAACAGAAGAATTCCCTGACCTGGACGTAATGGTTCGCGGTGCTATTTCTATGGGCCGCCGTCTTCAGGACCCTCTTGCTGAGCTTGTAAAGATTGACCCTAAGGCTATCGGCGTTGGTCTTTACCAGCACGACGTAAATCAGAAAAAGCTTGCCGAACAGCTTGATGAAGTTGTTGGTTCGGTTGTAAATCAGGTTGGCGTAAACCTGAACACAGCTTCTTACATGCTTTTGAAATACGTTTCTGGTATTAACGTAAGCACAGCCAAGAAAATTGTTGCTTACCGAGACGCTAACGGAAAAATTACAAGCCGCGAAGATTTGAAGAAGGTTCCTGGTCTTGGTCCAAAGGCCTTTGAACAGTGTGCAGGCTTCCTTAAGATTGCAGAAAGCTCTGATCCTCTTGATAACACCTGGGTTCACCCTGAAAACTATGATGTAGCCCGCGAAGTTTACGATGCAGTTAAAAAAGGTGAAAAAATCAGCAATGAAACCCGTAAGGCTCTCTGCGAAAAATATAATATCGGTGAAACAACAATCAACGATATCATCGATGAGCTTCAGAAGCCTAACCGCGACCCTCGTGACGGTTATCCTGCACCAATCATGCAGAAGGGCGTTTTGCAGTTTGAAGATTTGAAGGAAGGTATGAAGGTTACCGGAAAAATCCGTAACGTTGTTGACTTTGGTGCCTTTGTTGATATCGGTCTTCACGAAACAGGCCTTGTTCACGTAAGTGAACTTTCAGACAATTTTGTAAGCGACCCTATGGAAGTTGTAAAGGTAGGTGATGTATTTGAATTTACTATCATCCAGCTGGATAAAGACCGCAGACGTATCGGACTTTCTTTGAAGAGCGACGCTGCAAGCCGAATCGGACAGGGTGGCGGAATGGGAAGAGGCACAAAGCCTGCTTCTACAGGGGCCGCATCTGGTGACGGTAAAAAGCGCGTAGTTGTTGTCAAAAAGGCTGGAAGCGGAAGTTCTGCTGCCGGCGGCAACCGCGACTTCAACCGCAACGGAAACGGTAATCGTAACGGCGGCCGTGGAAACTACAATTCCGGCAGCGATGACGGAATGAGCTACAATCCTTTTGCAGCTTTCTTTAATAAGTAGTACTTACAATTTTATATGACACAACGCCGGAGCATGGAGCAGCGCGTATGCGGCCGCGACAGCGGCTGACCTTTAGGGAACTGCGGAACGCGACTAGGTGAAAGCTCTGGCGCCAAATAACTCGTAAATGCCCGGATTCTTCAGAAAATTTTACTTCTGGGGAATTCGGGTGTATTATTTTAAACGAATAACAAATTTTTCATAATTAGGAGTACTGTTTATGAAGAAAATTCGTGCGAAATTATTACTGAGTTATACTTTTGTTGTTGTTTTTTCTGTTCTATTGGTAGCAATTCCTGTCTTAATAACACAAATCCGGGGAATCGAAGAAAATATTACAAAACTTGCTGATACTCAGTTGAAGCAGGCAGAAATTTCTATGAATTCATTTTTAAATAAGCCAAGCGTAATTGTAAAAGATACTGCGGGGCTTTTTTTGGGTAATCCCAAAAGTCTGGAGCTTCAGCAGAAGGAATTAAATGAACTTATAAAGGAAGATCCTAGTTTTTATTGTCTTTATTTTGCAGATAATATTCCTATGAACCGCGGCGGTTCTTTTATTTCTAGTGATGAATGGGTTCCTGATTTGGATTATGATAAAAACTCTCGTGACTGGTACAGTGCGGCTGTAAAATCAAATAAAGTTGTTATTACTGAGCCTTATGTGGATGAAACTACGGGCTCTCTTGTAACTACAATTGCAATTGCTGCAAGAGAAAATGGAAGTGTTAAAGGTGTTGTAGGAATTGATATTATGCTGGACACCATGAATTCTATTGTTCAGGAACTGAGGCTTTCTGAAGGTGGTGTTTCTTATATTATTGACCAGAATGGAAATTATCTTACTAATGAGGAGCCTTCAAAAATTTTAAATGCAAATATTTTTGATGATTACCCGGCTTTAGCAGGATGTAAACAGCGTCTTGGTGAAAATTTTGTTGATTTGAGGGTTGGCGGTTACTATATTGCGGGAACTCCGATTACTGCATCTAATGGATGGATTTTTGTTTCTGTTGGTAAATCAAAAGAACTTTTTGCGGGGCTTCAGAGGATTGTAGTTATTATTATTTCTATGGCTGTGGTTGGTGTTGTTGTTTCACTTTTGATTGCCTTTGTGCTTTCTACTGGCATTGTGCATCCTATCAGAACTGTTGATAAAACTGTAAATCAGATTGCTTCTGGTAATGCAGATCTTACCCGCCGCCTTACAATTGATACAAATGATGAAATTGGAAGTCTGGAAAGCGGATTTAATAAGTTTGTAGAAAAACTTCAGGAAATTATTTCTCAGATTCAATGTTCTAAAGAAAATTTAAACGATGTACAGGGAACTCTTGGAGCTAGTGTACAGGATGCTTCTGTATCTATTAAACAAATTCTTTCGAGCATTCAGGATATTGGCGTTCAGGTAGAAAATCAGGTGAATGCGGTTAGCCAGACTTCTGCTGCGGTTACAGAGATTGCAGAAAATATTAACAGCCTTGAGCGCATGATTGACCAGCAGGCGGGTGGTGTTTCGGTTGCAAGTTCTGCAGTTGAACAAATGATTGGAAACATTGGCTCTGTAAATTCGTCTGTAGAAAAAATGGCTGATTCTTTTGAAAAACTGGAAGAAAATTCGCGCAATGGTATTGAACAGCAGCAGTTTGTTAACCGTCAGGTTTCTGAAGTTGCAGAACAGTCTAAAACGCTTCAGGACGCTAACCTTGCTATTGAAAGTATTGCCAGCCAGACAAACCTCCTTGCCATGAATGCAGCCATTGAAGCAGCCCACGCGGGCGAGGCAGGAAAGGGATTTGCTGTTGTTGCTGATGAGATTCGAAAATTGAGCGAGACCTCTTCTGAGCAGTCTAAGAAGATTGGGGCCGAGCTTCATAAGATTGTAGAAACGATTAATGGCGTTGTAGAAGCTTCTTCTAAAACGTCAGAAAGTTTTGCCCAGGTTAGTGAATTGATTGCTGCAACAGATGAACTTGTAAGACAGATTCGTTCGGCAATGGAAGAACAGCAGACTGGTTCTAAGCAGATTCTTGATTCCATTAAGATAATGAACGATAACACCTTTGAAGTTAAGACTGCTTCTCACGAGATGAAAGAAGGAAATCAGATGATTTTGGGCGAAGTTCAGAATCTTCAGAATACAACTCTTATTATTAGAGATAGTATGGAAGGAATGTCTGCTGGTGCAAAGAGTATGGACCAGACAAGTTCTTCACTTTCCGAAATTGCAGAGCAGGTGCGCGATACCGTAGAAAAGATTGGTGGCCAGATTGATTTGTTTAAGGCTTAATGGTATTTTGTCTACTTGACACGGATTTTTTTCCGGAGGTTTTTATGAAAAAGACAAATATTCTGTTAGCGTTCACTGCAGTGCTTGGGCTATTTTCTCTTTTTTCTTCGTGCGATTTTGAACTTCCCTCGTCTGTAAGTGTAAAAACTGATGCAACCTACAATTTCTCTATTGGCGACATTGAACATGATTTTAATGATAGCTTTGATAAAGATACTTTGTTTGCTGATTTGGAAACTGATTATAATAAAATATATGATTATTTCCCGGGCAAAAAAGAAGAAAAACTTCAGCAGTTTCTTTTAACTCTCGATATTCCGGCAATACATTTACCAATACCTGATACTGTTGTTCCTGAAGCAGGTAAGTCACTTGCAGATTATCTTATTCCTTCAATGAGTGTTGAGAATACGGTTGATATTGACATGAATATGAAGGCCATCTTTGAAGCTTTTAAAGTTCTAGGAGATGATTTTGCCCAAAAGGTTGATTTTTATAAAATCCCTATGTACGTTTATTGTAATATAGCTTCTGGTTTTTCTTCTGTTGGTATGACTGGAAGAATAAAGATTAAAAATAAAGGGGGTGGCGCTGAAAAATATCTTATTGGTACAGCAGATGCACCAAGACCATTTGTTATTACTGCAGCACCTTCCTTAAAAAAAGAAGATAAAACAGTAATTACTGATATTTCAGAGCAGGCAAGCACTGTTTCTGATGAAACAAATATGACCTCTTTTATGAATGAAAATAAAAATACTGAAAGTGGTTTTACACTTACATACGAATTATCTTTTGATACTGAGAAAACTAAATTTGATGGAAAAGCTATTAATGATATAAGTCTTTCTATTTATCTTGTGCTTCCTTTTAAATTTTTAGTTAATTCATCAGATGGTTCTGACCTTGTAATAGATTTAAAATCTTTGGCTGATGGTAATTCAGGAACTTTAGAGGACGATATTTTTAAGCGCGAAAAAGCAACAGATACAAAAGATTTTGATAAATATCTTGATGCAATTGAAAGTATTGTTTTGGGATATAAAACTAAAAATAATCCGTTTGTTTCTGATTCATGTTCTTTAACAATAGAAAGTGACTGGCCTGATATAAAAAAAGAACTTGAGTTTAATGGTGATGAAGTTAAATTGACTTGCGAAGAATTAAAACGAATGTTGAATAAATATCCGTATAATCCAAGTTTGAATTTAAATATGTCGGATGGTTCATCTGTAGCAATTCCACGCGATATTTCTATTAAAATGAATGTTAATATTGCGTTAGAAACTAACGGTAAAATAGAGTTTTAAGGGGAGATAAGTATGAAAAGATTTGCTGCATATATTTCAATATTTCTTATCATCGCCTCTTCTGCTTTTGCCTTCAACTGGTTTGATGACCGTTATTTTGAAGTTGCCATAGATTCTCCTTTTGGTGTTTCTAACAACACAACACAGGTAGGAAATATTCTTACAAAAGAAGTTGTAATTGATTTTCAGGATTTAGCATCACGTGTTCCAGAAAAAGGTGCAGACTTGAACTTTTATGCAAATCCAACTGTAAGTCTTAATCTGAATGCGCGTAAGTTTAAGCTTGGATTAAAATCTGGTGTAGAAAGCTGGGCAAACGTCTGCATGTCTAAAGATTTATTTGAGTATATCGGCCATGGAAATGAATTGTACGAACCTGTAACGGTTTCTCAAAAAGCACAAATGGATGCATTTGTTTATGAAGAACTTTCCGTTGGTTTTAAAATTAAAAAAGCATCTGTTGTTGTAAAACCTGCATTTTTTGTTCCTGTGATTCACGTGTCATCTTCTGACGGTGCGCTTAGTATAAAAAATCTGGAAGACGGTACACTTTCTGTTGAATATAACAGTTCTATTGATGTTTACACTGCCTTTGATTTTGATAAACCTTCAAATACGGCTGCAACTTTAGGTTTTGATTTTGCAGCAAGTGTTGAATATCCTTTGTTTGATTTCTTAAAACTTACGGGAAATTTACGTGTTCCGGTTGTTCCCGGCACATTGAATTATAAAACCGTTCAGACTACAACTTTTGTTTTTGAAACTTCTGCAAATCGTCTTATAAATGGCGATTCAAACACATCTGATTTTAGTTCAAAACATAGTGATTCAGTTTCTGCTTCGTATAAAGTTAATCGGCCTTTAAAATTCAGTTGTGTTGCTGATTTTACACCTTTTGGCGACTGGTTAATTTTTACAGGCGGTGCAGGAATGGGCTTCCGTCATCCTTTTATGGAAGACCCGGTTGAAGTATTTCCTGAATATTATTTAGGCGGAACAATCAAGTTATTAAATATTCTTCGTTTTGCGGCTTCCACTAAGTATTACGAGCAGCTTTTTATTCATCAGTTTGAATTTAGTGCAAATGCCCGCGTGTTAGAGCTTATTTTTGCCATTAATACACAGTCTACAGACTTTATCAGAAGCTGTTGTGGCGGTGGTATTGGTGGAATGGTTGGCGTTCGTTTGGGATTTTAATACATACTTCAAAAATTTAATTCTATTAAATTTTACAAACTAATGACATTTTCGCCTTTTTATGTCAAAATGTTTTAAAGTTTTTAATAAGAGGCTCTACATGTTCAAAATTATCGAAAAACGTCAGTTGTCTCAGGACGTAAATTACATGAAAATCGAAGCTCCCGAGATTGCACGTAACAGAAAAGCCGGACAGTTTGTAATTGTTCAGGTTGAAGAAGAATTCGGTGAGCGAATTCCTCTTACAATTGCAGATGCAAATGCTAAAGAAGGCTGGATTGCTTTGGTTTTCCAGGCAGTTGGAAAAACTTCTTATCTTCTTTCCCTCAAAAATGTTGGTGACGAACTTCCTGCTGTACTTGGTCCACTTGGAAATCCTTCAGTTATAGAAAAGAAAGACGGTCCTGTTATGATTGTAGGTGGCGGTTTTGGTGTTGCCCCTTGTTATCCAATCGTTCAGGCTCACAAAGAAGCCGGAAACAAAGTAATCATGGTTATTTGTGCCCGCAACAAAGACCTTTTGATTTTTGTTGACGAAATGAAGGCTATTGCTGATGAAGTTATCATTATGACTGATGACGGTTCTGCCGGACGTCAGGGTGTTTCTACAGTTCCTGTAAAAGAAGCCTGCGAGAGTCAGACACCTCCAGCAGAAGTAATCGCAATCGGACCTCCGGTTATGATGAAGTTTGTTTCTCTTACAACTAAAGAATACAATGTTCCAACTACAGTTTCTTTGAATACAATCATGATTGACGGAACCGGTATGTGCGGCGGCTGTCGTGTAAGCGTTGGTGGCGAAACAAAGTTTGTTTGTGTTGATGGTCCGGAGTTTGATGCTCACCAGGTTGACTGGGATAATATGGCTCTCCGTATGAAGTCTTTCAAGGCCCGCGAACAGGAAGATTATCACAAGTGTAAGATGATGGCTCAGGCTGACGCACTTGCAAAGTAAATTGCAAAGGTCGTAAGGCTCTGATACACGTGAGAGAACCGTACTTTTGCTTAACTTCCGCTTCGCGGAAGTTGTACAATCGATTTGGAGAATAGTATGACAAATGAACAATTGGCAGAAAATGCCGTAAACGAATATAAAAAAATTAAGGATTTGCTTGCCGCTAACGGTGGTAAGCTTACTGCAAAGGACCGCAATGCAATTCCTCAGATGGAAATGCCTTCACGTGATCCTAAAAAACGTGCCCGCGAAATGGGTGAAGTAGCCCTTGGTTATACAAAGGAAATGGCAGTTGTTGAAGCTAACCGCTGTCTTCAGTGTGGAAAACCTTTCTGTATGGAAGGATGTCCTGTAAACATCAATATTCCGGCTTTTATCAAGGAAATTGCAAACGAAAACTTTAAAGGTGCTGTTGATATCATCAAGCAGACTTCACTTCTTCCTGCAATCTGTGGACGCGTTTGTCCTCAGGAAAAACAGTGTCAGGGAAAATGTACTGTAGGTAAAGTTTTCAAGAGTGCAGAAAAAGCTGTTTCTATTGGACGTCTTGAACGCTTTGTTGCTGACTGGGAACGCGAAAATGGTAAGGTTGCCCTTCCAGAATGTGCTCCTGCTACAGGAAAGAAGGTTGCAATCATTGGTGCTGGTCCTGCAGGTCTTACTGTTGCAGCTGACTGTGCCCGCGCAGGTCACGAAGTTACAGTATTCGAAGCCTTCCATAAAGCCGGTGGCGTAATGATGTACGGTATTCCTGAATTCCGTCTTCCAAAAGCCATCGTTCAGGCAGAAATTGATAACCTTAAGAAAATCGGCGTAAAGTTCGAATTGAACTTCCTTGTTGGCCGTACAAATACCCTTGAACAGATTCTTACAGAAAAAGGCTTTGATGCCGCATTTGTAGGAACAGGTGCAGGTCTTCCAAAATTCCTCAACATTCCTGGCGAAAACTTGATTGGTGTATTCTCTGCTAATGAATATCTTACACGTGCTAACCTTATGAAAGGTTACGATAAAGAACATGCTGCAACACCAGTTTACGAAGCAAAACACGTTGTAGTTTGTGGTGCCGGAAACGTTGCAATGGATGCAGCCCGTATGGCTCTCCGCCTTGGTGCAGAAACTGTTGATGTAGTTTATCGCCGTACCCGTAACGAAATGCCAGCCCGTCTGGAAGAAATTGCACACGCAGAAGAAGAAGGAATCAACTTCCGCTTCCTTGAAAACCCTGTTGAAGTTCTTGGAAACGAAGAAGGAAAGGTTTGCGGAGTACGCTGTCTTTCTTACGAACTTGGTGAACCTGATGAATCTGGCCGCCGCTCTCCTGTTGCAATTAAAGGCAGTGAGCACGACGTTGCATGTGATGCTATGATTGTTGCCCTTGGTAACGGTTCTAACCCGCTTCTTGTTAAGACAACACCTGGCTTGAATGCAGACAAAAAAGGCCACATCACAGTTGATGAAAAGCAGGCTACTTCCCACACAAAGGTTTGGGCTGGTGGAGACATCGTTCTTGGTGCCGCAACTGTAATCTTAGCGATGGGCGAGGGACGACAGGCTGCTGCAGCAATTAATGAATATCTTGCAAAGTAAGAAAAATATTCATTTGTAAAAAAAAGTCGCCCAGAGCGTGTCAGTATTGGCGCAAAGCGACAATACTGAGTAAGCTCGCAACGACAAGCAGCTGCCGCTATAAACGAATATCTTTCAAAATAAATAATAAAATTATCGGAATATAAACTTTGAGTTTTATATTCCGATAATTAACTATCATGCTACGTAATAATCAGAATAACAAATCAAAAAATAGTAAGAAAAAACAGGCCAATATGTTCGGCGCTGCATGCGTTGCACTTGGAATGTTAATTGTTATAATTGCCTTTCTTGTAAAAAAAGATCAGATTTCAAATAATTTTAAAGAAACCGCATTTTTTGACCGCGTTTTTGGAAATACACCAACATTTATTGGAGAGCAGGATTCTAAATCAAAACCTACAGCTGTAACTAATGGAGATGAAGTTATTTTAAATCTGCGTGGTGGCGAGAATGAAGAGGAAGGTGATGGTTCTGCAGAAGAGCAGCTTCCTTCTGTGCCAGAAGATAATACTGCAAAAGTAACAATAAACGAACTTAAAGGCGAACAGCAGCCAAAAGAAGAGTCTGTTTCTGCAGAAATTGTTCGTAAAGAAGAACCTGCTGTAAAAACTGAACCGGAAAAGGCGCCAAAACAGGAACCTCAGAAAGTTACTGCGCCAAAAACAGCGCCTAAACCTCCTGCTAAAACAGAACTTCAGCTTTGTTTTACAGTGATTGATGCAGACGGAACTGTAGTTCGCAAGATGATTAAACGCTCGGTTGCAAAGAACGATTCGCCTTTGACTACTGCAATTAATCTTTTGCTGGCAGGACCAGATTATTCAAATACTGCAGAGCGTAATCTTACAAGCTTTATTCCAAAAGGAACAAAACTTTTAGGCGCCCGCGTAAGTAATGGAGTTGCATATCTGAACTTTAGTGATAACTTTGAGTTTAATCAGGAAGGAACTGTAGGTCAGATTAATCAGCTTATGCAGGTTGTTTATACGGCTACTAATTTTTCAACCGTAAACAGTGTTCAGTTCCTTATTAACGGACAGCAGAAAAAATTCCTTGGCGAAGAAGGCATCAGAATTGATGCCCCTTTAACCAAATCAAGTTTCTAGTTTTTATAAGATTTTATAATCTTTTCAAAATAGCCCTGGTTGTTTTTGTAGGCACTTTCGTAAGTTGCTATAGAAAAATAATCAAGGCTTTTATTTTGTTCATTTTTGTTAAGAAGTTTTGTGTTATAAATAATGCGGTTTGTATTTGTCTGTGCAGTTTTTGAAACAATCTTGATTTTATCTGTATTGATAAAATATTCTGTGTCGCTAAAAACTGTGTATGAATCTTTTGCACTCAAAAGAAGTTTTCTAATAATAAAGCAGTTGTTTTTATCAGCATCATCATAAAAGGTTGGAATAGAAGAAAGCGCAATCAAAGAATCTTCGTTTAGTGTCCAGAAGTTTTCCAGCTGCTGCTTCCAGTTTTTATCAAGGCTAAGGTGCTGGTTTTCAAAACTTACATTAACTGATTTAGCTTTTTTATAAGACTTTACAGTTGTTTCTTCTGAATTTTCTAAAGAATTAAATCCTTTAAATTCATCAAAAGTCGGGTCATTTGTATCTTTAATTTGACCGATTGTTACACAGTCTAAAACTTTTTCGCCGTTAGTGTCTTCAATAGAGCGGATGTTGAACAGAGGAATAATACAGTCATAAACAACTTTTACATTACCGCCAAACTGAACAAATTCAGAAAAAAAGCTTTCTTCCTGCTGATTCTGAAAATTTATTACTGGACGATGCCCTCTACGAGAAGAAAATTCATACAGTAAGTCGTGCAGGTAGTTTACAATCTGTGTATCATCACTTGCTGGATCTGGGCTTATACTTGTAAGAATGCGTTCGCCGGTCATATCCCAGTGATTAGCTTCTGGATTTACAGAAAGCAAAAGAGAAATATCTTTTTCTGGCAAAAACTTTGCTTCATCTTTTGGAGCATAGTAACGAACTTGGAAAGTTTCATCATCATAATAAAGAATTCCAACGTAGCTTGTGCGTTCAAAAGATTTATCCTGATAGTAAACAAATTCACCAGAGGTATCAGGAATATAGGATTCAAAAACAGGCATTGAAAAAAGACCTGCACATAAAATAAAGGTAAAAAATGAAGATAATAATTTTTTCATAAAGGAGCCCTATAAAGTAAAACTGGCGCGAAGGAGTGGAGCGTGGGGCAAAAACACTCTGATTGTTGTGACCGCGAAAGCGGTCAATTTTATAGTTTCTTTGCAACAATCAGCGTGTAGCGCGATATCGCGCGGTTTTGTCACATGCTCCGCGACTGGGAGCCAGTTTTACATAATAGATTAATTTTAAAAATTATTTAATTTATTAAGTTCGTCGCGTACGTAATCAGCGGCTTTTTTAGCTGCTTCTGTTGCAGGAATAAGTTCTGCTGCTTCTGCAGTACGAATCTTGTACTCAACGTTAGGAAGGTTCTTGTCACCAACAATAATGCGAACCGGGTAACCAATAAGTTCAGAGTCTGTGAACTTAACGCCAGGGCGTTCGTTGCGGTCATCAAGAATTACTTCTATACCTGCTTTTGTAAGCTCGTCATAAAGTTTATCTGCAACTTCCTGCATCTGTCCTTTGTACTGAATAGGGATAATTGCAACCTGATATGGAGCAACGCTTACTGGCCAGCAGATACCTTTTTCATCGTTGTGTCCTTCGATGATGGAAGCCAGAGTTCGGTCAACACCAATTCCGTAACAACCCATAAGTGGGGTAACTGGTTTTCCGTTTTCTGCAAGGTAAGTTACGTTCATTGATTTTGTATATTTTGTACCAAGTTTAAAGATATGTCCAAGTTCATTACCTTTCTTCATGTAGAAAGTTCCGCCACAATCAGGACATTTGTCGCCTTCTTTACAAGTGCGAACATCTGCTGTAATGAATGCTGTAAAATCGCGGCCTGGTTCTACGTGCTTAATATGGTAGCCTGCCTTTCCTGCTCCTGCAATACAGTCATGCATATCAACAGTTGATTTATCTGCAATTACAGGGATTTTGATTCCAACAGGACCAACAAATCCGTGAGGAGCTCCTGAATATTTAAGAACATCTTCATCACTTGCAAGTTCTGCACCGCTTGCCTTAAGTTCTGCAGCAAGTTTAGCTTCGTTTACTTCAAGGTCTCCGCGAATAAGTACGCATACAAAGCTTTCTGGAATATAAGTCTGTCCACCTTCTGTAACAGTTTCTGCATTCTTGTAGAATTCGTGCTTTGTAAGGCCAACAGCACTGTTGTAAACCTTGTAAACAAGTGCTTTTAGGAATGTTGTAGACTTAGCGTTAAAGAATTTTTCCATGTCTTCGATGCTGAAAACATTTGGAGTTGCAACTTCCTCAATTGGAAGGTCGGTTTTTACCTGAGGTTTTCCTTCGTTATTCAAAGGAACTTCTGTTGCACAGGCTGCTTTTTCTACGTTTGCAGCATAATCACAGTTAGGACACAAAAGCAAAGTATCATCACCAACAGGGCTTTCAACCATGAACTCTTCTGAGCCTGAACCACCCATAGAACCTGTGTCAGCTTTTACACTGATTGTGTTAAGTCCCATACGCTTAAAGATGCGGCGGTAAGCTGCTGCAACGTTATCATAAGATGCATCCAGATCAGCCTGATCTTTATCAAAAGAGTAAGCGTCCATCATAGTGAATTCGCGGCCGCGCATTACACCATAGCGTGGACGGATTTCATCACGATATTTTGTATTAATCTGATAAAGTGTAAATGGAAGCTGTTTGTAAGAAGAAAGTCCGTCGCGTACAACGGCAGTAAAAGCTTCTTCTGCTGTTGGAGAAACAACCATATCCTGACCCTGACGATTCTGAGCAGTAAGCATTTCTCCACTCATTTTATCCCAGCGTCCAGATTCACGCCACAAATCACCTGGCTGAATTACTGTAGGTTTAATTTCCAAAAGACCAGCATTATCAAGTTCTTCGCGGATAATTTTCTGAACCTTCATTAAAGAACGGTAGCCGAGCGGCATATAAACATAAAGACCGTTTCCAAGTTTTCTGATAAGACCAGAGCGCATCATAAGCTGATGGCTTGCAATAACTGCGTCATTTGGAGCTTCGCGCAGTGTGGAAATAATTGTTTTAGTTGCTTTCATAGTGATTATTTTATTGAAAAAAACACTTAATTACAATCTAGGGGAATTTTATCTGAAAAATGCTGCAGCAACTTGCGCTTGCGCAAGTTTTAGACGGTTAACTGCAGTGCATATTTGTAGTGTGGATTACAACCGTTGTAGCATTCTGTATAAGGAAATTTTATTTTTTTAGAACACAAACAATCTTTTCTGAATCTGGAGTAAGCGGATTCATTTTGTAGTCTGAGTAGAACTCTAGTGAAGAAAATTCAAGTTCCTTAGCAAACTTTTTAAACGATTCCATACTGATTGGAGTAACTGGTTCGTCCTTTACTTCATCAATTGTTTTTCCATTAGAAGTTTCTACCTGCTGGTGTAAAAGATATGTAATATTTTCTTTGTCTTTTGTAATCCATGAGCGCAAAGTTGCACGGGTAGAATGTTTTTCTGGCAGATAAATTTCATCTTTTGAAAAATCAAATTTAGAAAAATTGATTAAGTCAAAAATAAGATATCCACCGTCAGAAAGGAGTGCTTTTGCATCCATCATCAGTTTTGAAATATAAATTTTGTCTCGCATAAAAACAACGCGATAATCACCAAGATAAATGATGTTATAGAAATTTTTTCCTAAATAACGTCCAATATCCTGTGGATAAAGGTTAAATGCTTTGAGTTTAGGTTCTGTATTGGATGATTTAATTTTTAATAAATCTATAAATTCCTTGAAAGAATCTGTTGCTGTAACGTCAAAGCTGTTCATCAGAAGTTCTTGTGCAAGAGCTGCTGTACCACATTCCAGGCTGACAAATTTTACAGGTGAGCTAAAATCTTTCCCAATTTTGGTAAAAAACTCAACCTGTGATTCAGCTATTGGAAATAGTTCTGCGTAATTTTCTAGCCATTTTTTTATATAAATCATACAAATTTATTATAAAACAAATTAGAGTAAATTCAATATATAAAAACCTGTTATATTGGAAAATCAGTTAATTTTCCAGCGATTGTTTTCTTTGAAGAAACGCTTTGCATTTACTTCCAGCATACGTCCGTCTTCGCCAATCATTTTTACCATTGAAGTAAGAGGGTTTACTTCTGTGATTTTGAAGTCGGTGCCATCGTAGAAGATTCTGATTCCTTCGTTTGGAAGCTTTCGGCGTGCTTCGTTGTACCAGTCGTATTCATAAGAAAGACAGCATAAAAGTCGTCCGCACTGACCTGAAATCTTCATAGAGTTTAAAGAAAGATTCTGGTCTTTTGCCATTTTGATTGAAACAGGTCGAAGTTTATCTGAAACTCCGTGGCAGCAAAATGGTCGTCCACAGATTCCAAGTCCACCTGTAATGCGTGATTCATCGCGTACACCAATCTGGCGAAGTTCAATTCGCATTTTAAAGATAGAAACAAGGTCTTTTACAAGTTCGCGGAAGTCTACACGGTTATCTGAACTAAAGAAGAAAAGAGCTTTTGATTCTTCTGTTAAAAAGTGCACTTCTACAAGCTTCATATCCAGCTTGTGAGCGGCAACTTTTTCTTTAAAAATCGGGAACGCATCTTTTTCTTTCTGTTTAAGTTCTTTGCGTTTTTCTAAATCTTTTTCGTTAGCTTTGCGTTCAATTGTTACTATGTCTGACTGTTTGATTCCCATCGGTTTTTTTGCAAGACCAAGAACGCGCGCCATGTCTTTTCCGTAGCGGGTTGGAATAATTGCAAAATCACCTGCTTTAAGATTCTGTTTGTCCTGAATCTTTGCATAAACAGTTTCGCAAGAATAATCGAGTTTTAAGTTATAAAGGGGTGTATCTATTGTAAGATTATCACCAGAATCAGAAATGCCTACATCATCTTCAAGTTCAGAAAGGTTTTCTGTCTGATCATCTATATCGCTTTCAAAAATATCACTCATTTTTTTACCATCTTTTGTGTAATTATATCGCTACGCTCGGAGCAAGTCGACAACCAAGCCTTTGATTTCATTAATTTGATCAAGAATTTTCAGGTTATTCATTTGTGTGCTAAGCATGTCACGGGTAAGGGCATCCAGCTTTTCATTGATTATATTTACCTGAACTTTTGGATCTTTTGGATGCGCTGGCAATGAATAGTTAGAAAAAAAACTTGTAGGCGAAACTATCTGCATGCGGCGCGGTTTTCTGGCGTTGACTTCAAAATTATTTTCTACAACAAATCTTATAAACTGAGCAACCGCCTGTTTAAAATTTTCCAGATTTTCTTTTGTCATTTCTTCTGAAAGGGCATTTCCTGCATTGTCTACGCGGTCGCGCAAAAAAATCGCCGCTTCATCAATGCTCATTGTCTGGATTTCGGCAGGAAGCCCGTTTACTTCGCCAGTTTCTTCTGTTTTTTTTCCGCCAATTAAATCAGAAAATTTTACGCCTTTTGATTTTTGTGATTTTTCTGTTTTTTGATTTTTTAGTGCCTGATTCTGAGAGTTTTGAACCCCAGCGTAATAAAAGCTTGTGCCTAAAGAATCAATTTCTGCCATTAAAGTGCTGCCTTTTGTTTGATAGCTTTAGACTGCAGGAATTCTGAAGAAAGTCTTGTATATTCTTCTTCATCTTTTACAGCAATGCAGTTACCGTGAAAAAGCGCTGTATCTTCAATTTGAACTTTATGTGTAAGAATGTCGCCTACAACAGCTGCTTTAGAAAGAAGTTTTACGCTGTCGTTTGCAAAAATGTCGCCCATGATTATTCCGCCAACAATTATGGCGCGGGCGTTTACGTTTCCTCTGATCCTGGCGTTTTCTCCAACGATGATGTTTCCATCAGTTTCTAAGTTACCGTCAATGTCACCGTCAACTCGGACAAAACCGTTTACTTTTACGTTTCCTTGAATTGCCGAACCGCCGCCGATGATTGTGTTGATTGAAATATCGTCAATTTTTAACGCCATAAAGTCCTACTTCTGAAGATTGATGTTTATGTATTTTGCAGGATCTACTACATCAGAACCGATGTGAACTTCATAGTGAAGGTGAGGACCGGTAGAAATACCTGTGTTACCGATGTTTCCGATAATCTGTCCCTGATCTACAAGCTGACCACGTTTTACACGGAATGTACTTAAGTGTGCGTAACGTGTATAAATACCGTGGTTGTGTTTAATGATTACAAAGTTACCAAAACTATTATCAAAACCTACTGTTACAACCTGACCACTTGCTGTTGCCATTACAGGATCTCCAGAACGCCAGGTTGAAAAGTCCATACCCTTGTGAATGTACCAGTTACCGTTAAGAGGATGAACGTTAGGACCAAAAGGCATAGAAACGTGAACATTAGGATTTTTTACAGGATTAATACTTGGGATTTCTGTAAACAGGTTCTGCTGTGTTTTAAGCATTTTTCCAACCTGCTCAATTGGTTCAATAGAATTTTCAAGATAAGAAGTAAGTTCACGAATGTCTGCAAGTTCGCGAGTTGTACCTTTTGCAATTTCTGTAGAGTTGAACATTGAAGAAAGGTCGCTGGAAGAAATTGTAGAATTGTTTGTGTTTTCGCCCTGAGAGATTCCCAAAAGTGAAAGACTCTGTGAAAGCGATGTCTGGAAGCGTTTTGCAGCCTGGAAGAGATTTGCGTTTTCATCACGCAGTTCATCAAGGCTTGCAAGTGTTGCGCGGTTCTGTTCTGTAAGATTGTTTATCTGCATGTTTGCAGAAATTGAATGATGATTGAAATAGAAGAACGAAAACAGAATGCCAATAAAAAGCAGAAGTCCAAAGAAAAGTGCAAACACATTAGTTTGAAAATTAAGCACTTTGCTCTGAGAGTGAGGAACAATCATTATTGTTAGCTTGCTGTCAAAAATACGAAAAAGCTTTACAAAAGCAGAACCAACAGAACGGAACACAGAAGAGAATTTCTGTGTAAGGTTTGAGGCAACCCGCTTTTCCATCTTTTTCATGGCTTTTTGTGTCTTAGGCAAATTTAGACCTCATTATCTTCAATAATCAATAAAGTATATCATAGTAGAAAGTTATGTGTCAAATTAAGCATTTTTTTTTACAATTCTTTCTATTAATATTCGTTGACGAGTTAAGAAACCTGTGTTATCTTTAATTATATAATTAAAAAAGAAGCGTTAAAAAAAACTTTTTCGCTCTTCTCATCTTATTTTTAGGAAGAAAGCCATGAATTTTTTTGATACTCACGCTCACATCGGGCTTATATACGATGATCCTATTGAACAATTACGTGTAATTCAGCAGGCAAAACAGGCTGGAGTTACCCGCATTATAAGCATTAATAATTCTCTTATGGATTTTCAGAAGGTGTATTCTACCCTTAAATCTGTAAGTGGAATTTATCACGCGGTAGGTGTTGCTCCGTCAGAAGTAACAAATCCAGGTCCAGATTGGATTAACACAATCGAAAAGTCTCTTTCTTTGCCAAATGTTGTTGCAGTTGGCGAGACAGGACTGGACTACTACAAGCAGTTTGGCGATAAGAGAAGTCAGATTGAGCTTTTTATTACTCAGCTTGAAATTGCTCAAAAGTTTAATAAACCTGTAATTATTCATAACCGTGATGCTGGAAAAGACATTTATGATGTATTAAGCGAACGTCTTCCTTCTGCAGGTGCAATTTTCCACTGCTATTCAGAAGACGCAGCTTATGCAAAAAAATGTCTGGATATGAATGTATGGTTCAGTTTTGCCGGTAACCTTACTTACCGCAATGCACGCAACCTGCACGAAACAGTTTTGAATATTCCCGTTGACCGCATTTTGATTGAAACTGAAAGTCCATTTATGATTCCGGCTGAATTCCGCGAGAAAAAGCGCACAAAGCCAAATATGCTGCCTTCTACAGCGCGATTCCTTGCAGAAATGCTGGATATGGATCTTGAAGAACTTAGTGTTCAGCTCTGGAAGAACAGCTGTAAGGCATTTAATGTGCCGGAAGCTGTGTAAGGGCGCCGGTCAGAGCGCCCGGTGTTTAATAGCAAAGCGTTAAAAAAAATTGCGATGCAGCAATTTTTTAGCTTTACCTAATGAAAATGTCGGAACTGTATCATCCTGTAAAAATTAAAAACATAGAAGTTAAAGGGAACCTCTTTTTAGCGCCGGTTGCTGGTTACAGCGATATGGCGTTTCGTTCTGTCTGCATAGAAAATGGAGCCTGCTTTACTTATACCGAGATGGTTAGTGCAGAAGCTCTTGTGCGAAAGAACTTAAAAACAGAGATTTTGATGCGCCGCGCTTATAACGAAAAAGCTTATTCTGTTCAGATTTTTGGGCCAGAGCCTGATGTTATGAGTGCCGCGGCACATATAGTACTGGAAAAGACAAACTGTGAATGCATCGATATAAACTGCGGATGCCCTGTTCCTAAAATTGTAAAGACCGGGGCGGGTTCCGCATTAACACGCGACCCTGACAGGCTCTATAAAGTTGCAAAGGCGGTTGTAGATGCTGCCGGCGACCGTGCCGTTACCGTAAAAATCCGTTCAGGGTGGGAAAAGTTTCAGATTACGTGGAAAGAAGCGGCTTTGGCGGCACTGGAAGCCGGGGTGAGTGCAATAACAATTCATCCTAGAACACGTGCACAGGGCTACGAAGGTCATTCTGACTGGAGCATAATGAAGGCACTTGTGGAATTTGTAGGCGAGTGGAATAAAAGTCACGGAACTGCAATTCCTGTTTTTGGCTCTGGAGATCTTTTTAAGCCTGAAGATGCTAAAAAAATGCTGGAAGAAACGGGGGCAGATGCCGTTATGTTTGCCCGTGGCGCAATGGGAAATCCTTTTATTTTTAAAGATGCAACTTCTCTTTTGCAGACTGGTTCTTACGAGCCTGTTCCTCCAGATGTTCGCATTAAAACAGGTTTTGCCGAACTTGAACGCCTTGTAAAAGATACAGAAGAAAAACACGCATGCATGGAAATGCGTAAACGTTTTGCTGCATACTCAAAGGGAATTCATAATGGAGCAGCCCTGCGACTTCAGATTGTTCACGCAAGCACAGTAGACGATTATAAAAAGATTTTTGAACCAATTTTAGCTGATTTTGAAAAGTAAAATTCGCCAAATCATCAATTATAAAGTAAAATAGATAGGAATGAGTTTAATTGGAACTTTTGTCGACTTATTGGATTCAATTTTTAGACGCTCATCACCAGATGTTCAGCGCAAACAACTTCTAAAAAAGATGGACGTTGAAATTCAATCTTTTTCTCCTCTTATCTGTAAAGCCGGAGCATTGCAGCCAAATTTTGGTGAAGCGATATTTAATCTTTATAAAAATACGGCTCCTTTAGATCATCTTTTTATAGAAACCGTTAGTCCAAATGATTTACCACGTCGTAACCGTTTTGAAGCTCAGTTAGTTATTACAGGCTATGATACAGAAGATCAGGAAATTGTTTCTGAACTTCAGTTTAAAAATCGTAAGGATGATATTCTTGCCGAGTACAATAATGCCGAACGTATATATATTCATCAGCGACATCAGTTAGATAAAATTGTAAAAGATCTTAATGCTGAGCAGTTTAAAAAAATTGACCGCGATATTCTTTTGTTAAGACAGCTGGTAGATTTTTGTCATTATAATTACACGCCGTTTATGCAGCTGTTTGACAGTAATTTTGCCCCGGGAAATTATAACTATACTCCAACCTACTCACCAGTCGAACTTGGAAAAGCAATCAACCTTCTTGAAGATTTGTATTACCAGCTCTTTGGGCTTACAATCACAAAATCAACGGCTGCAGCTGTGCTTGCTTTGTACCGTCTGCGAAAAGGGACTGACCTTGAACCTGATGAAAAAAACACAATCCTTGGAAATCTTAAAAAAATAAACTTCATCATAAAACAGGTTATTCAGCCGGAAAAACTTAAATCAATTATCCGCTATTTTAGGGCAGACCCTTCGTATGAACCTGCCTTTGCACAGTATAATGGTTCTCCTCGTCAGGACTTTGCCACAATGCTTCAGGCAAAATTTGATGCTGATGAACAGCGTATAAAATCAGAAATTCAGGACGAAAAACTAAGTCAGGAAATAAAAACACTCTTTCCGGAAACTGGCCTTGAAAAAGTTCAGGGTTACAATCAGGACTACAGCGAAAAGCTTCAGATAGAAACTCCATTGTCTTTTCAGTGGATTTTGCCTATTCGTGTGTTAAAGACTTTTGAAAAACAATATCTTTCTGACGGTGTAAAAGCTCTGCTTGATGATGTTGTGATAGAAGGTTTTTTTAATAATTCAAGTTATAAGACATCGTTTTCTCAAATTGTTTATGCTGCCATCAATGCGGATCAGGATTTTTACGCTTTTGAAAATTCCTTTGCCATGAACGAAAAAAACAGTATTGCAGTTCTTGAAGGCTACATAAAAGATGGCCGACGCGATAAGTCTTTTTATGGTCAGCTGGAAAAAATGGTAATTACCATTAATAACGAGGCTCATAATTTATTGCAGACTCACGTTACAAATCTTTGGGCACTCCATAAGGAACTTGCAGAACTGCTTGCAGATGCTAAAAAACCTTCCTGTGAGATTATTCAGAACTTAAAAGTGCTGCTGATGTCGTCTCGTAACAAAGATAGAACAAATTTGTTAGATTATCAGTTCCCAAATTGGAAAATATTTTTTGAGATAATGAAAAACTATGTTATTATTAATAGTAGTGATGTAAAGAATGATCAAAAGAAGTAATGTGAATGATATTATAAGATTCTCTTACCAGGCGGATGGTTTTACTGGAGATGATTTGCAGATAGAAAAATCTATTGTTCAGCGCCGTCGTAAACCTGTAAAAACCCGTAATCTGCATGAGTTGGTAACAGAACCTCGCGGGGACATTCCATCTCTTGAAAAAACAACAGACGCTCTTGATTTGTCGCTTCAGTATGAAAAGAAGATTTATGACCTTGAGCAGATGCTGGATATTGCTAAATCATTCTGTCAGAACCTTGATTTTGATAACCTTCTTGAATCTATTGTTTATATCTGTATGGCTCAGATGCATGTTCTTGGAGCAGAGATTTTTGTACGCGATTTAATCACAAACGAAAACTATGTTCTTGAAACTGCAAAAGACCTTTTTGATGAAAGCGAAAAACCTTCTATTCCAGTTTCTTCGCCAATCACTAAAAAGCTTCTGGATGTTCAGATGCCTATTACGTTTGATGAACTAAAGCTTTTGATTGAAGACCAGAAGACTCTAGAAACTTTAAAGGCGCTTTCTCCAACGCTGATTGTTCCTCTTATTCAAAAAACTCACCTGAACGGTCTTTTGATTTTGCAGGAACGAATTGCCATAGAAGACGATGTTTCTTACAACGAGTACGAGCAGAATCAGATTATGTCGATTGCTTCTCTTGCGTCTGTGGCAATTAATAATGCGGCTCTTATTGAACAGTCATCTACAGATATGATGACTCATCTTAAGCTTAAGTTCTACTTTTTTAATGTGCTTTCAGAAGCAATTGATCAGTCGTTTTTGCAGAACGAAAATCTTGCAGTTTTAATGTTTGATATAGACTTCTTTAAAAAGTTTAACGACACTTACGGTCATGAATGCGGCGATTACGTTCTTATAGAAGTTGCAAACATAATCCGTAAAAGCCTTAGAGAAAGTGATACTGCAAGCCGCTACGGTGGTGAAGAGTTTACCATCCTTCTTCCTAACACAACAACAGAAGAAGCAATTCTTGTTGCAGAACGAATCAGGGCTGCAATTGATACTCATGATTTTATTTATAATGATCAGCATCTGCATGTAACAATTTCCTGTGGTGTTTCTGTTTTTGATTCAACAGAAAATCTTGTAAATTCACCGAATGAATTTGTAAATCAGGCTGACCAGGCACTTTATATCTCTAAAAGTAAAGGCAGAAACCGCGTAACCCTTTACAGAAAGCCCGATAATTCACGATAATAGGCTAATGGGAAGAATTTTTTTTAGAAAGCCTTTTAAATACGAATATAAACATCGTGTCTTATTAATCATTCTCTTAAATTTTGCAGTTTATGCAATTGCACAATTTTTTACAAATCTTGCTCAATACATTTATATTTATGGTCCAATGAATCCTGTTGCAGTTTATAAATATCATATGTACTGGCAGTTTTTGACTTATATGTTTGTGCACGATTATTCAAGCATCCGTCATATTCTGTTTAATATGCTGGGACTTTTAGTGTTTGGTCTGCAGCTGGAAAAGGCAATTGGCAGCAAGGAATTTGTGCTTTTTTATCTGCTTTGCGGAAGCCTTAGTTGTGTCTTCTCTTATGCGGTTTATTTTTTTACCGGTCAGTATAGCGTGCGTCTTTTAGGCGCAAGCGGCGCTGTATATGCAGTTTTATTTGCCTATGCGGTGTTCTTTCCGCGTTCTGTAATTCTTATCTGGGGGCTTATCCCAGTGCCGGCTCCTGTTCTTGTTCTAATTTATGCAGCAATAGAGTTTTTTAGTCAGTTTAATCCGGCTTCTGGTGTAGCACATATGACTCATCTTTTTGGTTTTCTTGCGGCATGGCTTTATTTTGTAATAAGAATGGGAATTCATCCGCTTAAAATCTGGCGCGAAACTTATAGATAAGATTAAAAGGACAGAAAGATGCGTTTAATTAAGAAAATCATTTTTTTTGCAGCTCTTGCAGTTCAGTTTTCTCTTCTTTTAGCGCAAAGTCCTGTTAATCCTGGAACTATCCGTTTTGCTGTCTGGGCAGAACTTGATGTTTATCCAGGTCTTTACGAAGAAAATGATGATTTACTTTTTTACACCAGAACACGAATCAAAAATCTTAGTGAGTTTTTAATGGAAGGAATGGTGTATGGCTGGAAGTTTGTTTATACACCTTCTGATAAATTGCGCGGGGTAGAAGAATATCTGGAAGTAGAACCTGTTCAGGCTTTTACCCAGGCTGATAAAGACAAAATCCGTTATTCCGACCAGTATTTTGAAGAAAATAAAGTTACCGTTTGGTGCGAATATGACCGCACAGAGTATCAGATACAGAATTATAAACTTTGGAGTGGTATTCAGAATCCGGTGATTAAAGGGCGCGGACTAGGAAAAATTTCTGATGGTTTTGAAGGCATTAACGATGCTGCGCGGAATGCATTAAAAGAAGCCGTTCGTGCGCGCTATCGTGCGGAAATCAAAAATAAACCGAAAGAAATTTCCGGCTCTGTATTAATACGTAATCCTCCTCTTGTTGGAATTACAGAGGGACAATATGCGATATTTCTTGATTTTTTCCTAGAACGCGATAGAATTATTAAGTATACAACGTATTAAAAAGGAGGCGTGCATGAAAAAACTATTATTAGTTCTGACCACGTTGTTTTTAGTAGCTGGCTCTGTTTTTGCAGATAATGAAACAGATGAAATTTTTGCAAATATGTCTTCAGATGAGCTGTATGAAGAGCAGAAGACCAAAACTATAAAAATCGTTCCTGAAAATCAGCATCTTGAAGATAAGAATGCAAAGGTTGAGTTGGAATTTAATCCTATGTACGATGAAGTTCGCGTAACATATACAACAAGCTTTGCATCTTATGATCAGGGAGAAGCAATGAACACTGTTCTTGCAGTTCTTCAGGATTTCCAGAAAGAGCATGGTTATACAAAATACCGCTATTTGCAGACTCCAAGAGAGAGTTCTTATATTGATAAGAATGCTAAGCCAAAGCGTAAGTATACTGTATACTTCTGCTATGTTCAGATGGTAGAAAAACGCAATATGAAGACTGTAAAAACAGATGCAAAAGAAGGTTCAGAATCTGCTGAATAATAAACCTTCTACCTATTCAGTTTTTGCAATAAATATTGTAGAATAAAGCCAGTTTTCTAAAATGAAGGCTGGCTTTTTTGTTTTAAAGCCTGTTAAAAACGAGGAACAAAATGGATATCAAAAACATTATCAAAAATCTTCATCCGCTTGAAATTAAAGTTTTGCTCAAATATACAGCAAAGGATGAACTTACTTCAGAAAAACTCCAGAAAGAATTGGATTATAAAGAAGGTCACGCAAACCAGGCATTCAGCTGGCTTGGAGGAAAGGAACTTCTTAAAGAAATCCGCCGTACACCTCATACATTCTATGAAATTACAGACATGGGTAAGGCTCTTGCAAAAACAGGAACTGTTGAAGAGCGCATGGTTGCTTACCTTCGCGATAACGGTGCTCACGCTTTGCCAGAAATTGCTGCTGCCCTTGCAATTGAAAATAAAGATATTGGTAGTGCCTTTGGTCCGCTTTCAAAAGAAGGTGTTCTTAAGATGAATGCAGAAAAGAAGGCTGAATACACTGGCGCAGAACTTCCTGCACGCGTTGTAAAGGCTTCTGCAATTATTAAAAAAGGTGCGGCTGCTGCTGACGGCATTCTTAATAAGGATGATTTAAGCGCTGACGAAGTTGAAGTAATTTCTACTTTGGCTAAAAAACGTGGTGCCGGAGATTCTCCTTTTAAGATGATTGAACGCGAAACTGTAACTTACAAGCTTACAGAAGCATTTGCAAAGGTTACAGAAGAACTTAAAAAGGCTGGAATTACTGGTAATGAGATTGGTGAAATTACACCAAAAATGCTTGCTACTGGTGACTGGAAAAATGGTACCTTCCGCGGTTACAACATTGCTGTTCCTCCTGCACGTATTATTCCTGGCCGCACAAATCCTTATGTTCAGTTCCTTGAATCTGTAAAAGACAAGCTTTGTTCTCTTGGTTTTGAAGAGTTTGATGGTCCGCTTGTAGAAACTGAATTCTGGAACGGTGATGCTTTGTTCATGCCTCAGTTCCACGCTGCCCGCGATATTCACGATGTTTACCGCATTAAAAATCCTACTCACGCAAAATTTATTGAAGAGCCATATTTGAGCAACGTTAAGGCTGCCCACGAAACTGGTGGAAACACCGGCAGCCGTGGATGGAACTATCAGTTTGATAACGAGTTTACCCGTCGCTTGATTCTGCGCTCTCAGGGAACTGTTTTGTCAGCACATCAGCTTCACAAGGCAACAATTCCTGGAAAATACTTTGGTATTGCCCGCTGTTTCCGCTACGACAAGGTAGATGCAACTCACCTTTCAGACTTCTATCAGACAGAAGGAATTATTGTTGGAAAGGATGCAAACCTCCGCAATCTTCTTGGTATGCTTAAAATGTTTGCTACAGAAATTGCCGGCGCAACAGAAGTTAAATACGTTCCTGGTTACTTCCCGTTCACAGAACCTTCTATTGAAGTTCACATCAAACACCCTGTTTTGGGCTGGTTCGAACTTGGTGGTTCGGGAATCTTCCGTCCAGAAGTAACCCGCGCTATGGGTATTGATGTTCCGGTTCTTGCCTGGGGTATTGGTATTGACCGCATGGCTTTGATGGCCCTGGGATTGAATGACTTGAGACAGCTTTTCTGTGAGGATATTGAACAGGTACGATTGAGAAAAGCTAAGTTCTAATAAATAAATGAAGGTGGTCGTTGAGGCCACCTTTTTTTATAGCCACAGATGGGACACAGATATTGGTGCGGGAGTTTTGCGGCGGTCTGTGGCTTTTACACTTCCCAGCCTTCGATGGCAAGCTCTATGCTGTCGAGGATTTCGTCGGTGTTGTCCTGGTTGAGGACGGCCATGCGGAAGATGGCGGATTCGATGAGGCCATAAATCAGTTCGTTCATGTTTTTAACGATGAGGCGTTTGAACTCGCCGGCGCGGATGCCGCGGATGATGATGGTACTCATTAGGTGGCGCATTTTAATGACACGGCGGCGAACGCGGTCGTTAGGGTCTACACCGGATTTTCTGAGCTGAATAAGGTAGCTGAGGAGTACGCTGAAAAGTTTTTTGTTGTCTGAGCACTGTTTGATGATTTCGTGCAGGATTTTAATCAAGGCTTCTTTGGCTGTGAGATTTGAATCCTTTGCGATTTCAAGAAGGATTATTTCGAGTTCAGAAAGCAGTTCTTTGATGCTGCCCAAGAAAATTTCGTGCTTGTTCTTAAAATAAATGTACAATGTTGTTCTGGTTATGCCGCAACGGTCAGCAATTTTCTGGAAAGTTGCGTCTTCATAGCCTTCGTCAATAAAAACATCAAGAGACTTTTGAAGTATTTCATGTTTTCGTTTGTCATGTTCAACAACAATTGCCATTTATTTTCCCCTTTAAAATTTTTCTGCCTTATGATGATTCTGCGGATGCTGATTGTGTGGTACAAATTTTTCAGTTTTTGCAGGTTTCTGAGTTTTTGGCTCAGATTCATTTCTGTTGTACATATAAAAATATGTATCCAGGTTTCCGGCTTTATAGTTTTTGATTTTGTTCGCGTTGTGGGCAAAATTGTCCTGGAAGGTGTCGCAGGATGTGATTACGCCTAAATCCCAGCCTGGGAATTCTTTCCAAAGACTGTCCATATTGCCATATAGTTCTTTTACTTCTTCCAGTTCGCCAAGGCGCTCTCCGTATGGAGGGTTACATAAAAGAAGTCCGTTTTCGTATGGTGCAGAAAGGTCTGCAAAATCTGCCTGAACAAAGTCCGGGCGAATTATGTGCTTGCTTATTCCGATTGATTTAAGAGCGCGTCCTGCCATAACACAGGCGTGTTCTGCATTCTGTTTTGAGCGTTCTATTGCGCGGGCGTCGATGTCGCTTCCTGTGATGCGTACTTCTACATCTGTGCGGATTTTTGCGGCTTCCTGTGCGCGGATCTCGTCTGCTCGGTCTGAATTAAAAATAGGAAGGTTTTCTAATGCAAAGCGGCGGCCAAGGCCTGGTGCGACGTTAAAGGCGTACAAAGTTGCTTCAATGGCGATTGTTCCAGAACCGCAGAACGGATCATGAAGGGGAGTTTTACGTCTCCACATCATTTCCTGAAGGAGAACGGCAGCGGTTGTTTCGCGTAATGGGGCTACTCCGCCGTCTGTTCGATAACCGCGCTTGTGGAGAGGAAGACCAGACAAATCAAGAAGAATGTAAACCTGATTGTCATCAACGTAAACACGGATGTCAGATTCTTCGCCGGTTTCTGGCAGGGTCTGCATGTGCCATACGTCACCTAATTTGGCATAAATTGCCTTGTGAACCATTCCCTGAATGCTGTTCTGAGAATTGAGTTTGCTTTTATAAACACGAACTTTATCTACTACAATGCGTGAATCTTTACGTAAAAAATCCTGCCAGTTTACGGCGTATGCGCCATCATATAGGTCATCAAAACCAAAGGCTTTGTATTGAGCAAGCTGGAGATAAAGTCTGTCGGCAGTGCGGAGGCAGAGATTTGTACGGAAGAGAGCGTCATCATCACCTTCAAAAGTAACACGTCCCGGAGCGTTTGAAATAAGGCGGTATCCTAAATGTTTGATTTCGTTGCCTAAAATTTTTTCTGCACCGACTGCGCATAATGCGACTAATATATTCATGTGTTTATTTTGACAAAAACTGCAATTTTTGTCAATTTGCACTACGAAAATATGGGTTAATCGTAAGGGGTTCCGATGTTTGTTGAAGATTTGATATAAAGATATTTTGCTTCTTCTGAGGTTGTACTTGCAGCGTAGACAACTTTTATTGGTGCTATTTCTGTCCATTCTGTTCGAACATGGTCTGAACTTTTTTCTATTACATCATATTTTGCGGCAATACCAAGACAATAAATTGGTTTATCATTATAAGTTAGAGGTAAATTTCTTAATTCAAAAGAAGTTGTACCTTCCGTCTGAGTATCAGTTAAATCAAAAGCTGTGGTAATATCACCTGCTTTTAGAATTAAAACTGGTGAAAAATCATTTGTAAAGCTTGGGACTTTTGTTGGATTTTCATCATTTAATGAAGGTAGTGTTCCACCGTCTATTGTTATATTGTTATTTTGAATGTCATACGAAAATACTACTCCATTAGGAATTTTGTAGGTTAAATTTGGAGTTGTGCCTTCGGCGTATCCATTTTTCGCCTGAACTGCGGATGACCATTGTGTATAATATTTTTTTGTCTCAGAATCAATAAAAACAAATCTATATTTATATTTTTTTCCTTTATGTATAAGGCTGTCCTGATAAATAAGGTCAGATGATTCGATTTTATCAGGGAAAAGAGTAGC
>JAILHD010000021.1 GCA_024696155.1 Treponema sp. | reverse complement strand
CATCATAATCATCAAATCCTTAATTACATAACAGAGGTTGTGGATAAGGCTTTCAGCTACAGCAGGATTTTCTGTACGTGCCTTCCAAGGCTCAGTTGCCTGGAACTTCTTGTTACAGATATCAGAAATCTCAAACATTGTATGGAAAGCGTCTTTCAAATCAGCCCATTCAAGTGATGCAGTTGTCTTAGCCTCGAGCTCGCGAACCTTTGTCCAAAGCTCTTCATCAACTGGGCTATCCGGAATCTTTCCTTCATAGTATTTATTTACAAAGAGGAGTGTGCGGTTTACAAGGTTTCCAAGATTACCAATCAGCTCGCCGTTAAGCTTTTCCATAAAGTCTTTCCAGGTGAACTGATAATCCTGCTTTTCAGGGCGGTTATAGAAAATGTAGAAACGCCATGCATCAGCTGGGATTCCGCTCTCAATAGCGTCCGAACCAAATACACCAACACCAAGACTCTTAGAGAACTTTCCATCCTCGTAATTCAGGAACTCTGTTGAAGACATGTGATGAAGCTTTGTCCACTCGTGAGGAGAGCCTAACATTGTACAAGGGAAAACAACAGTGTGGAAAGGAATATTGTCTTTACCGATAAACTGGAAGAGATCAACCTTAGGCTTATTCTTGCCCTCTTCTGATTCGCTTGGAATCCACCAGCTCTTCCAGTCAAAGCTCTGCTTGCCGGCCTTAACAAGCTCATCAGCCAGCTGCTTTGTGATTGAAATATATCCGATTGGCGCATTAAACCAAACGTAGAATACCTTATTTTCATAACCAGGCTTTGGAACAGGAATACCCCATTTTAGATCGCGGGTAATTGCGCGTTCCTGAAGACCGTCGCGGATCCAGGCCTTAGTCATGTTGATGGCATTGTCAGCCCAGCGGCCTTCTACACTAGCCTTTTCCATCCATTCATTGAGTTTACCGCTCATTGCAGGAAGGTCGATATAAAGGTGTTTTGTTTCGCGAACTTCCGGAGTTCCGCCGCAGGTATGACAGCGAGGCTCTTTAAGTTCAGTAGGATCAAGCAGAGAACCACACTTATCGCACTGGTCACCGCGAGCCTTTTCGTAACCGCACTTAGGGCAGGTTCCGTCAACATAGCGGTCTGCAAGGAACATGTTACAGTGAGGACAGAAAAGCTGCTTGTTTACATGCTCGTGAATAAGGCCGGCCTTGTCCAGGTCATTGAAAAGTGACTGAGTAATTTCAGTACACTGTTCGTTTGAAGTACGGCCGAATTTATCAAAATCAATTTTAAACCATTCGTAGATTTTTGTGTGCTCGCCATAATAGTGGTCGCAGAGAGCACGAGGCTCAGTCTTTTCTTCAAGAGCCTTAGTTTCGGTTGCAGTACCGTATTCATCAACACCACAAACATAAAGTGTGTCGTAACCACGGCTGCGGCAGAAACGCGCAAAAACATCGCCCGAAAGCGACTGAATTATATTTCCCAAATGTGGAATGTTATTAACGTAAGGTAAAGCTGCTGTGATAAGTCGTCTGTTCATTTTTCTTCCTTATTATTATTTTTTTTAAAGTAACAATGCAAATAGTAATTTCTAATAATACCAAATTCACATTAAAAATAAAATACAGTTGATTTATAAATCTGGTATTATTAAGATTTAAGAAAATTGACTATATTATTAATATCAGATTTAATATAAATTAAGCAAAAGAAAATACGTCTGGTCAAGGCATGCTTCGCTTAAAGCCTTGACTCAGCCGTTTTAAGGGTTTGTATTAAACCCTTAATAAAAGTGAGGTCAAGCTAATGAAAAAAACTATATCTCTAACCTTGTGCGGCATTCTTGCCTTATTTGTTTTTACAGGCTGCGGAAAATCAAATACAAAACAGTCTGTAAGTATCTATTCAATCATTCACGAAGAAGAAACTCAGGCGCTTACCGAGCTTTTTACTAAAAAAACAGGCATTCCTGCAAAATTCCTTCGCGCTTCAACTGGTGAGCTTGTAAACCGTGTTCGCGCAGAAAAAGATAATCCTCAGGCTGATATCCTTTTGGGCGGTGCTACAGCTTATCATATTCAGCTTGATAAAGACGGAGTACTTGAATCTTACCGCTCGCCTGTAGCAGAAAATCTTCCAAAATATGCACTTGCAGAAGACGGAACCTGGACAGGATTTTGTGTTCTTTCGCTTGGAATTGGAATTAATGAAGATCGATATAAGCAGAAATTTGCTGGTATCCCAGTACCTAAAACCTGGGATGACCTTGTAAATCCTGCATATAAGGGCGAAATCGTTCTTACAAATCCTGTTGCATCATCTACTGCTTACCTGTTTGTTCAGAATCAGCTTCAGCGTCTTGGCTGGGAAAAAGGCTGGGATTATCTTTTGAATCTTGCAAGCCTTGTCGGTCAGTTTCCTGACAGCGGCTCTGCACCTGGCCGCCTTATCGGAACCGGAGAATATGCTCTCTGCGTCACCTTTCTTCATGTAGTAAACAAATACCACTCAGACGGCTTTAAGGTTTACACTGTTGCGCCACCTCAGAGTGTTGTAGACATCGACTGTATTTCGATTATGAAAAATACAAAGAATCTAGAAGCTGCCCAGAAGTTTGTTGATTTTATGCTTTCTGTAGAAGCTCAGGAGCTTATGAGTTCAATAGATTTTACAATGCCTGTAAATCCTGATGCAAAAGGAGCTGAAGGTTCTATTCCTGTTACTCAGCTTGATTTAATTGAATATGATGTAAATAAAGCTGCCGCTCAGAAGGAAGAAGTTCTTGCAAAATGGACTGCAGAAGTAAAATAAACTTTCACAGGCTAAAAATAGAAGACAGTCTCCCCCTTACTCTGGTATGGCTTGGAGTCTGTTTCTTTCTTTTAATTTGTATTCTTTCTCCTCTTTTTTTTGTGCTTTTAACACCGACTAAGGCAGATTTTGTAAAGGTTGCAACTACTGCCGTATGGCGAAAGACTGCCTTAAATACGCTGATAGAAGTAATTTGTTCTACCATTGCAGCCGTTACCATTGGCTATATCTATGCCTTTGCGGTTGTAAAAGGCAACCTGCCCTTACGCCGCTTCTTTTCTTTTGTACCTTTTCTGCACCTGGTTACACCGCCCTTTGTAGGGGGCCTTGCTTTCATCCTGCTTTTGGGACGACAAGGCTTTATTACAAAAACAGTCCTTGGCCTGGATGTTAGTCTTTACGGATTTCCGGGACTTTTGATTGCTCAGGCACTCTGCTTTTTTCCAATGGCATACATGATATGCGTGCAGACTCTGGAAAATATAAATCCTAATCTTGAGCAGGCGGCACGTTCGCTTGGCGGGGGGCATTTAAAAATCTTTTTAAGGATTACGCTTCCCCTTTCTGTTCCAGGTCTGATTTCTTCTGCCTTGTATATTGCGGTTTCTGTAATGAGTGATTTTGGAAACCCAATGATTGTTGCAGGACGCTATAAAGTTCTTGCCGTAGAAATCTACACTCAGCTTACCGGCTGGATGAACGGAAGAATAAGTGCCGTACTGGGAATTATACTTATTATTCCTTCTATAACTCTTTTTGTTTTGCAGAATAAATTTGTTTCAAAAAATATGGAAAAACTGGCGGTTGTTGGCGGACGTTCCCAGCTGACAGCAGATAATAAACTGCCTCTTTTTCCCCGTATTCTGCTAACTGCATTCTGTTCTTTTATTACCCTTTGTGTAATTTTGCAGTTTGCTGCCATTATAGCCGGGGCATTCCAGAAGGTCTGGGGAATTAATTTTACACCAACCTTAAGTCATATTAAAACAATTGCCCGCTGTAAAAATGAACTTTTAAATAGCATTTGTTTTGCCCTTGAAGCAGCCGTTATAAGCACCCTGATTGCAAGTCTTGCTTCATATTTTACCTTCCGCACAAAAGCACCGCTTTCAAAATATATAGATGCAGTAATCCAGCTGCCAGCCGCAGTTCCTGGAACTTTGTACGGTCTTGCAATTTCACTTCTTGCTGCAAAACTAAACTTTTATAAATCAAGCGCATTGATTGTTATGGCAATCACAATTGGTTTTATTCCATTTTCTTACCGTGCAATCAGCGCCTCCTACTCTCAGATCAAAAAATCTCTGGACGACAGTGCCCGCTCTCTTGGGGCTTCCGGTCTAAAACTTCTATTTTTTATTCTTATGCCTCTTTCCAAAGAAGGCCTTTTTAATTCCTTTATTTATGATTTTATGCGTGGAGTTGGCACCATGAGCGCCGTAATCTTTTTAGTATCGTTTGATACTCCGCTTTCTTCGGTAAAAATTTTAAATCTTGCAGAAGAAGGATTCTGGGGCGACTCCGCTGCCCTTGCCCTTGTTCTGACACTTATAACCTTTGTAGTTTTACTTATAGGAAAATCAACGCTAAAATTATGGGGACGAAAAAATGAAAGACTTTTCTGATTTTGAAGCCGCTTTAAGCATTAAAAACCTTACATTCTCGTATAATACTCACGCTACAATAGAAAATCTTTCTCTTGATGTAGAAAAAGGAAGTTTTACAACCCTTTTAGGCCCAAGCGGCTGTGGAAAAACAACCCTTTTACGTCTGATTTCTGGATTTTTACAGCCAGACAGCGGAGAAATCGAACTTTTTGGCATAAATCAAAAAGGAATTGGACCAGATAAGCGTAAAATTGGAATGGTTTTTCAGGATTACGCGCTTTTTCCACACATGACAGTGCGCCAGAATATTCATTTTGGACTAAAAATCAAAAAAGACCGTGATTTTAAGAAAAAAACAAGCGAGATTGCAGCAACACTTGATTTAACATCGCTTTTAGACCGCTATCCAAATGAGCTTTCTGGCGGACAGCAGCAGAGGGTTGCCCTAGCCCGCGCATTTGTATTAAATCCGCAGATTTTACTGATGGACGAACCTCTTTCTAGCCTTGATGCAAAACTCCGCGAAAAAGTTCGCGAAGAACTTCGTGCCATTCAGCGTGAATTAAAAATCACAACCGTTTACGTTACTCATGATCAGGAAGAAGCACTTTCGCTTTCAGACAGGATTGCAGTAATGAACGGTGGAAAGATTTTGCAGTATGGAGTTCCACGCGACCTTTACTTTAAGCCTCACGACAATTTTACAGCAGATTTTGCAGGCCGTGCAAACTTCATAGAACTTGAAGGAGAGCCTTACATCATCCGACCAGAATGGTTTAAACTTAATAAAACAACAGAGTGTGGAGATGTAGAAGGCACAGTAATTTCTGCAAGCTTTCTTGGCGACCGCACACGCTTTGTAATCCAGACAAAATCCATTAAAGGAAAAGACGTCCAGACTACAATTACGGCAGACTTAAAAACTTTAGATACAAACTCGCTGGAAACAGGAAGCCCAGTCTCGCTGAATATCTATCACAAATGGTATAACAACTAAAGTCAGTTTTTTCTTACGCGGTTTGCAAAATTTTTCCAGAGATTTCCAATATAAGAATCTCTTAAACGCAAATGCTGCGGCAAAGTTGGTGTTCGGTCGTAAAGCATATGCACATATGCATCTTTTTGTCCTGCAAAATCAAGAATTTCCACAGTATAAACACTTGGAATTTCTTGATGATACGAATGCCTTATACTAACAATCGTGCCTTTTAGCTTAAAGTCATAAACACCGGTAGAAATATTAAGTTCAACAGGTTCACCAAGAGTAAGAAAATCAAGTTCATCAATAAATACGTCTGCAGAATGTTCTGTAATTTTTGTTGTAACGCCATCAGATTTTCTGCCATCAGCTTTAATAATAGAAATAATTTCTGCGACATAAACCTTTACGTTTTCATCATCAGTGTCGCGGCCAATAACTAAGAAAAGGCACATTGTAAGGTAGTAAGCATTGCGGAACAGCCAGAACAAAACTGCAAGAATACCTGCGTATCGCCAGATAATCAGCAGATAGCCCATACGGATAATTCCTGCAAGCGTAAGCCCAAGTAAAATTGCAAACGGAATAAGTCTTTGTCTATCTACAACTGTTCGTCTGCTGCTCTTGTCCTTATTGGTTACCTTAAATTTTGAAAGAGTAATTCCAAAAGCTTCTTTAATAATTGGAACAAGCATAAAAGGCATTATCGAAGTTTCGTGAATACCACTTCACTGGGTAGAAATCTTTCCATGGCTTGTGATTCTTAACGACCAGATCTGCATACAGTGCATTGGAAACCAGAATAACAAGAGATCGTATAAATTACATCTAAAAATCGGAATGCAGAAAATTGCAAACATTAAAGGCGCAAGCAGATAAATAAAGTTTTTGATTGGAGAGAACCAGTAAATTACAGAGCTCAAATAACTGAACTTTTGCGCAATGGTTAATTTGCGGTTACGAAGGAATTTAAGCTGTTTTGCTGTAGAAATTACACCACGTCCCCAACGGGTTCTCTGCTGAACGTGTTCTGCCAGAGAAGATGGTGCAATACCTGATGCTAAAGGTTCCGAAAGTCCAAGGCTTACATAGCCGGCAGTTTCTATAAGCATACCAGTAGCAAAATCTTCTTTAATGGTCTTTGTGTAAAAACCGCCAATATCTTCCAGAGCTTTTCTTGAAAGGATTGTATTTGAACCGCCATAGATTACGCTGTTGCTGGAAGTTTTTGCAGCTTCAATTACATCGTAAAAATAATCCTGTTCGTTAGGCACAGTATGTTCGGTGTAGAGATTGTGCTGAAAAACATCTGGAGTATAAAAACACTGCGGTGTCTGAATAAAACCAAGCAATTCTACACAAAGAAGAATTATGTTTCCAGCAATTGCAATTCTTCCGTAGGCAAAAGGAATAGAAAAAGTCACACGCCAGCAAAGATAAATCAGCGTGGTAAGGGTACTTAAAAAGAGGAATAAATCTCCAATAAATACTCTGTTTGCCTTTGAATTAAACTTTTTGACTTCTTTTCTGCTACTGAATTTTAAAAGATCATCGTAAGTTGTAATGTGTTTGTCTTTAAATCGCTTTCTGATTTTTTCAAGCACAAAAATAATAAAAAGCAGAATAAAAACTGGAACAGCAAAATGCAGCCATACAAGAACTGGTTTTGTACTCCACAAAAGCCTTAAATGTGAATAAGTTCCGTATTCAAAAAAGATCTGATTTACATCTGTTCCCAGCAAAAGTGTCTTTGTGAACATGCCAGAAAGGGTTAAATCTTCATCGGCAAGATAATCTGTAGCCCGCGATTTATCTTTTATCATTGCGGACTCTTCTTCTTTATTAGATAAACTCCAGACTGTGTAGCTTAAATTAAGGGAATCTGCCAGATTGTACCAGTTTTTAGCTCGCGAAAAATTAATTCTTCCGTTTCCAGACTCTTCGCAAATGCCGCTTTCAGAAATAAAAATTGGAGTTCCGCCTTCTACAACTTCCTTAAGTTTTTACTGCATTTCTGCCCCGTGTGAAGAGGCATAAAAATGGAAGGTGTACATAATATTTTCAATATTAATCGGGTCCTGAGCAGCAAACTGAATCTCGCGGTCATAATTTGGAGTTCCAACCAAAATCATTGCATCTGGATTATGCCTTCTAATAACTGGAATGATTACACTTGCGTATTCCTTAATATATGCCCAGGTACAGTCGCCGTTCGTCTCATTACAAATCTCATAAATGATGTTTGGAACCGTGGCAAACTCTTTTGAAATCTGATTAAAAAATCCAACCGCTTCTGCCAGATACTGATTAGGATTGTTGTCTCTAAGAATATGCCAGTCAACAATAACATACATATCACTTTGAACGGCATATTTAATTCCGCTTCGTAAAAGCTGCAGATTTCTATTTTTGTTGCCGTTTACGTAATCTTCCGAATACATTGCAAGGCGGATTACATTTGCATTCCATTCTTTACTAATCTGCTTAAACAAAGTTGAATTAATATATCTTGGAAACCATGCAAGTCCGTGGGTACTTACACCTTTTAGAATTACAGAATTGTCGTTTTGATCGTGGATTTCTGTACCAGAAACATGAAGCTTTCCGCTTGTGAAAGGTCTTGCACAAATATTCTGATTTGCAAAAGCAAAAGAAGAAAACAAAATCAGATACAATAAAAATGTGAATTTGTAAAAAAATTGCCTTATTTGCATAACATAAACTATATTATACAAAATAAGGCATCGCAATCTTTTTTAGATTAGCAGTTAAACCACTGAGCTGCAGTTTCATCTGCAAGCTGAATAAGCACTACAAGAGGATTCTGCAAAAAGTTTGAATAATTGTAGCTTTCTGATTCACTCAAATCGCTAAAGCCCATATGACGGCTTACAGCTTCTAAAACGTGGCGTTTTTTAATGTAAGAAGGCATGATTTCTATAAGCTTTAATACAGATTCATTTCCGTGACCAAGGTTGCGGTTTTCTGATTTTGATTTATAAAACGGCTGTTTTATCCAGTTACCGGTAATATCTTTTGTATTGCGGTATTCAACACCGTAAAAATCCGTTTTGCAAAAGTCGTGCACAAGAGCTGCTACAAAAACATCTTCTGCCGTTACGCTGTATTTAGATGCTTCCGGGCTTGTCCAGAAGTTTTCCATTAGCGGACGAGCCAGCAAAAGTGCCTGCTGAATTACTTTTAATGTATGAAGGCTCAAGCCCGCCTTAAAGTTTCCGTGAAAGCGTGTACTTGCCGGTGCAGTCCAGAAATCTGATGAATCAAGCCAGTCCAAAAGGCTTGCAGCTTCTGTTTTATCATTGATGATGTAACCTGTCATTTCTGTAATGCACGGTTTTATAGATTCCAGTACATAAGTGCCGTTTGTCTGAATCGGGCTGAACTGGTTAAAAATATCCAAAAGTTCATTTACATCTGTAAAGAACGCTTCTTTTTCTTCTTCTGTCATTTTGTCCTCTATTTTATTTTTATTTATATTTGTTTTTTTATTCCAAAATTGTAATTTCAACGCGTCGGTTTCTTGCACGACCTTCTTGCGTTGAGTTATCGGCAACAGGCTTTTTACCGCCACTACCCTTACAAATAAATCTGCCCGGCTGAATACCACGCTTACTAAGTTCTTCTGCAATGGCATGAGCACGGCTTAAAGAAAGTTCCATTTCTCCTTCTTCCTGCCCAACGCGCGCGGTATGACCTTCAATCAAAAATTGAGACTGCCCTGCTTCTTTTAAAACCGCAGCAATGCTATCAAGGCGTTTTTGCTCGCCAGGTAGAAGGTTTGCACTGTTTGCTTCAAACTGCAGATCCTGAATAGTAAGACGAAGCCCCGCCGGAGTCTGATCTACAGTGATTGCAATGTCATTTTTCTTAGGAAGTTCCGGCAATTCATCGGTAAATGCTTCCCAATTGTTATTTGAAGGCAGTAAATCAGAAAGATTGTCATCATATATTTCTGATTGTGGCAAAAGGTTTTCTTCTTTTGGGATTTCTGCCATTGCAACAAGCACAGTATCGTCTTCTTTAACAACTGCTTTTCCTGGCACAACTTTAAGCTTTTCTTCTTCCTCTTCGTTTATCATAGCAAAACGGCGCAATGCTGGAAGAATTCTGTCTCTGTCTACGCTTGGCGGATATTCTGTAAACAGATTGATTGTTCCTTTCATGCGGATTTGATTTCCGTCTGCATACACAAAAGTTTCATCAACAGAGTCGCGCACAACAAGGGCTGCACCGCTTGCCTTGCTTACTAAAATAGAAGCCTTGTGAACTCCCGTTGCCTTTTGAAGTTCCCGGTCTCCGCCCCAGTCAATGTAAGAAGTTCCGCTGCCCATTCCGTAACGTGTAGCCCACTGAGCGCTAAGACGATATACTTCTTCTCCATTAAATACTTCATCACCGGTGTAAGTATATTCAACGTAAATAGGCATTTTTGTAACAATGCCTTTATTTAAAGGGTCTACAGCGCGTTCTGCCTTTGCCTGCCAGCGCTCTCCAATGCTGATTTTGTGTGCCGGATAACTAGGAAAACTTCTAAAACTTGGATAACCGTGGTCTTCTACCATTGTAAGTACCCCGTCGTTCCCGATTCTAAAAACAGAAAGAATTGAATCGTGAATGCCAGAAGCAACCGACGTAGCTGAACGCTGAGTTTTTTCGTCTACAAAAAAGTTTCCTTCGTAAAGATAACCGTTTTTCTGCGAAATAGGAGTAATAAAAGAACGTACTTCGCGGCTCATAAGACCTGTGTATTTGTTATTGTCGTAGCGCAGCAAATCTGTGCGTTCCACAAGTGTATATGTTGGACTTCCACTATAAGAAATCTGACTTTGAGCAGAAGCCGTTAAAACAAAAAATCCTTCCAGAATTGCCGCACAAATAAAAGTTTTGTGTTTTAGTCCTGAAAGGATTCTTTGGATTTTTGTCAGTTTTAACATATTACAATTATCATATAATTTTATAATAATTGCAATTATTATTATTTCTTTGACTTATCTGCTTCATCAAATGTCAAAGGAGCTCGGTAAAGTTCAACTTTTTTACCAAGATCACGATTAAGAATTTTTGAAGCTTCTTCATATTCATCAATGTGGCGGAAACCAACTGTACGAAGAGCATAGTCCAAATCATATTCAAAAGTACCAATGTAAACATATACAGCGTCGTCTGGAACATTGATTGTAACACCAGCTGGAAGCTGGAACTGGAACCATGCATTTGTTTTTGCAAACATAGCAACTGTTACATGATTTAAATGAAGCTTTCCATCTTTTGGAACTTTGATTTCCTGATAGAAATAACCGTCAATACCGTCTGTAACAGTATCAAAAGTTTTATTGGAAAAATCTGGAGACATTGAAAAGTCGTTCATTTTTCCAATTACAATCTGTCTGTTTTTATATTCGCGGAAATTCTTTTCGCGAGCAGCAATATCAATTGGCTTTTTGTAAGCAATTTTACCAACTACAAGTACATGACCTTTTTTTGGTTCTTTTGGTTTATATCCTTCAGCAGCAAAAACTGAATTTACTGCAATAAGAGCAATAATAACTGCGGCTTTAAATTTATTTCTTAGCATTTTTCAACTCCTCAATACGGTCTGCAATTACATGTTCCCATGCAGAATCTGAACCTTTAAAGTATTTATAAAGAACTTTCAAAGATTTCAATTCATTTGCACCTTCTTTGTCATAAGGGTTATAGTAGAAAAGACCAGGCTTATTAAGAACTACATCAACACCAGCAATACCAAAGTATGTTGTAGTAGAAGAATTACCACTTCCTGTAGTTGATGAGAACAATTTTAATTCTGATCCAACTGGAAGAGGTTCAACAAATGCTACAGAACCTGTTACGAATGTAAAAATTAACACAGTTGCAGCTTCTGTTCTTGTAGTAGTTTTATAAAACTTGTAACCGAATTTTGGATTCTGCTGCAAGAAATCGTTGTAAGCACTATTAGGAGTAAAAAGTAAAGCGCTGTTTTCTGGTGTACCCCAGTTCCCTTCTTTAAGTGCTTTTTTTACTTTAGACTGTGAAAGTCCAGAAGTAGCAGTTGAAACACAACTTGTAAAACTCATAATTAAAAGTCCTGCAAGTATTCCATAAACTAATTTTTTCTTCATAAGAAAAACTCCTTTGTATTAGTAAATATATTTATAAATCGTTTTTTAGTTATATTTTGTGTTATATTTCTAATTGTATTTATAATTTAGTTCTTAAATATATTTATTTCTCCGAAAACTTAATTCCGGCATAAATAATCATATTATTTGTTGTATAAGTACCAGAGCTATCTCCAGGATACTTTGTTATCATGTATTTTCCGCCAATGAATGGAGAGAAACTTGAATCTGGATTATAAGCAAGTTCAAGACCACCACCAAAGCCTGCAAAAATAGGTTTAATGTCAGCTTTTGTCCATTCATCAGAAATAATTCCAACACCAACTTTTGCTTCGCCATAAGGCATAACAAGAACGCGGTCAAACTGTAAAGGAAGTCTCAACTGAACATATGGTCCTACATGTAAAATAGAGAGTGTCTGTTCTACATTATTAAAATACGAGTAATCCTCTTTCTGATTTACTGTTACAGTATCACGGGTTACTGCAAATCCAAGTGCAAAGAAGTCCAGTCTATATGCAAAATCAAAATAGAAGGAGTTAGCATCTTCTGAAAGATTTTTTACATAACCACCGCTTATAGACATAATATATGGGTCTTCCATAGAGAAAATTTTTCCACTCTGATTGCGGGCTTTTTCTTTGTTAGAAAGTTTTTTATCGGCTTTAATTCCGTCAAATTCTTCAAGTTTCCATGAACCGTGTTCTTCAATCCAGAATGAAGAGAAAGATTCTTCTCCAGCTTTGAAAGTAACTTTCTTTCCTGTAGCTTCTGCAGAAACTTCTACAATATCAATGCGTTCTTCAGAGTTCAGTTTTGACCATACACCGTATGCAATGGCATATCTAAGACCATCAACAGGATTGTGTTCAAAAACATCAGAAATATATGTGCGTACGTTGCTTGAAGCTTTTGCAAGAACATCTTTAAGGGCTTTCTCTCCAAACTTAGAAACCATAGAGTTAGAAATATAAGGCGCAACACCTGTAAAATCATCTTTATCAGAAACTGCTTTAATAAAAGCAACGCTTCGTGCATCAAAACCTGTATTTTCTTTTTTGATGTAATTTGATTTTACAATTGATTCAACAGTTGCACTTGGAATTGCAAAGTTTGTGTTCTGGCGTTTTCCTGCACTCCAGGTATTTACACCACAAACTTTGTATCCAATTTTTGCAGAAGAATCACGAACTAAAAGAGGACCACCAGAGTTTCCACCATCAATCTGTGCTGTATGCTGAATGATTGTTGAAATTTCAGGATTAATAAGTTCTTTAATTTTTGCAGAAGAGTTAGAAACTACACCCTTTCCAAGCTGCCAGCTAGGTTCTCCTGCAAGTCCTGGGAAACCTGCTGAAAATACGTCATCACCATCTGCTGGTCTTTTAGAAACAAAAGAAAGGCCTTCTTTTTTGAATGTTGCAGGAAGCGCAATAAGAGCGATATCTACATCATCATCAATGTACTGAATCTTCATTTCTTTAAATTCAGAAACAGAACCGTCTTCGTTTTCAAAAGTAAGGTTTACTGTCTGGTAGTTTGAAACTACGTGGCGGTTTGTAACAATATATGGCTTACCATCTGGACCATACCAGATAAAACCAGAACCAAATGTACCTTTTAAGAAGGCATTTACATAGCCTGCGTAATAGGTATAACCATTACGTTCCAAAGAATCTTTTATTTCTGTAAGAAATGTATTTGTTTCTTCAGAAAGATTACCTTCAACTACACATACATAATCTCTTAATGACTGTGCGTTAAGTGCAACTGTAAAAATCATTGCCATAAAAGATACGGCAATTTTTTTTCCTAAATTTTTCATAAAAAATTCCTCTTTTAGAATTTAAAATTGAGATTAAAATATAAACTTTATGATTTAATTAAGAACTTTTTGAAGTGTGTAAGATATGCTACAAGATATTTAAAGAATAACAGATTATTCTTTAATTTATAAAAAATGTCAATATTTGCGAAAATTTCGCATCTTTTCCATCAAATATAACAAGATTTATATCTTTACTATACGCTCTTAAAAGACGATAATATTAGAGATATCTTGGATTTTTACCGGAGTTCATATGAAGAAAATTGCTTTGTTTGTTTCTGTATTTGCGTTTGTGGGAAGTATTTTTGCTCTTGAAGTTAATACGACCGAGCTTCAAAGTCTTAATGGTAATACAGAAATTGAATTTATAAACTACGAAGGTCCTCACTCCGTAATCAATACTGTGGCTCAGATTAAAGGAATTGGTAGCGAAATTGGAGCGCAGATTGCAGGAAATCTTGAAAAATCAGACCGAATTGGAAACAATGCGCGTTACAGCGTAATTCATGCGGTAGATACTTCTGTAAAAGAAAAACTTGATGCTGATATTCTGATTATTGGCTCGGAATCTCAGCTGGACCATATTAATAACCTGCGCCGAATCATCAGCGGATACCTTACAGCCGCCTACAAATATTCAGAAACAGATGCAGATACCCTTGCAGTTTTTATTACTGTTTATAACGCCGTATACCGTGCAAAACTTGATGTATTTGCAGAAAAATACAAAGAAGCCGTAATCAGTCATCTTGAAGCAGAAATCTGCGGACTTTCTGTAGACTATCACGACTGGGCAGGAAAAACCCAGATTGTTATTCCTCTTTACGATGTAACAAACGGCGGACTTTCTACAATTGATACTTCTGTAATCAGCGACAAAAATGTTGTTTCTTCTATGAAAGAAGATGATGACAAAAATATTCAGAGCCGTAAAAATCTTGTAGACATAAAAGAGCGCGAATCTGAAACTGCAAATCAGAATGCAAAAGATGCTCAAAAGAAGGCGGCAGAAGACAACAAAAAACTTGATGAAGAAAAGGTCCGCACCGAACAGGCTAAAAAAGACGCAGAAGCGGCAAAAAAAGATGCTGACGAAAAACAGCGCATTGCAGACCAAAATCCTGAAGATAAACAGGCTAAGGAAGATGCTAAAAAGGCAAAAGACAATGCAAAACAAAAGCAGAACGAATTAGAAAAACAGGAAGAAAAGCAGAAGGAACAGGCAGAAAAAACAGAAAAATCGCGCGAAGAATCTAAAAAACAGCAGGAACTTGCAGACAAAAAAGATTCTGAGGCTCAGAAAGAACGCAAGGACATTGCCATTGATCAGGTTGCCGTTCAAAGAGAAAAGGCAGAAAATGATGCCGCCGGTTCTGATTATGCACTTATTATCCTTGATGAAAAAAAGCCTTTGCTTGGAATTGTGCGATACAACAAAGTAAGTGGAAAACAGATTAAAAAGCCTGCTGTAAACGTAATCAGAAGCAGACAGATGATTAATCTTGGAGACAAATTCCTTACTATTGCAGGAGAAAATAAAGGTAACGGCGCTGTAAAACTTGTTTTGATTGATAAAGAAACTCTGGAAATTGCCCAGGAAAGTGAAGAAATGGTTTCTGAAACTTCTGTAATTGTTCCAGACGGCGGCGAATACTATTGCGTAATTAACGAAAAAGGTTCATACCATATTGGACGCTTTGATTCAAACCTTAAGCTTAAGAGTAAATCTGTAGAAAAGGTAAAGGCCGGAACCCCAATCACAATTAATGCAAATGCCATTGCTGTAACAGGTTCTGACGGAAAAGTCAAAGTCCTTAATAAAGCTGATATTTCTACTCTTATTGGAGAATAAGTATGACACTTTCTGCTTACGAACGAGAAAAGATTATTGTACGCACCAGCGTAATTGGAATTTCTGCAAATATTGCGCTGGCTGCCTTTAAAGCATTTGTAGGCTTTGTTTCCGGCTCAATTGCAATTATTCTTGATTCCGTAAACAATCTTAGCGATGCGCTTTCTTCTGTTGTTACGATAATTGGAACAAAATTAGCAGGAAAGCCTGCCGACCGCAAACATCCTTACGGGCACGGACGCGCCGAATATATTACTGCCCTTGTTATTGCAGTTATCATTTTATATGCCGGTGTAACTTCTTTAATTGAATCTGTAAAAAAGATAATTACTCCGGTTACTCCAGAGTATTCACGTCTTTCTCTTTTGATAATTTTTGTAGCAGTTTTTGTAAAAATATTTTTAGGACTTTTTGTAAAACATACGGGAAAGCGCGTAAATTCTGACTCCCTTGTAGCAAGCGGACAGGACGCACTTATGGATTCAATCATTTCTGCAACAACCATTATTGCCGCTTTGATTTTTATATTCTTTCACCTTTCGCTTGAAGCCTGGCTTGGTGTTGTAATTTCTTTTGCAATTATTCAGGCCGGCTATGAGACTTTGCACGAAACTTTAAGCAAGATTCTTGGCGAACGCGTAAAATCAAATATTTCTAAAGAAATTAAAAAGACTGTGGCATCTGTTGACTGCGAAATTGCAGGTGCCTACGACCTGGTTTTAAACAATTACGGCCCAGACAAGCACCTTGGCTCTGTACATATAGAAGTACCGGACACCTGGACTGCAGATAAGATTGACAGGGTCACCAGAAAAATTACCGAGGTTGTTCTTCAAAAGCACAACGTTGTTATGACGGCTATTGGCGTTTACAGCATTAATACGAAGCAGGATTGTGCGTCAAAAATTCACGAAGATGTTATGCGCATTGTTATGGGGCATAACGAAATTGTTCAGATGCACGGTTTTTTTATTGATGAAGTTGAAAAACTTATGCGCTTTGATATTGTAGTTTCTTTTGAGTCCCTTGATATGAGGGCAATTTATAATCATGTGGTAGAAGACGTAAAACAGTCTTACCCGGACTATGATGTTCAGGTTCAGTTTGACTTTGATGTGTCTGACTAAAGTGGTAAAGCTATTTAGTGGCTCGCATAGTCTCGCCACTTGAGGCATTTTCACGTTAATCCTAAATCGAAGCACTGTCGTACTTCGATTTTTAACGGATTTTCTATTTTAGCCTTCATCATCCTGCTGGGCGTTCTCAAACTTAGAGTACGACGGAATAAACATGATTTTAATGTCACCTGTTGCACCGTTACGCTGTTTTGCAAGAATAATCTTTGCATCCTGAGCGGCGGTTTCTTCCTTAAGACGGTCGCGGTGAAGGAACATAACAACGTCGGCATCCTGTTCAACGGCACCAGAACCACGAATCTGATTTAATTTAGGCTCTTCACCTTCTGCATCGCGGGCAACCTGGCTTAATGCAACAATAGGAATCTGAAGCTCGCGGGCAAGTGCCTTTAACGATTTTGAAATCTCTGCTACCTGATCGTAAGTAGCCTTAGATGAATCTTCTGTTGTAATCAAACCAATATAGTCTATAAAGATGATTTTTACCTGATGTTTTGTTACCATTCGGCGCGCCATGGCTCTAAGGTCAATAAGACGCATGTTAGGAGTATCAACAACATAAAGAGGTGCTTCAAACCAGCGTCCTGCCGCATTCTGAATCTTTGTAACGTCTTCGCGTTTAAGCATACCTGAACGGATTTTACTCATGTTTACGCGCGCTTCCTGAGCCAAAATACGCATACCAATTGCTTCGTAAGGCATTTCTAGAGAAAAGAAGCCGCATGGAATATGCTTTTCTACAGAAATATACTGCATCATACTAAGTGCAAGCGCTGTCTTACCAATAGAAGGTCGTGCACCAATAATAATAAGTTCGGAATTCTGAAAGCCCGAAGTATATGTGTCCAGCTTTGCAAAACCGGTTGGAATACCTGTAAACTGGTTTTTGCTGCGGTAACGGGCTTCAATAAGTCCGATTTCTTTAATCATGATGTCGTTTGCAGCGTGAATTACTGTATTTTCATTTTTTTCTGCCAGGGCAAAAATCTTTTTTTCTGCGTTTTCAATTAAGTTTTCGCTTGGTGTATTAAGCTCAAAAGATGTAGAACGCATCTCAGAAGAAATACGGATAAGTTCGCGGCGTTCAAAACGGTCGATTACAATCTTTGCATAAACTTCAATGTTAGAAGAAGACGGAACTTCGTTTGTAAGGGAAGCAATATAAGCAGGGCCTCCAGCCTTTTCAAGGTTATCTTCTTTTGTAAGTTCATTTATAAGAGAAAGGGAGTCGCCTGTAATGTTCTGTGTAAAAAGCTTTTGTAAAGCAGCATAAATCAGCTGATTCTGAACAGAATAAAAACTTTCTGGGCGTAATTTTGAAATAACTTCCGAAAACGATTCCCAATTTAAAAGAACTGAGCCTAAAACTGCCTGCTCTGCTTCAAGACTGTGCGGGGGAACTTTATCACTAAAATTTACGTCCATTTTTTTCCTCAATAAAACTTTATAAAAAATTATATCACATCAAAAAAAAACCGGCACTTAAAAAAATGCCGGCTTTATAAAAAACTGATTAATCAGCAGAAATTATTCTGCAGAATTACTCAGCTTTTGCTTCTTCAGCTGCTTTCTTTTCTGCTTTTGGAGCAGCAGCTTTTTCTTCTTCAATCTGAGACTTTACAGCTACCTTTACTTCTGCAACCTGTGCTTCATAAAGTTTAACAGTAACGTGGTAGTTACCAACCTGTTTAATAGCTGAACCAGAGATTTCGATGCGTTTGCGTTCGATTTCAAATCCCTGTTTTGCAAGTGCTTCCATAATAACATTTGAAGTAACAGCACCAAAGAGTTTTCCGTTTGCTGCAGCTGGCATAACCAATTCGAGGTTAAGAGCTTCAAGCTTCTCTTTAAGGCTTGCAGAATCCTTGCGTTTCTGCTCTTTGCGAGCTTCGATTTCTGCTTTGCGTGCTTCAAAAATAGCTACTGTTGCTTCGTTGTAAGGAACAGCAAGATTACGTGGAAGAAGATAGTTACGTGCATAACCGTTAGCAACGTTTTTTACGTCTCCTTCTTCACCAAGTGATTTTACGTCTACGTTAAGAATTACTTTCATTTCTAGCTCCTGTGAGGGCCCGCCGGTCAGAGCGGGCCATGTTTTTTAGCAAAGCGTTAAGTAAAATTGCGATGCAGCAATTTTTTAGCTTTACTTATTTGTTTTTGTCTTTCCTCGGAGTATGAGGGCCGGCATTTAATTTATTTTTTATCCTAAGTTACAGACTACTCTGTTACATAAGGAAGAAGGCAGATTGCGCGTGCGCGTTTAATTGCACCTGCAAGTTCACGCTGATGTTTTGCACAAGTACCAGTGATGCGGCGTGGAAGAATCTTACCGCGCTCTGTCATATAGCGACGGAGAGCATCAGCTTCTTTGTAGTCGATCTTTGTTTTGTTAGCGCAGAAACGGCAAACCTTCTTGCGGAAGTATGTTTTACCTTTTGCACGGCCGTCACGATCTTCGTCACGTCCCTCAGCTTCTGGAGCAACCTGAGCTGCTGCCTGTTCTTCGTATTCTTTGTTTTCTTCAGCCATTGTTATTTCCTTAATAAATTAAGATTTAGAACGGAATATCTTCTGGGAAATCATTTCCAGAATCACCGAATGACTCATTTGGATAAGACTGATATCCGCCCTGAGGTGCTGCATTTACAGGCTGGAATCTAGGAGCACCCCCGCTCATAGGAGTTCCTTCTGCTTTGCCACCTAAAAGCTGAACATTATTAGCAACGATTGTTACTCTGCTCTGCTTCTGACCGTCTTTTTCCCAACGATCCTGTTTAAGATATCCTTCAACGCAAATCTGTTTACCTTTTAAAAGGTAAGGCTTAAGATTTTCTGCTGTTTTTCCCCAAATAGTCACATCAAAATAATTTACTTCATCACCCCAAGAGCCATCTGCCTGTTTTCGGCTTCTGTTTACTGCAATGCTGACGTTTGCTCTAGCCTGTCCGTTTGCAACATAACCAAAACTGCGTTCATCAGAACCCAGGTCTCTTGTCAAACGTCCAATAAGTACAACATGATTCAAGTCAGTCATTATAAACTCCTAAGTAATGATTTAGTAAATCTTAGTTTGCTTCGTCAAGGCGAACAAACTGATATTTAAGCAAGTTCTGGTTGATTTTGAAAGTCTTTTCGATTTCTGCAACTTTGCTTGGGTTGATAGACAATGTGTAAAGGTAGAAACGACCTTTTCTCTGTTTGTTGATTGTGTAAGCGAGATCACGCTCACCAAAAAGTTTTTCTTCTGTGATTTCTGCACCGAAGTTAGAAAGAGCGCTTTTTACATCTTCTGCGCCTTTTTTTGACTTTTCATCATCCATTGGATAAATAGTCATAAGCTCGTACTTTTTCATAAAGTAGCTCCTAAGAATAGTTCAGGAGGACTTATACGTATAATCTGAAAAACCAACGGTATCTGATTATAAATGATAAACTTAGAAAGCTTATCATTCCTCCTTGTGGACATAAGGGAAATCCTTTTGCAAAATGCATTGGACTTCCAAGGGGTGTTTATACTGTTTGTAACAGTGTCTTTTTAATATACAGAATTTGATAAAAACATACAATACCATATAAAAACTTGTGAGATTTTTACGAATAAGGTATACTTTTTTCTATGTTAAAAAAGACATTAAATGCAGTTTTAAATTGTACGCTCATTGCCCTTATTTTGTGTCTTACCTGCCCTGCATTTGCAAAGCAGAAGACTTCGGTTCATCAACCGGTAGTTTACGAATTAGACCTTTATACCTTAAAAAAGAAAATTACTTTTAAGCCGGCAAAAGACAATACAGCAAAAGTTACACTTAAAGCAAAACTTCCAAAAAAGACATATGCCGGAGATACACTTATTTTAAAATGGAAAGCAAGTTTAGACGCAGATCTTTCAGAACTTTCTATGACTTTTTTTGATCAGACAGAAGTAATTGCAAATAATATTTCTGCCAGGAATGATTTTGATGGTTTTAAAGTTATAGAAATTAAAGAACCTCTTCCTAAAAAAACTGTCATAACACTTTCTTGCAATACTGAATCAAAAACTAAACTTATTTTTACAAAACGATTTGATCATATTGATCTAGAAAAATTAAGAAAACCACAGGAAGTTGTAGAAGTTCAGCAGAAACCTGAATCAGTTCCAGAACCAAAGCAGGCAGCTGAACCTGCCCCAGTTCAAGCGCCTGAACCTGAACAGGAAGAAGAAGGATTTTCTTTTGTGCCTTCTGACAGCGACGGCTCTGTTCAGCGTTATAAAAAAGAATATTTGCAGGATTATGCAGTTACAGATGAATTTGAAATTATAACTGCAGCTACAACAGAAAATAAACTGATTGAAAATCCTAATGCAAAAGACAGCAAAGGCCGCACAGATTTAATGAAGGCCGCTGCCAGTGGAAACGAATGGCAGGTTAAAAATCTTTTAGAAAGCGGTGCAAAAGTTAATCTTCAGGATAACGACGGATGGACTGCCCTTATGTATGCAGCCCGCTATTCAGACAGTCTTGCAACAATGAATCTTTTACTTGATGCAAAGGCAGACACAAAAATTCTTAATAAATACGATTCTTCTGCCTTTTTACTTGCCGTATGTTATGGAAATAATCCGCAGATTACAGCAAAACTTATGGAATATTACAGTCCAGCAGATAAAGAACTAATTAAAGCATTCATTTTCCTTTTGTCTTCTAATTATTCCTTTAATTATGTAATGAAGGCAAAAATCAATTTATTTTTAGAAAAAGAAATTCCTATCAATACTTTCTATAATGGAAAAACACCTTTGATGTATGCAGCTCAATATGCATCTTCAACAGAAGTTATACAAATCCTTCTTAATCACGAAGCTATAAAGACACTTCGTTCTACAGAAGGAAAAACAGTTTTTGATTACGCAAAAGAAAACACAAAGCTCCGTCATGATGACATTTTCTGGTCATTAAATTCACAGCGATAGTTTTTGCAAAAAGGTTTAGAAATGAGAATTACTGGTGGTAAATTAAAAGGAAGAATTATAAAGTGTCCGGATGGCGTTATTCGCCCTGCTATGGACAGAATGAGAGAATCGGTATTTTCGATTCTTGGTGATTTAAGTGGTAAATCCTGGCTTGATTTATTTTCGGGCTCTGGAACTATTGCTATAGAAGCGGTTTCGCGCGGAGCTAGTCACGTAGAACTTTGCGAAAAAGACAAAATCAAAGTAAATACAGTTTTAGAGAACGTTGAAGTTACAGAAAAAGAATGTGGCGTAAAAATTAAGTGTCATTTTATGCCTGTTGAATATTTTATTAAGCGCTGTAAATCAAAGTTTGACTACATCTTTTTTGATCCTCCTTTCCCTTATAAATTCCATGAAGATTTAATCAAAAAGGCTGATGAAGGTGGAATGTTAAACGAAACTGGAATGATTATGGTACATCGCCCGGAAGAGCATTTTATGCCAGACACAATTGGTAAACTTACAAGAGTTGATCAGCGTGTTTACGGACGTTCAATAGTTGATTTTTATGCATATAAATAATTTTTTATAAAATTATATTATTATTTTGGCATTTTTTTATAATATGCCTTATAATAAAATTAAAGACGTTAGGTTATTTAATAGATAATGGCTAAGAGAAAAGAAGTAGAAAAAAAGTTCGTAGAAAGTCTTCAGCAAAAAAAGATTCCCGATGGTTTTATTAAACTCACCGATAATCCAGTTGCAGGCTTGACTTCTGAACAGAAGGTCATTCTTAATCGCAAAGCTAATACAATGTTTAATAACGGTAATATAGAAGATGCCAGACGTATTTTTATTACAACAGGTTATTCAGATGGCTTAAGCCGCGTTGGCAATCATTACCTTGAAAAAAAACAAAGTTTAAAGGCTTTGAAGGCTTACTATCTTGCGCATAACAACCGCGAAGCGGAACCAATTTATGAACAGATAGCAAAAGTAATAACAAAACTATTAAATGAGTAAAAACTAGCCGATAATAAAAAACAGGTAGAGAAAAAAAAACAGTTATAAAAAATATGGAGATAAAAGTGGAAAACAAAGATCTATTCAGTCAGGAAAACGATATTATTGTACCTGAGAATTTTAACGAGGCTGATGAGCAGCTCGCCAAAATTGCAGAAATGTCAAAGCGGCCTTATCTCCTTCTAAAAGAGAACAATTTTTTTGAAGCAAAGATTGCCTTTGAAGAAATCCTTAAAATTCAGGACAACAACAGTTACGCTCTTGTAGGCCTTGGTGATACTGAAAGAAAACAGAATCACTTCCACGAAGCAATGGAATACTATAACAAATGTCTTGAAAGCTATCCTGCTAACAGCTATGCCCTTTTTGGACTTGCAGACTGCTACAAGGCTATGAACCAGTATTCTAAAGCTATTGAAATCTGGCAGCAGTACTTAGTACAGGATGATAAAAACATCACTGTAATTACACGTGTTGCAGATGCCTATCGCAAAATCCACGACTTTAGAAAATCAAAGGAACTTTATCTTAAAGTTCTTGATATGGAAACAGACAACGCTTATGCACTTATTGGTCTTGGTCACTTGAACTACGACTTTAAAGAGTATAAAGATGCCCTCTACTACTGGACACGTGTTTACGAAATCAATAAAGATCATTCCGACATTCGTGTACTTACAGCAATTGGTAACTGCCACAGAAAACTTAAGACTTTTGACCAGGGCGTTAAATTCTTTGAACTTACACTTGAACGCGAACCTAATAACTTCTATGCCCTGTTTGGACTTGCAGACTGCTACCGCGGTATGAACCAGCAGTTCAAATCAATTGAATACTGGAAGAGAATCCTTGATATTGACCCAAAAAACAAGGTTATTCTTACACGTACCGGCGATGCTTACCGCACAACAGGAAACTACGAAGAAGCTAAAAACTACTATAATAAAGCGCTTGAAATTGACTTTGATATTTATGCTGCAATTGGTCTTGCACTTATTTGCAAAGGCGAAGGCAAAATTGATGAGGCAATCAGCCGCTTTAGTAATCTTGTTAAAAATGACCAGCGCAACTCACGTCTTTACATTGATCTTGCAGAATGCTATCTTGCTGTAAATAAAAAGGACGAAGCTATTAAAACTCTTGAAAACTACATGAGAATTGACGGACGCAACTTTGCTGTACGCAATCTTCATGCAAAGCTTACAAGAAGTTAATTTATTTACTATGGATAAAATCATTCTAACAGGACTCTTGCCTCAGGAAATCGGAGAACAACTGGGGCTTACGCAGAAATTCCGTGCTAATCAGATTTTTAAATGGATTGGTACTGGAGTTTCTGATTTTGACAAAATGACAAATCTTAGCCTTGATTTGCGAAATGAACTAAAAGAAAAGGCCCTTCTCCGCTCTTCTAAAATCGAAAACGTTCTAAAAGACCCGGACGGAACAATCAAACTTCAGATTCAATTAAGCGACTCAAATATTGTAGAAACAGTTCTTTTAACAGACCGCGAAGGCCGTAAAACGGCTTGTGTTTCGTGCCAGGCTGGCTGTGCAATGAAGTGTGCTTTCTGCATGACAGGAACTCTTGGACTTTCGCGCAATCTTGAACCTTACGAAATTGTAGAACAGTTTTTGTATCTGGAAGAAACTTCTGGAAAATTGGACAACATTGTATTTATGGGGATGGGAGAACCAATGCAAAATCTTGGTGCCATTCGTAAGGCAATAGAGATTTTATGCCATAAAGATGGACGGGCACTTTCTTCTAAACGCATTACCCTTTCTACCTGCGGAATTATAAAAGGCATTTACGATCTTGCAGATAATGGTCCTCATATCCGTCTTGCAGTGTCTCTTACAACCGCAAACGAAGATCTGCGCCGCGAAATTATGCCTGTAACAGCCGGTAATCCGCTTTCTGAACTTAAAAAAGCCATTACTTATTATGCAGAAAAGTCTGGAAAACGCGTAACTCTTGAAGCAGCTCTTCTTGGCGGACGCAATACAGACGATGTAAGTGCCAGAAATATGATTGATTTTGCACGAGGTGCAGATGTAAACATAAATCTTATTCCATGGAATCCTGTAAAAACACTTCCGTTTGTTGAGCCTACTTCTAATGAAGTAAAAACTTTTGTAACAAAGCTTGAACGTGCGGGACTTAACGTTACCCTTCGTACAAGACGCGGAAGAAAAATCGGCGGAGCATGCGGACAGCTTGGAAAAACTGTAAAAAAAGATTTGACATAAGAGTTTAATCAAGTTATAGTTGTATTAAGGTGATAGTAATACTATCAATACAAGTTTAAAACTATCGGCTTGGGATGACTATGACAGAATTTTTTACAGGCAAAGCATATACTGCAAAAGAAAACACAGTTTTGGATCCTATTAGAATCAGTACGATTCTAAAGGAGCTTAATGTTAGTAATGCTGCAAAGTACAATCTTAAATATGCCTGGATAAACATTGGTGGCTGGCAGTCCTGGAATCCGTGCGAAGAGCTTGAACCAAACAAAACTCAGCCGTCTCTAAAATGTCATCTGATTAAACAGTGGAATCAGTATATTCTGTTTCCTGAATCTCACTTTGAAACTTCAAAATCTATTGTTTTAGGCCAGTTTGTAACATATATCCGCTGGGAAAACTTTTATCTTTGCTTTGTTTCTGCAGGAAATATTGACGGAGTTCTGCCACCTGTTCAGTTTGTTTTTAACCGGCACAACAACACAGTAACCTACGAACTTGCAAACAAGGGAAAAGACTGGCATACAGGAGAATTGCAGGCAAAAATCTGTGTATTTACTGCAAGTTCATACTTTGAATGCCGCGAAAAACTAGAAAAATTATTCGGAAGCTGCGACAAGGCAAATCCAAACTACTCTTCCCGATTTGATTCAATTCAGTTTTTGGGAAAACAGCCTGCCGGATGGGAAAGCTGGTACAATCATTATTTTAATATCAATCACAATCTGATTGCAGATGACCTGAAGGCACTTAAAGAAACTCAGAATCTGATTAATATCGGCGGATTTGAAGGCAAAAACGTTGTATTCCAGATTGATGACGGTTGGGAAGTTGCTCTTGGAGACTGGGATGTTCGCACAGACCGTTTTCCAAAAGGCCTTCAGATTCTTGCAGATCAAATAGAAAAAAACGGCTATGTTCCTGGACTCTGGATGGCGCCTTTTATTATTGATATCCGTTCAAAAACTGCACAGGAGCATCCGGATTGGATTTTAAAAACAAAACACGGAAAGCCAGTTCCTGCAGGCTACAATCCTCTTTGGGGTGCAAACTTTGGCAAAAATCAGCCAAGTCTTCCTGGAACCTTTTTCTGCCTTGATTTAAGTAACGAAGAAGTAATTGCTCATCTTGATTCAGTTTTATATAAAGTAATCAACGAATGGGGCTTCCGCTATATTAAACTGGACTTTTTGTATGCCGGAATGCTTTGGGGAAGTTATAAAAACAAGGGAGCTGCTTATCAGTGGTTTAACCGCGCTGTAAAAACTCTTACTGGCAGAACTCAGAATAAAAACGGAAAGCCTGTATGCTATCTTGGCTGCGGAGTTCCTTTTGAACCAGCCTTTAATTACTTCCCTCTCTCTCGTACTGGCTGCGACACTTTTGAACATTGGGAAAATAAAATCCTTAAGAAACTCAAATGGAACGGAAGAAACAGTGCGTACTTTAACGTAAAAGATTCTATTGGCCGCGCAATGTGGAACAAAATCATCTTTAATAACGACCCGGATGTAATTTTTATCCGCAAAGAAAACTGTTCTCTTACAAAAAAAGAAAAAGAACTTATTGCAATCGTTGCAGTTTTGTTTGGAAATCAGATTATGTATTCTGATGATCCTTCTAAATCAACCAGCAGAGAAGAAATTGATATTGCAAAATCAATTGTTGGAATTAACGAAAAATATAAAAATGAAGAATTCAGTGTAAAAGCATTGCGCGATAATGTTTATTCAGTTGAATCAAAAAACGGAAAGTATCAGGGTACTATCGACTTGGAGGAACGATATGCAGATATTCGGTAATGAAATCAGCACCAGAGATTATAAAAAAGCCTGCAAAGGACAAAAAAATTTCATTAAAAGATTCGGCGATGACCGCAATGTTGATTATAGATTAAATCTTATTAATAACGAAGTTCTTACTTCTCCTTTTGGACTTAAAACAATTGTAATTGATCAAAATAGTCAGAAGGATTTTTCAAGCGTTTTGCCACAAAAACCAGTTATTATTGGAAACATCCGCATGGGGTTTGGTCATTACCGCATTTCTATGGCTATGGCAAGTGCTGCTCACGCATTGGGCTACACTCCGCTCTGGCTTGATTTGAACTCATTTCCGGAAACAACCTGTACAAAAATCATTGCTGCTCAAAATGATTTGTATTCAATGGGATCAAGACTTTCTCAGAAATCTAAGCTTTTTAATAAATTTGTATGGGAGCCTTTGAACTACGAAGGCTTTAAAAAACTTTCTTACAATGCCGGCGACCAGAAAAATGCAGAACTTATGACTGCTGTTTTTAAGAATATTCCAAAAGATATTCCGCTTATTGGAACACATGTCTGGCCTGCCCAGGCTGCAATTCATGCCGGAATGAAGAAGGTTGTAAACGCAATTCCTGATAACTGGCCGATGGCTCTACACCTGGCAGAAGGCTCTGTGCACACAATTCAGACAAAAAATGCATACTGGGGTTACCGCACTCTAAACGGATTTGACGGCAATAAAGTTTTAAATCCTATGCCAATGAGTGATATTGTTTACACGGGGCATTACATTGATGACGAAATTGTTAAAAATATAGAAGAAGACTGCAAAAAACGCTGCGACCGCGCTTCTAACGGTAAGCCTATACGATTTCTTTTGACAATTGGCGGTGCTGGTGCTCAGGGCGAATTCTTTGCTCAAATTATTAAGACTTTAATGCCTTATATAAATCAAAAAAAGACCTGCATTTACGTAAACTGTGGAGATTACGTAAACGTCTGGAACACACTCCAGAACCTTATTCCGGAACTTAAAAATGAAGAACTTTGCCACACTCATTTTGATAACTGGAATGATGAATGCAGTTTTGCCGAAAAAGCAATTTCTGGTATAGATGACTACACTTCTAACGGAGTACATGTTTTCTGTAACAAAGATATTTTTGCTGCAGTTTACATAACTAACCTTTTAATGCGGGCGTGCGACTTCCTTGTTACAAAACCAAGTGAACTTGCATTCTATCCTGTTCCAAAACTTTTTATCCGCAGAATTGGAGGTCACGAAATGTGGGGAGCAATTCATTCTGCAGATTTAGGTGATGGAACTCAGGAATGTGAGACACCAGAAATTGCCAGTGCCGCAGTAAAACAGATTATGGAAAATCCGCAGCTGGAAATTGATTTTTGCCAGAATATCTTAAATGCTCACAAAAATCATGTTTATGACGGCGCCTATAACGCCGTAAAACTTGCAATGGAATAATAAATATAAATCAGGGGGACAAAAAAGTGACACCAAAAGAAAAGCATCAGGAAGAACAGAATGAACTTAAAAATTCCAGAATTAACAGAATTCTGGAAAGTGCATTCAATCTCTTCTCCGAAAAAGGAATTGATACCATCACTATGAACGATATTGCAGCAACCGCCGAAATTGGTGTTGCTTCGCTCTACCGATATTTTGCAACAAAAGATGAAATTGCAATCCGTACAGCAATTTGGGCATGGGAAAATCACCAGAAGATGATTCTTCCTATTCTTGATGATACAGGTTTTTACAATAAAAACGGAATTGAACAGCTTGCAGAAGTTTTTGAACTATTCTGTAAACTCTACCAGAATGAACCAAGTTTCTTCCGCTACATCTACTTTTTTGATGCCTATATCATCTGCCAGAAAATTGATTCAGGCAGACTCATTGCTTATCAGAATGTAATTGAAGCTGTTCAGAAAATTATTGAAAACGCAATTATCAAAGGAATTGAAGATGGTTCTATTTCTGCAAGATACAAAGGAAAAGAAAACCAGCTTTACTATTCTTTAATGCATACTATTTTTGCTGCATCACAGAAGTTAAGCCTGAGTGGAAAAATGCTGAAAATGGATGAAACAAACGATGATGTTCAACAACTTATACTTCTGTACGAAGTTTTGCTAGGGGGATTAAAATGAAATCTCTTACAAAGGGAAAAATGTGGTGCTATGCAATCGGCCAGCTTGGATGGTCAATAATCAGCGGTTTGATTGGTTCATGGCTTGTTTATTTTTATCAGCCTAATCAGGAAGCAATTAATGACGGAATGATTTCTCTTATTCCACAGGGCCGCGTTGTTCTTGGAGTTTTAACATTCATTGGTCTTGTTACAGCCGTTGGAAGAATTTTTGATGCCGTAACTGATCCGCTTGTAGGAAACTGGTCAGACAGCTGTAAGCATAAACTTGGAAGACGCATTCCTTTTATGAGATGGGCAGCAATTCCTCTTGGACTTGTATTTATTCTTGTTTTCTGTGCCCCGGTTTCTGGAATCAGCAGCATCAACGTTGTATGGCTTTTTGTTTCCGTTCTTGCATATTACTTTTTGATTACATGTTACTGCACCCCTTATACATCACTTCTGGCAGAACTTTCGCATAACCAGGAAGAAAAACTTAAGCTTTCTATGTGCATTTCTCTAACATTTATTGTTGGTACATGTATCGGCTATACAGCCCCAATGATCTGGGGAAGTTTGATTGGCAACGGAATTGAACGAGTTCCTGCGATGAGAATTACCTTTGCAATTCTTTCTATAATTGCAACAATCTTTATGCTTGTTCCAGCCTTTGGAATTAATGAAAAAGATTATTGCGATGCAATACCTTCAAGTTCCAACATACTTTCTTCTCTTGCAAAAACCTTTAAGAATAAGGATTTTAAGATTTTTGTTGGCCAGGACATTATTTACTTTTTTGGACTTGCAATGTTCCAGACTGGACTTCCGTTCTTTGTAACAAGTCTTTTACAGTTGCCAGAAGCAATGACAACTGCAATGTTTGGAGGTCTTACACTCCTTTCTCTTGGCTTCTATCCGTTTGTTGTTAAGATGGCATCAAAATGGGGAAAGAAAAAGCTTTTAATTGCAGCCTTCATCGGCTTTGTTTTGACTTTTGGATTTACAGCGCTTTCTGGCGAAAAGTTAGGCTTTATTCCTATTTATGTTCAGGCTGCCATCATCGTAGTGCTTGGTTCGTTCCCACAGGCAATTTTTGGAATTATTCCACAGACAATTGTTGCAGACATTGCACTTTCTGATGAAGTTGAAACTGGTGAATCAAGAAGCGGTATGTTCTATGCCGCCAGAACCTTTGCAATGAAGCTTGGACAGTCCCTTGCAATGCTTTTGTTTACTTCGCTCGCTACAATTGGAGCTGCAAAAACTGTAGCAGAAACTTCTGGACAGGCTGCAGGTTCTCCTCTTGGCTATAGAATTGTAGCTCTTGTTGCTTCTGTTTGCTGTATTATTGGCGGATTAATCATGTCTTTCTTTAATGAAAAGAAAGTTATGGCAACAATTGCAAAAGTAGAAAAATAACCAACAAAATAACCAAAAAACACCAATTGACTCTTGACTTTTTAAAGTTAAAAAAGAAAGTTTTGGTGTTTTTTTTATTTTAAAACTTGAAACGGCTCTTGATATAGTGTATAGTTAAAAGACTTCAAGAAAGAGGAATTGCAATGCAGAAGAAGATTTATGTAGTAGGTATGTTTGATGAAGGTACTGCTGGAAAAGTTCAGGCTGCTGTAGCTGCAGTTGCCGGAGTTACTAACGCTGTTGCCAATTGTGATAAATCACAGGTCCTTGTTGATTATGACGATGCTGGTGCAGAAGCTGCGATTAATGCCGCAATTTCTAGTTGTGGTGTTGACGTAATCGGCTAATTTCATCTTACTTTCAAAAAACAATATAAAAAGTTATGAAACTTACAATTTTAGACGGACATGCAGTAAATCCTGGTGATTTACCCTGGGATTGTTTTAAGGAACTTGCAGAAGTTACTGTTTATGAGCGGACTCCGTCAGAACTTGTCAAAAATCGCATCGGGGGTTCTGATGCGATTTTTTTAAATAAAATCACTATTACAGAAGATATTCTTTCTGCCTGCCCTAATCTTAAATATATTGGCGTTCTTGCAACAGGCTATAATGTAATTGATCTGGAAGCCTGCCGCCGTAGAAATATAACTGTAACAAATATTCCTGCCTACAGCACAGATTCTGTTGCACAGCACGTATTCGCTTTTATTCTTAATTTTACAAACCACGTAGCACTTCATAATCAGTCTGTACAGCGCGGTGACTGGCAGAAATGCCCGGACTTTTGTTACTGGAATGCGCCACTTACAGAACTTGCAGGAAAAACTCTTGGAATCTTTGGTTACGGCAACATAGGCAAAAAAGTTACATCTCTTGCACGTGCCTTTGGTATGAATGTTATCTGCTGTACAAGAACGCCGTGCGAAGGTATGCCAGAGCCAGTGACTTTTGAAGAATTGTGCAGGCGTTCTGATTTTATAAGCCTTCACGCCCCTCTTACACCGCAAACAACTCATATAATTAATAAAGAATCTCTTTCGCTGATGAAAAAATCAGCCTATCTAATTAATACAGCACGCGGTGGTTTTGTAGTAGAAGCTGAACTTGCACAGTCATTAAAAGAAGGAAAAATTGCAGGCTATGCGGCAGATGTTCTGGAAAGTGAACCAATGTCTAAAGACTGCCCTCTTCTTAATGTGCCAAACTGTGTAATTACACCTCATATTGCATGGGCACCGTTAGAAACCCGTGCCAGACTGCAGAACATTGCATACGAAAACCTTAAAGCATTTATTGAAGGTAATCCTGTTAACGTTGTATCTTAAAACTTTTAGTTTGCCGTTGCCCCATATTTACAAATAACTTTAATTATACTAAAATATATTTAATATTATTAAATATAGAGGCATATTATGGGTAAGACAATCGCACAGAAAATCTTTGAAGAGCACCTTGTAGACACACCATTTCCTAACACATATGTATTAAAACTTGACCGCGTATTCTGTCATGAAATCACAACTCCAATCGCAATCAATGACCTTGTAGAACGCAATAAGGACCGCGTTTTTGACTGCACAAAAATTAAGGCAGTAATTGATCACGTAACTCCAGCAAAGGATTCAAAAACTGCAACACAGGGAAAAATCCTTCGCGACTGGGCACGCCGCCAGAACATCAAGGACTTTTTTGATATCGGCGCTAACGGTGTCTGCCACGCAATTTTCCCTGAAAAAGGATTTGTTCGTCCTGGCTACACAGTAATTATGGGAGACAGCCACACTTGTACACACGGTGCATTTGGTGCATTCGCAGCTGGTGTTGGTACAACAGACCTTGAAGTTGGTATTTTGAAAGGCGTTTGTTCATTCCGCGAACCAAAATCTATTAAATTTGTTTTGAACGGTAAGCTTAAAGCTGGCGTTTTTGCAAAAGACGTTATTCTCCACCTTATCAGCACAATTGGTGTAAATGGTGCTACAAACTGTGTAGTAGAATTTACAGGTCCTGTTGTAGACAACTTTGATATGGAAGAGCGTATGACAATCTGTAACATGGCTGTAGAAGCTGGTGCTACAAGCGGTATCTGCTATCCAGATGAAAAGACTATTGATTATCTTTGGGACTTTATAAAAGATGAATACGGAACAAAAGAAGAAGCTTTGAAGGCTTATTCAAAATGGCGTTCTGATGACGATGCAGAATACGAAAAGGTTTATACTCTTGATCTTTCTGATTTGCAGCCGGTATGTACATTTGGTTACAAACCTGATCAGGTAAAAACAATTAAAGAAATGGAAGGAACTCCTGTAAATCAGATTTACATTGGTTCTTGTACAAACGGACGTATTTCTGACCTTAGAATTGCTGCAAAAGTTCTTAAAGGACACCACCTTGCAGACGGCGTTCGTGGTATTGTAAGCCCTGCTACTCCTAAAATCTACAAAATGGCTTTGGAAGAAGGCATTATTGACATCTTTATGGACGCAGGATTCTGTGTAACAAACCCAACTTGTGGTGCGTGTCTTGGTATGAGTAACGGTGTAATGGCAGAAGGCGAAGTTTGTGCTTCTACAACAAACCGTAACTTTAATGGACGCATGGGTAAAGGCGGAATGGTTCATTTGATGAGCCCAGCTTCAGCTGCTGCAACTGCAATTAAAGGTACCATTACAAATTCAGAATTATTTAAATAACTTCAAAAATCTCGATTTATGAAGTTAAGCAATGGTACAGTAACTATCAATTTTAATAAAAGTTACGACCATTGCAATTCAGAATTGTATAACTAGGAAAAGTTCTACACTTTTTGTAAAAAGAGTGTTATCATTATAAAAGGTGGGATTTATTTCCTGCCTGTACAAAAAAACAAAGAGGTCTATATGAAACAGTTCGGAGGTCCAGTACTCTTTTTAGATCGTTCAGATATCAACACTGACGAGATTATTCCAGCAAAATATCTTACAGAAATTTCTAAGCAGGCATTGCAGCCTTATCTTTTGGAAGATTTAAAGCTTGAAGGCTTTAATCCAAAGACTGATGTTGCCGGCAAAAAAGTTATAATTACAAGAGAAAACTTTGGTTGTGGTTCTTCACGCGAACACGCACCATGGGCATTGGAAGTAAATGGTATTTACGTTGTTGTGGCTCCAAACTTTGCACGTATTTTCCGCCAGAATATGTTTAACTGCGGAATGATGGCAATCGAAATTGACCGCAAATCAATTGCAGATATGTTCAAAACATTCGCAGACAAAGAAACTGAATGCAAAATCGTTATCAATGATGACGGAACTGCAAAGGTAAAACTTATTGCAGGAAGCCTTTCTAAGAGCTACCCTTTCAACCTTGATGACTTTGAAAAGGCACTTGTAGAAAAAGAAGGCTGGATTGGCTACGCTGACAGCAAATACTAATAATTTATACAAGAGTTAAATAAAAATCCCGAAGTCGTAAGGCTCCGGGATTTTTTTATATCATTTTGATTTTAGCCTATTTTAAGCTTTCAAAAATAATGTCTGCAAGGAATACAGCTGCAAGTACCCATGTAACAACAGGAACTTCTTTAGCTTTTTTACCAGCAGTTTTACAAATTACGAAAGAAATGATTCCCCATACAATACCTTTAGAAATTGAGTAAGAGAATGGCATAGTCATAATTGTAATAAATGCAGGAATACCTTCTGTTAAATCTGTGAACTCAATTGATTTAATGTTCTTCATCATAAGATAACCAACAAAAATCAAAGCAGGAGCTGTAGCAGCAGAAGGAATAAGAGCGAACAATGGGTTTAAGAACAAAGCAACAAGGAACAAAAGTCCTGTTACAACAGATGCAAGACCAGTTTTAGCACCAGCAGCAACACCAGATGTTGATTCAACAAATGAAGTTACAGTTGAAGTACCAAGACAAGCACCAACTACAGTACCAACAGAGTCAGCCATCAAAGCACCTTTTACGTTCTGAATGTTTCCATCACTGTCTTTAAGATTTGACTGTTCTGCAACACCCATCAAAGTTCCGAGTGTATCAAACATATCTGTAAAGAGGAATGTAATAAGAACGATAACGAACTTAAAAGTAAGAACGTTTGACCATTCAAACTGGCAGAAGTAAGGAGCTGCAGGAGTTGAGAATGGAGAGAAGTTTTCTGGAATTTTTGTTACACCAAATGGAATACCAATTACAGTTGTAATAAGAACACCAAGAAGAATTGAACCTGGAACGTTCAAAATGAACAAAACAATTGTAATAATAAGGCCAAGAACTGCAACAAGAGCACTTGCGTGGTTCAAGTTAAAGTTTACAAATCCAATGATTGTACCTGTATCACCAGTACATACACCAGCGTTTACAAGACCAATGATTGTAATAAAAAGACCAATACCTACAGATACAGCTTTTTTAAGTGTAGAAGGAATAGAATTAATAATTGCTTCACGAATACCAAAAAGTGAAAGAAGAATAAAAATAATACCTTCAATAAATACAGCTGTCAAAGCAAACTGCCATGAGCATCCCATTCCAAGAACAACCGAGTATGTAAAGAAAGCATTAAGTCCAAGACCTGGGGCAAGAGCAACAGGAAGATTTGCAATAAAAGCCATTACCAGAGTAGCAACACAAGCAGAAATTGCAGTTGCTGTAAATACAGCATTGAATTCCATGCCAGAGCCAGAAAGAATACCTGGGTTTACGGCAAGAATATAAGCCATTGCCAGGAATGTTGTAATACCACCGATAACTTCTTTAGAAACGGTAGTTCCACGTTCTTTTAATTTAAAGAACTTTTCCATAATAAAAAGCCTCCTTTGTAAACTTTTATTAATAGTATAATTTTGCAATTTTTACAGATTTTTTGCAACATAGCAAATTCACTGTTATAATTTTATATAAATGAAAAGATACGCAAAGCTGTTTGTATTTTATGCTTTATTTGTTTTTCTCAATATTTTTGTAAACCGGCTGATGGGATTTTTTAAAATTCCGCTGTATTTGGATAACATAGGTACACTTCTTGCAGCAATTCTGGGCGGATATCTTCCCGGCGTAATTGTTGGCTATCTTACAAATATCGTTAATTCTACACTTACAGACCTTACTAATTCTTACTATGCGGGAATAAGCGTTTTAATTGCAGTCAGTGCAACTTTTTTATCGCGCAGAGGATTTTTTTGCAGTGTATTTAAGATAATCATTGCAATTTTAATTTTTGCACTTTTGGGTGGAGCACTCGGCTCAATCCTTACCTACTGTATTTACGGCTATGGAGTTGGAGAAGGAATTTCTGCCCCGTTTGCACGAATTCTTTTGGAAAAAGGCACTTTAAGCATCTTCTGGGCACAGATGATTTCTGATATGACAATCGACATCATCGATAAGAGTGTTACAGTAATTTGTGTGATTATTTTACTACGCCTTATTCCAGAAAAGCTTAGTAACACACTAATGCTTACAAACTGGCACCAGAATCCACTTACAATTCAGGAAAGAATTTCTGCACGTACCACAGAAACAAGAAAACATCCTCTTAGAAACAAAATTGTATTTATTATTGCAGTAGTTATGATTGTAATTGCAATTGTTACCACCGCAATCAGCTATATTTTGTATGTAAAATTTGCATCTTCAGTTCCCGGAATCAGCCTTAATCAGGCGAAGATAGAAGGCGTCAGCTATATTGCAAAAATTCTTTCTTTATTCCTTGGCTTTTTTATTTTTGTGCTTGCACTTTGTATCTGGCTTGCAAATTATCATCTTACCTACCCGATTGCAGCAATCACTTTTGCATCAGAGGCCTTTGCCTACGACAGCGAAGAAAGCCTTGAAACAGGAGTTGAACGCCTAAAATCACTTGATATCACCACTGGTGACGAAATAGAAAATCTTTATAAATCAATTATGCATACGATTTCTGAGACTGTCGGCTACATTGATGACGTGCAGAAAAAAGGTGAAGAAATTGCGCACATGCAGAACGGCCTTATCTACATTATGGCAGACCTTGTAGAAAGCCGCGACAAATGCACCGGCGACCACGTAAGAAAAACCGCCGCGTATGTAAAACTGATTCTTCAGCTGTTAAAAGAAAATAAACTCTTCCCAGAAACTTTGACAGAGGGATACATTAAAGACGTATGCTCTTCTGCACCACTCCATGATGTTGGAAAAATCAAGGTTTCGGACGTAATTTTAAATAAACCTGGAAAACTTACAGACGAAGAATTTGAGATTATGAAGTCGCACACTCTTGCAGGTAAAGAAGTTATAGAAAGTGCAATGCAGCTTACCCACGATCCCGGCTACTTAAAAGAGGCTTCAAACCTTGCAACCTATCATCACGAAAAATGGGATGGAAGCGGATATCCAAAAGGTCTTAAAGGAGAAGAAATTCCGCTTTCTGCAAGAATTATGGCAATAAGCGATGTTTTTGATGCACTGGTTTCTAAACGCAGCTATAAAGAGCCGTTCAGTTTTGAACAGGCAATGAATATCATTCGTGAAGGTGAAGGCAGACATTTTGATCCTGTAATTGCAGAAGTTTTTGTAAAAAATGCAGACCTGGTGCGTAAAGTGTATGAAGAACATAATAAAATCTATCAGTTTTAGTCAATTTTAGGCTAATTTATAAAAAAAAATTATACTTATTTAAATACTGGTGGTAAAATAAAAGTTATGGCAAAGAACACTACAAAAACTAAAAAACAAGGAAAACTGGTTTACTACATTGTTTCAATCACAATTTTGATTGTTGTTACCCTAAGTTTATTGCAGGTAAATGTAGTAAAAGCACGCACAAGAAAGTCTATTGCTTTATCTTATGAAGAGGACTGTAGAAAAATTACAGATGCCTATTCTAATGTTGTTTCTATAAGATTAAGCGAATACATCAAGCAGATGCGAATGTACACAGAAGCTGATGTTACACAGACTGCGGATCCTTACCAAATTCAAAACTGGCTTGTAGCACATGTAAAGTCACGAACTCCAGACTTTGACCGCATTGGATATATTGACGAAAAAGGTGATTTTTATAACGACCAGAAAAAAATCACAAATGTAAAAGACAGAATTTACTTTAAGGCAATTATGGTTCAGGGAAATGATACAAATATTGATGACCCTGTAACTTCAAAATCTACAGGCGATACAATTATTCACGTTTCTAAGGCTGCAAAAGTTAATGGAAGGACAGTTGGATTTTATAGTGCGGTTGTAGGCGTAAATAAACTTAAAGAGTTTGTAAGCAGCATTAAGATTGGTAAAAGTGGTTATGCCTATCTTTTTAACAGTGAAGGCGAAATCATTGCTTCTTCAGCACCAGATAATGGCGAAGAATATAATAACACTATTATGGAAGGAATGAAGCCTATTACAAAGGCCCTTTCTGAACGCAAATCTGGCGAAATGTGGATTAAATTCGGCGCACTTGGAAGCAAATATATAACCTATCAGCCTGTAGAAAATGCAGACTGGGGCTTTGCATTTATGATTGATGACTCTCAGGTTTTTGCAACTGCGTCAGAAATTGAAATCACACTTATTATTGCAGGAATTTTACTGGGACTTTCTCTTGTAATTGGAATTGGTATGGGAATTTTCCATTCATTAAAGCCGTTGCAGGAAGTTCAGGCTTCTATTGAAGAGATTGCTTCTGGAAAAGCTGATTTAACCAAGCGAATTACAGGAAAAAGCGAAAACGTTAATAACGAAATTGGCGGCGTTGTAAAAGGATTCAACAGCTTTACAGAAAAACTTCATACTATTGTTTCTGATGTAAAAGATTCTAAAGAAATGCTTTCTGCTGCGGGTGTGGACCTTGATGCAAGTATGCAGGACACAAGCGCTTCTATTACACAAATTATTGCAAACATTACAAGCGTACATAATCAGATTAGTAATCAGGGTGAAAGCGTTGCACAGACTGCAGGAGCCGTAAATGAAATTGCTTCTAACATTGAATCACTGGAAAGAATGATTGCAAATCAGTCTCAGGGTGTAAGTAATGCCTCGAGCGCTGTAGAAGAGATGATTGGAAACATTGCAAGCGTAAATAATTCTGTAGACAAAATGGCAGAATCTTTTGATTTGCTTTCAGAAAATGCAAGAAGCGGTGCCCAGAAACAGATTCATGTAAACGAAAGAATTCATGAAATTGAACAGCAGTCACAGATGCTTCAGGAAGCAAATGCCGCAATTGCAGATATTGCAGAACAGACAAACCTTCTTGCTATGAATGCCGCAATTGAAGCTGCCCACGCAGGTGATGCAGGAAAAGGTTTTGCCGTTGTTGCTGATGAAATCCGTAAACTTTCAGAAACATCAACAAGTCAGTCTAAAACAATTGGTGATCAGCTTTCTAGCATTAAGGAATCAATTGTTTCTGTTGTGCAGGCATCACAGGAATCGAGCGAGGCATTTAATTCTGTTGCAGATAAAATTCATGAAACAGACCAGCTTGTTCGCCAGATTAAGTCGGCAATGGAAGAACAGCAGGAAGGTTCAAAACAGATTACAGATTCGCTTCAATCAATGAACGACAGTACAATAGAAGTTCGTACTGCATCAGAAGAAATGTCTATTGGAAACAAACAGATTCTTGATGAAGTAAAAAATCTGCAGAACGCTACAACTGTTATGAAGGCCAGCATGGAAGAAATGGCGATTGGAGCTAAAAAAATTAACGAAACCGGCGCAGCCCTTTCTGCCATTGCAGAAAAAATGCGTTCTTCAATCACCCAGATTGGCGACCAGATTGATCAGTTTAAGGTGTAAGTTTTAAGGGAATAGAATCTCTTCAATCTTATCCAGAATCATCTGCTCCGCGGGGAGACAGGCAACAGAATATGATGGCAGCTTGGATAATCATAATCATTACTCCAAGCTGTCTTTGTAATCTCCATAATCACACTGGGATGTAAATATTTCTTTTATAATAAAAAAAATTAAAAAGCAAAACGTATGAAACAAAAACTATATATTACCGCAAGTTTAATTCTTGTTATTTTTTTTACAGCTTGTAAGTCAACAAAACTTTCCTCCGATTATATCAAAATCAAAGAGCAACCATCAGCTATTATTCATATAATTGATGATTCATCTGATTCTGATTATAAACTATCTAAAGTTAATAACATAAAAATAGAAAACCTGAAAACAGGAAACAATACCATCAAGATTCCTGCTGGAAGAAACTTCACTCTTCATTTTTCAAAAATCAGTACAACTTCAAATACAAGTACTACAGGTAAATCATCCTCTTTTGAAAAAAAAGGTAATACATATTCATGGACAGTGGAGTCTCCAAAAACAACAGTGTCTGTTACAAATACAGTTCAAGAAATAAATTATAATTGTTCTGAATTACAAGAAAATCAAGAATATATACTTTCAATTTTTTCAGAAGGATTTCTTTTAAAAGAAAGTGGAAGCTTTACTTTGATATTGGAAGGAAGTTTTTAAATGCTTGATTGTTTAACAGTTGGCCAGAATCTTTTCTGCTGCAGCACGAACTTCATCTTTCAATTTCGGCGGATTCAAAACTTTTGCACCACCTGTAAATGACATAACCCACGAAGCAGTCTGCGAAAGTTGATTAGTTTCAAACGAAAGATAAACAGAACCATCTTTGTTTTCGTGTAAAGTTTGTCCCTTGTGCCAGGTACGTTCCATTACAAAAGTTTTAAGACCTTTTTCAAACTCAATCTCTACTTTGAACTTTTCGCCGCTGTTTCCCCAGGCGCCCATCTGAACATCAATATGGTCACTAAGCTTAAAGTCCTTTGGAATCGAAAACTTGTCTTTTGTAATCTTACAATTACGGATTCGGGGCATGGCATAAAGACGGATAGCCTCAGCGTGATAAGAATATCCAAGAACATACCAGCTTCCTTTCTGACAAATTATATGATATGGATCAAAGCGGCGTACTTCATAATCTTTGTTTTGGGCCGTTTTATATTCCATCTCAAGAGTCATCTGAGATTTTGTAGCTTTTAATACCTTTTCAAAAACACCATCTTCAAGCTTTGTAATCGGGTCAGAAATAAAATGAACTTCGTTATTGATAAGAGCCGAATCAACAGTAATATTTTGAGGAAGCATTTCAATCAGCTTATTCATCAGGTTTCTGTAAGACTCTTCAAGCGGTGTATTCTTATACTGTTCCAGCAGTGGTAGAATTGTAGATAGCGTCAGAAGTTCCCCTTCTTTTAACATTACCTGCTGTATATAAAAAGTATTGTCTGTGTAATAGTATCCATTCTTTGTAAAATCAAATTCAACTGGTGCACCATAGTCATCTTGTAAGGTTCTTATATAGCGTCCAAAAGTACTGCGGCTGAATTCAGTTCCCCACATCTTATTCAGTTTATTAGCATTCGGATATTCCCCGTTACGAATCGACTGATCAATTTTCATCAGATAATTAAGAGTATGATAAGAATTATTTTTGAATTCTTTCTGCTTTTTCTGTGCCATTTTAACCTCAAAATCACTCAAAACTTCTCTTAAAATACTGTTTTCTAATTTTTTGATTTATAAAAATTAACAATATTATTCCAATAGTATTTAAAGATATAAGAAAAATAATACTGGCTACAAAGCTAAATAAACCTAGAACATCTGAAATAAGCCAACACAAGCCATATATTAACCACATAATACCATAAGATCGATTAAAACTTTTTATATCAGTGATTGAGTCAGTTGAAATCTTTTCCCATGTCCAGAAATTAATTGGCTTTTTTGTGAAAAAAGCATAGATGGAAATTGATATAAATATAATTGCACATACAAAAACTGCTACAAAATAAACGAGATTTTCAGAATTCATAATATAAAATCCTTATTTTATATTATATCACATCTTTTTTGAGGGTGCTCACTTATTTGCTACACCCTCTGTTTTATAATTGAGATGTAAACTGAAGGAGGTTATCCTATACGTCCAAAATAAATTGTGAGGTGTCTATGAACGCACAGATTTTAATTAAGACAGCCAACGACTGCTTTGAATTCACAAAGAGCAAAACAGGCCAGCTCGATTTTGTTGGTAAGTGGGGAAAGAATGATCTTCCAAATGTAGAAGGCGCACTAAAGTTTGCTTCAAGTACTTATTACACACCAAGCTATTATGTTTACATAAAGTCAGAGCTTAACTGCAATCCTGTAATTTACGTTGCTCCAGATGTAGATGTATCAGACAAAAATCTGTTTGATTACCTTGTACACATCGGACCACTTCTTGCAGCTGTTGAAGCAAAAGACTCTTTACTTGCAGGTGAACTTTATATCCGCCGCTCAGAAGTTTTTGAATTGTTCTCACAGGTTACAGAATATATTCTTGAACCTTTAAGTGTTGAGATTCTTTTCTCTATCTGTTATGGCCGAATGCAGGAAATCAATCCTGAAGACCTGGAATTGGTTTTTGATTCAGCAATTGAAAAGCTAAATTACGATTCATCACGCGAAAGTATTGACCAGGCATTTATCCGCTACTTTAAGAAGAACTCTGCAAAGTTCACACTCCCACTCGTAGGAACAAACTTCTACAGCTGGGAACGCGACTCTGTTCCTTATGAACTTGAAAAACTTTGCAACAACATCAATCCGGAAGCTCTTTCAACTGATGCAGAAAAAATCCGGAAAGCTAAGCATGACTTTTATGAGAATCTTGAAACTGTAGTTCAAGCTGAGCCATACAACCAGTATGACAAGAACTCTATTCTGGTAAGTATCGAAAATCCTGTTGCAAAAATCTCTGGTAATACAGGTCTTGAAAAAGCAGGTCACATCAGAGCTCTTGCGTCAAAGATTATCCGCGAAGCAAAGCCAAAGAAGATGAACTATGGCGGAAAACTAGCAAGCCTTTCTGGTGGTAAGATTGTAGTTGAACTGGAATTGTAAAAAATGAATGATGAATGGTTAGTAAAAGAGATTAAGGATAAATTTCACGAAAATGACTATCCAGGCAGTTCTCTACAATGTGGAGTATTTTCTCTCTTTTATAACCATGGTAAATCATCAGCTATTTATTATCCAGCTCAAAATTGTATTTTGCTTGATGATAATTACATAATCAAACATGTTTATTCTCATAAGCAGGCAGACAAGCTTATGAGAAAGATTCATGGTCATTATTCAAAAGGGAAGAAAGACTATTATAACTGGAGGTAAGCTTATGAGTATGTAATGTACAGATCCATTTGTATGGAATGGTAAGGAATGGATTTTTCTTGCTGCCTCTGATGTATATTAGCAGCAAAGATACTTCTGGAACTTATGAAGGTATATAAGCATTTAGAAAATATCAAATGACATTAGACGAGGCAAAACAATATATAAAAAAAATATGTTATTCATACGTCCAATCTTACAGAACATATGAAAGTTGCTAAATCTAGATAATAACGATGTTGAAATAAGACAAACTTTTACAATCAATAATTTTTCTACAAACCTCTCCACTCCTTTTAAGCACAAGTCTGAACCTCTAGCTGTTAAACACATATCTTTAAAAAAAATTTGCCTGCATTCACTACCGTAATCACATAAATAGGTTTATCAAATTCTTTATCCAATCTTTTATCCAATCCGATCCCAAATCCGTTAAAAATGCCGTTACGTTCAAGATAGTGGTACAGCAAGTCAGGATATATTAAATATAAATAATATATCTCGAAATTTTAATTTCATATAATAAAAGGTTTTAGGCATAAAAAAAGCCCATCTTATCGATGAGCTTTAGAAGAGCGGATGAAGGGAGTCGAACCCTCGTCATCAGCTTGGAAGAGCATATGACTTACTGTCGAATCCATTCAAATCCGGTGAAGTTCCTAATTTGATATTACCATTATATTATATTATAAGGATTTAGGCAACCTGAAAAGGTTTGAGTTTACTTGAAAAGATTTAAGTTACAGTATCATAATTCGTATCATTTATGTATCTTTTTTGGTATTTCGTCTCAGCTCTCAGGGCTGAGATACTTTTATAGTCTAATACATAAGGCATCAAAAAATGCAATTCTGTTATTCCGTAATTTCAATCATGTTATCTTCAAGAGCAATAATGCAGCTTTCGTAATATCCGTCTCCAGTTGTACGCGGTCCGCTGGTAACTGAGTAACCTGCTGCATCCAGCTTCGCAGTTAATTCATCCACAGCTTCTTTGCTTCCAACGCTAAACGCAACATGAGCATAACCGGTTCTGTAAGGGCTCTTATTCTGCTCCACGAGTTCAGGCCTTGTCATAAGTTCCAGGCGGGCACCGTCATCAAAAGAAATGAAGTAAGATCTAAAATCTGTTTTTGTATTGTGATAGCCGTCATTGGCTTTACCGTTTAAGAAGGTCACAAAAAAGTCTTTAGCTTTTTCCAGGTCAGTTACATAAAGTGCTACATGTTCAATCTTCATAAAGTCATTGTAACATAGTTTTCAAAAAGGGTCTCTTCAAAGCCGTTCGCTTCGGCCGTATTTCATACCGCCTTCGCTCACTACACTTCCCCTACACTACAAGCTTCATCTTCCAGGAAAAGGTAGCAAACAGACAGCTCACTCATTCTGCTTCACTTCGTTGCGCTCCATTCCTTCGCAGACTGTTTGCATTTACTAGCAAGCTCGCAGGTAGCAGCGCACAGAAGTAACGCACGCTTTTTAATGCAAGCACAGTCAGGCCAGTCGCTCCACGCATCTGCTTCACTTCGTTACGCAGTAGCGTTCCGCTTTGTGTCCTGCCTGTTTCCGCACGCGGGCAAATTCCGGGTGAAGGGCTTGAACACCTTCATCCGCCTAACTTTTTTTGCAAATACAAATTATCGAGGCGGTTGCAGTAAGCACTCTTTTTGTATAAGCCGCCAAATCTATTCTTCGCGCTGTAAAATCAACGTAAACAAAAAAATGCCGCCCGCGAGTATCGCAACTAAAACAAGCGGGCACGCAAAAGGTTTTCCCCCTTCCCCCCTGCCGCGGGGCACCCCCCCAACACCCCCTTTCCAAAAATTAAGGAATGCTATTGAACCGCTCTCGGGGGGAATTAGGGGGCAAACCTT